>CAIXVE010000105.1 GCA_903922825.1 uncultured Micrococcales bacterium | reverse complement strand
TTAGGGTCACCAACCATATCCCCTGATTCTTGAAGTAGTTCAACAATTCTGGTTTTAGCTGAGAAGACGGTTTTCCCTGAAAGTTCTGCAAAAGCTGCAAGACCTTCTGTTGAAGTTATTACTTCAGGTGCATCTTCGAGGATTCTGCCATCCCAACCGATGATTGCTCGGTTAGGAAGATCTAGTTCACGCCACCAGATCACATCTGTGACATCGCCGAATGTACAGATCATCGCAATACCTGAGCCCTTATCAATTTGGGCCAATCTGTGTGCAACGACCGGAACTTCAACACCAAAGAGCGGAGTTGTTACAGTCTTACCAAAAAGTGGTTGGTATCTTTCATCATCTGGGTGAGCAACAAGTGCAACACAGGCAGGAATAAGTTCTGGTCTAGTTGTTTCGATAAAGATTTTTCCATCAGGGCCGTCAAAGCCAATGCGATGATAAGCACCTGGCTGATCTCTATCTTCAAGCTCTGCCTGAGCAACTGCTGTCCTAAAAGTGATATCCCAAAGTGTCGGTGCCATCGACTGGTAGGCCTCACCACGAGCAATGTTATTTAGGAAAGCTTGCTGAGAAACTCGCTGAGCTTTAGGGGAGATGGTCTGATAGGTCTGAGCCCAGTCAACTGAAAGACCCAGTTGACGCCAAAGCGCTTCAAACTGTAATTCGTCTTCAGCGGTTAGTTTTTCACAAAGCTCAATGAAGTTTTTTCTAGAAATAGGAATCTGATCTGCTGCTTTAGAAGACTTGTTATCGCCACCTTCATAAGGTGGAACGAAGTTCTCAACGTAAGGAAGGGAAGGATCGCAACGAACCCCGAAGTAGTTCTGAACTCTTCTTTCAGTTGGCAGACCGTTGTCATCCCAACCCATTGGGTAATAAACCTCTTTGCCACGCATTCTCTGGAATCTGGCAACAACGTCAGTATGGGTATAGCTAAAAACGTGGCCAACGTGCAAAGACCCTGAAACTGTTGGTGGTGGAGTGTCAATCGAATAAACCTGAGCTTCAGAGTCACGTCTGAATCGGTAGGTGCCCTCTTCCTGCCAGGCTAAAGCCCATTTAGCCTCAAGGCCCTCAACGCCTACTTTGTCAGGGGTTGAGGCAGGCTTCAAGAAATCAGGTTTAGGCACGTTAGGTTCTCCAAAAACTTACAGGTTGTTTAAGATTAACATTAGATAAAGACCCATATCGCAAAAACGAGAGAGCCTAGCCATGTATCCCAAGCACAATGGAGCTTCTTTTGGCGTTCCAGCTAGCCCATCGTTCCCAGCCATTGAAGAGTCAATTCTGGCCTTCTGGGCTAAAGATAAGACCTTCCAGGCGTCTATTGACCAGCGTAAAGACGAGAATGCTCCTGAATTCGTCTTCTATGACGGCCCTCCTTTCGCTAATGGTCTGCCACACTATGGGCACCTTTTAACCGGTTATGCCAAGGACACAGTTCCTAGGTTCAAGACCATGCAGGGCTACCGGGTTGAAAGAAGATTCGGTTGGGACACTCACGGTCTTCCAGCTGAAGTTGAAGCTGAACGTCAACTAAAGATCTCGGGTAGACCTGAGATTGAGAAGTTCGGCATAGAAAAGTTCAACGATTACTGCCGTACCTCTGTTTTGAAATACACCAAAGAGTGGGAAACCTATGTGACCCGTCAGGCTCGTTGGGTTGATTTTGATAATGACTACAAAACTCTTGATGCTCCATACACAGAATCTGTGCTTTGGGCTTTCAAGCAGCTTTTCGATAAAGGTCTTATCTACGAAGGTTTCAAGGTTCTGGCATATTGCTGGCGATGTGAAACACCTTTGTCTAACCATGAGTTGCGCATGGATGAAGATGTTTACCAAAACAGACAAGACCAAACAGTCACTGTTACTTTCCCCATTCTTGATGGCGAAAGATTCAGTGGGGTGAAGATCCTGGCTTGGACAACAACTCCTTGGACATTACCAACTAACTTCGCTCTAGCTGTTGGACCTGAAATTGAATATGCAGTTATAAACACTGAGACCGGTAAATACCTTTTAGCAAAGTCTCTAATTGCAGCTCACATAAAAGATCTTGGCTTTGAAGATATTGAAACTGCTTTAGCTGCAGTTGAGACAACAGTGTTGGGTAAAGAGCTCGCTGGAATCAAATATGAAAGATTATTTGATTACTACGCAGATGAAACTAAGTTTGATGTTCAGAACGCTTGGCAGGTTATTGTTGGGGACTACGTTGCAGATAACGAGGGTACCGGTATCGTTCATCAAGCACCTGCCTACGGTGAAGATGACCAAAAACTCTGTGAGGCTGCTGGTATTCCGGTTTATGTTTCAGTGAATGAACGTGGTGAATACAACTCTGTTATTACAGATTTTGTTGGCATGCACGTGTTTGAAGCTAACAAGCCAATAACTCAAAAGATTAAAGACATGGGTCGCTTACTAAAACAAGCTAGCTATGACCACCCGTATCCTCACTGCTATCGATGCAAGAATCCTTTGATTTATAAAGCAGTTTCATCATGGTTTGTTGAAACCACAAAACTAAAAGATCGCATGTTGGAACTAAACCAAGAAATCAACTGGGTTCCAGAACACACCAAAGATGGTTCGTTTGGCAAGTGGTTAGAGAACGTTCGTGACTGGGCTATCTCACGTAACCGTTTCTGGGGTGCACCGATTCCAGTTTGGAAATCAACCGACCCTAACTATCCACGTATCGATGTTTACGGTTCGTTGGATGAAATGGAGCGAGACTTTGGAGTTAGAGTTTCTGATTTCCACCGTCCAACCATTGATCACCTAACTCGTGTAAATCCTGATGACCCAACCGGTAAATCAATGATGGTTCGTGTTCCTGAAGTTCTCGACTGCTGGTTTGAGTCAGGTTCAATGCCTTTTGCTCAGGTTCACTATCCGTTCGAGAATTCTGACTGGTTTGAAACACACAGCCCAGGCGACTACATCGTTGAATATTCAGGTCAAACCAGAGGTTGGTTCTATACCTTGCACGTCTTATCAACAGCCCTGTTTGATAGACCAGCCTTCAAGACTGCTGTGTCACACGGTATTGTTCTCGGTTCTGATGGTCAAAAGATGTCTAAATCGCTTCGTAACTATCCAGATGTGAATGAAGTGTTTGACCGTGATGGTTCAGATGCCATGCGCTGGTTCCTTCTTTCATCGCCAATTCTTCGCGGTGGAACAATGTCGGTTACCGAGCAAGGTATTCGTGAAGGTGTTAGGCAAGTTCTTCTGCCACTTTGGAACACCTATTACTTCTTTAGCTTGTATGCAAATGCAGCTAACTACGAAGCGAAGTTCGATCTTTCTAGTGAAGATGTTTTAGATAAATATCTGGTTGCTAAGACCCGCGAGATGATTGCTGGAGTTAGTGCAGATCTAAACGCTTTTGATACCTTCGGGGCCGCTGCCAGACTGCGTGATTTCGCAGATGTCTTGACTAACTGGTATGTCAGAAGATCCAGGTCAAGGTTCTGGGATGGCGATGCTGATGCGTTCAACACTTTGTATTCAGTTTTAGAACTGATGACAAGAGTGTGTGCTCCGATGTTGCCTTTGATTTCTGAGGAAGTATTCCAAGGCCTAACCGGTATGAGATCAGTTCACCTGACCGAGTGGCCAGATCATGAGGCACTTGTGGCTAACGATGAGTTGGTTGTTGCCATGGATCAGGTTAGAGCCGTTTCATCTTCAGCGCTAGCTTTGCGTAAAGGTGCAGGTCTTCGTGTTCGTCTGCCTTTAGCAAAGCTCACTGTTGTTACCCTAAACGCTCAAGCTCTTGATGGTTTCAAAGACATCATCTCTGATGAGTTGAATGTGAAGAGCGTTGAGCTAGTTGAACTATCTCTGGATTCAACAACTGAGTTTGGTGTTGTGAAGAAGTTGAGTGTGAATTCAAGAGTTCTAGGACCTCGTGTTGGTAAAGAGGTGCAGAACATCATTGGTGCATCTAAATCTGGTAACTGGTCAGAAACTAATGGAACTGTTGTCTGTGGTGGAGTTGAACTACTTGAGGGCGAATACGAGATTGAACTGGTTGCAGACATGTCTGAAACTAGTTCAAATGTGAATCTGATTGGAATTCTGCCTGGCGGTGGTTTTGTTCTTTTGGATTCTGTAGTGACCCCAGAACTTGAAGCAGAAGGTATTGCTAGAGATGTTATTCGTGCTGTTCAACAGGCTCGTAAAGATGCAGATCTGGATGTTAGTGACCGAATCAAATTAGTTATCACTTCTTCAGAGGAAGTGCTCAGTGCTATTAGAACGCACGAAGAGTTAGTGAAATCAGAAACTCTAACCTTGGAATTAGAAACTGCCATCGGTGATGTTGCTGGTGAAGGTGTCACCGTAGGTCAAGATTTGCCTTTGGGTGTAGTGGTGGCAAAGCTTTGAGTCTTACCGAACTAGAGAAGATTCAATACATCGAGAAATCTTTGATGGCGCGTGTTCCAGAACACAAGTTACGTCCAAGATTAGAACCCACTAGAAGAGCGGTTGAGCTTCTTGGAGATCCACAGAAGATGTATCGGGTGGTTCATGTCACCGGAACTAACGGTAAGACCACCACCACTCGTATCATCGAAAGAATCCTTCGAGAGTTCGGTCTTAGAACCGGAAGGTTCACCTCACCTCATTTGATTGATTTGAATGAACGTATTGCTTTAGATGGTGAATCTATTCCAATAGATCGCATGTTTGATGTGTTCAAAGACATTGAGCCAATTCTTGAATTAGTCGATCAAGAACTTCTAGCCGAAGATGATTTACGACTAACTTTCTTTGAAGTCTTAGCGGTTTTAGGTTTTGCCTGTTTTGCTGATGCGATGATCGATGTTTTAGTTCTAGAAGTTGGCATGGGCGGGGAGTGGGATTCAACTAACGTCGCCGATGGCGATGTTGCTGTCTTCACACCTATAGACCTAGATCACATGGACCGATTAGGTAATACCATTACCGAAATTGCAACTACTAAGTCAGGAATCATAAAAACAGGTGCTGCAGTTTTATCCTCAGTTCAAAAGCCAGAAGCGCTGACTGTTCTGCAAGCTAAGGCAGCAGAGCTTGGTGATTCGTTTGATTTGTATGGAAAAGATTTCGAGATAACTAAATTCTCAGAAGCTGATGCCGGCATCACCTTCTCAATGAAATCACTAACCGGAAACTATGAAGATCTTTTCATTCCTTTGCACGGTGAATATCAAGCATTCAATGCAGCTCTGGCCATAGCAACTGTTGAGCAGTTCTTAGGTTCAGCTCAGAACAGCGTTCCTTTAGATGTGCTTAGACCAGCTCTCGCCGATGTTTCTTCACCTGGAAGATTGCAAACGATTTCTCGTACGCCGAGAGTGCTTTTAGATGCAGCTCATAATCCACATGGAGCTAGATCTTTAGCTCATTCGCTGGAACATTCATTTAGCTCTCCTCATGCTGTTGGTGTGATTAGCGTTTTGGGCGATAAAGACGCCAGAGGTGTTCTTGAAGCGCTAGAAACGGTGTTGAGTGAAGTGATCATCACCAAGAGTTCTTCAATCAGGGCAACTGAAATAGATGAACTTTATTCTTTGGCTTTAGAAGTATTTGGGTCTGATCGAGTTCAAATTTCAGAGGACCTTGAACTAGCTCTTGATTTGGCAAGTTCCAAAGCAAGTATGGTTCCCGGCGGTACGGTTGTAGTGACCGGTTCAATAACCTTGGTCGGCGATGTTCTAAAACTAAAGCAACAGGAGGCACAGCGTGGCTGAAAGATCAGTTAGAAGACAACTAGGTTCAATCATTTTGGCTTTTGAGGCGTTCATTGTCTTCTTTGGGACTCTTGTGGCTTTTGGTTTGAAGGTGGCTGATCCTAAATTGGTTTGGGGTTTTGGTTTAGCGTTTTCAACCATTTTGATTTTGACACCAGGTTATTTGGGCCGTAAAGGTTCATACTGGTTTGCTTGGGCTTTGCAGATCACCCTTCTGGTTGTTTCATTCTTTGTTCCCTGGATGCTGTTGATTTCAATCATCTTTGTTGGATTATTTGGTTGGTCGATGATTGCTGGAGCAACAATAGATTTAGCCAAGAAGGCTAAAGCAAATCTTGATAGCGTTGAAGTAATAGTTGAAAGTAAGGAAAAGTAAATGACTGAGCAGACTCTAGTTCTCATAAAGCCAGATGGTGTTAGAAGAAACCTGATTGGTGAAATCATTTCAAGAATTGAAGCTAAAGGTTACGTTATCAGTGACATCAAGAAGCTAACCCCGTCAAGAGAACTCCTTGCTCAGCACTATCAAGAGCACGAAGGTAAACCGTTTTATGAGCCGCTAGTTGAGTTCATGGCTTCAGGTGATGTTGTTGCTCTAAGAGTTGAAGG
>CAIXVE010000104.1 GCA_903922825.1 uncultured Micrococcales bacterium | reverse complement strand
GTTACCCCTGAAGCCACTCGTATTCGTAAAGTTGAATTGGATCCAAACCTTCGTGCTCGTCTTCTTTCTAACAAGAAGAGAGCTAACGAGAACGCCTAGTTCTTTTTAGGTTTTAGGTAAAGCCATCCAACGATGGCAACGTAAAGCGTCCATGTCAAGCTAACCAGAATTGTTGGTGCTGAGTTGAAGCTTATTGTCCCTCGAAGAATTGTGTCGATTGCACTGCCTTCTGGAATGAGTCCAGTTAGGTCATAAGCTTTAGATTCAAGTAGTGGCAACCAACCAATTTGTTGCAGCTCAGATACCCCGTAGGCAAGGATTCCGGCTGCAACCATAATCAGGAAAAGGCCTGTGTATTTGAAGAAGATTGAAAGGTTTAGTTTTAGGGAGCCTTTATAAACGAGGTAACCAATAACCGCTGCGATTAGTAAACCTAGGAATGCGCCCAGAAGGGGATTGGTGTCAGATCCGGTTGCCCTCGAAGCACTCCAGATAAATACAGAGGTTTCTATACCCTCTCTGATTACTGCAAGGAATGCCACGGCCACCAACGTAAGTGTCTTGGTGTTTGAGCTATCAACTTGGTTTTGAAGTTTTGATTTCATTTGTCTGGATTGTTTCACCATCCAGAAAATCATCCAGGTGACAAACACCATCGCAATAATCGAAGCTAGACCAGAGATAATTTCATTGGTTCCTTCAGGAACCACAGCGACAAATTCAGCTAGAGCAAAACCAACTAAAACAGAGACTAAAACGGCTAATCCAGTTCCGGTGAGGATTCGGCTAACCGCCTTAGGAGAGCTGGTTTTGAGGGCATAGGCAACCAAGATTCCTACGATTAGCGAGGCTTCTAAGCCTTCTCTAAGGCCAATCAGGAGGTTAGCTAGCAATCTTGCCTTTCGCGATGGTTATCAGACCATTCGAAGTTAGGGTTACCTAACTAAATCTACCTGTTGCCTGAATGAAGGTCAATACAGGCCTTATCTCAACTAAGGTTTTTCTTATGGCTAAACAAAGATTCACCGCTAAGAAGATCCTCTTGGTGCACGCGCACCCGGACGATGAGTCACTTCAAACTGCTCACGTTATGGCAGATGCCATCAACCGTGGAGCTGAAGTTTCCTTGCTAACCCTCACCAGAGGTGAACGCGGTCGGGTCAAACTTGAAGAACTTAAAGCATTGGAAGCAAACCGTGCTTCCATGGGGGCTTTCAGGGCTGGTGAACTTAAGAATGCAATGAAGGCCTTAGGCGTTACTAATTTCAAGTTCGCAGGCACTAGAGCATATCTTGATAGCGGAATGCGAATCGGTAATCTAGGAACCCCAACTACACCAGCAAAACTAGATCAAATGTCTTTAGCTGCTGTTTCAACTCCGGTTATTGCAGATGACATTTTTCAAGTGATGAAATCTTTCAAGCCTGATGCAGTTATTACTTATAACTCCAAAGGTGGATACGGTCACCCTGATCACAAGAAAACTTTCGATGCAACAGCCATGGCAATGCGCCAATATCGCAAATCAAGCGCCGGTAAGAAGTCAAAGTTCTGGGTTATCGCTGAACCAGGGGAGCGTTCAACTGTTTCTATCGGAGGCGAGAAAACTGCCGAGCTAAAGAAAGCTGCGCTTTCGGCTCATGCATCTCAGGTAACAATAAAGCGTGACACCTACTCGGTGGCTGACGGGGTTGAATTCAGATTTGATATGCCTGAGCGCCTTCGGCTAGCTAGCCCTAACT
The DNA here is from genome assembly GCA_903922825.1 of uncultured Micrococcales bacterium. GTDB lineage: Bacteria > Actinomycetota > Actinomycetes > Actinomycetales > Microbacteriaceae > Rhodoluna. Next base: position 124 of record CAIXVE010000104.1, on the reverse strand, counting down.
TCCTACCTTGGTTTAAGCCAGTCTTCCGAGCATTGTTTGGTTTACCGCTTGGTCTCCTGCTTGGCTTTGCAGGTGTCTATGTACACAACATCCTCGCGGATAACTCAAGGCACTCTCCGTTAGG
>CAIXVE010000103.1 GCA_903922825.1 uncultured Micrococcales bacterium | reverse complement strand
TGCTGGAAAATTAGCTAAATGGCTTAAAGATCAGAACCAAACACCACTGCTGGTTGCCTGTGATCTGCAGAGACCTAATGCAGTCAACCAATTGCAGGTAATCGGTGAACGCGTTGGGGTTCCTGTTTTTGCACCTGAAGAGGGCAATGGTAAAGGTAATCCGGTCTCAGTTGCCAAGGATGCCATCAAGTTTGCTAAGCAGAAGCAATACTCTGTAGTCATTATCGACACCGCAGGTCGACTGGGTATCGATGAAGATATGATGCAGCAGGCTAAGGACATCAGAAGAGCTACTGAACCAGATGAAGTTCTGTTTGTTATTGATTCAATGATTGGTCAGGATGCTGTCAACGTAGCTAAAGCTTTCGAAGATGGCGTTGGTATTGATGGTGTTGTGCTAACCAAGCTTGATGGTGATGCACGCGGTGGTGCTGCTTTATCTGTTGCCCAAGTAACCGGTAAGCCAATCATCTTTGCTTCAACCGGTGAAGCCATGGATGCGTTTGAGCCTTTCTATCCAGATCGTATGGCATCAAGAATTCTGGATATGGGTGACATCCTTACTCTGATTGAGCAGGCCCAAAAGAGTTTTGACGAAGAGCAAGCCAAAGCAATGGCTGAGAAGATGGCCAAAGATGCTTTCACCCTTGAAGATTTCCTCGACCAAATGCAACAGCTTAGAAAAATGGGTTCATTAAAGAACATGCTCGGCATGATGCCAGGGGCTGGAAAGCTTAAGAGTCAGCTGGATAACTTTGATGAAAAAGAAATTGATCGAACTGAAGCAATCATTTTGTCGATGACTCCAAAAGAGCGCAGAGATCCGAAGATCCTGAATGGTTCAAGAAGGCTTCGTATCGCTAAAGGTGCTGGTATGACGGTGACCGATGTGAATGGTTTAGTTAACCGCTTTGAGCAAGCGGCCAAGATGATGAAGACCATGGCTAAAGGTGGAACGCCCAACATTCCAGGTATGCCACAGGGGATGGGGTGCAATGCCTAGACCTCAAGCTAAAAAAGATAAGAACAAAAAGAAGGCTAAATCAGGGAATCCAGCCAAGCGAGCTGCTGAACTTCAAGGTATTTCTTTGCCTGACGATAAGCCACAAGGTTCTGCCTTCGGCTTATAGCCCTTAGTGAGTGCTTAGGTATAGCGGGCTAATTTGAGCTAGATCTGCGCCAAGCAACCTAATTTCAACAACATGGTCGAAGCCAGTTGAACAATATGGATCTGAACTTGATGAAACTCTAACTTTTAAGTATTTGGAGTCTGTTCTAACCAATGCGCTAGGGGACGAAATCAAATAGCTTGAACTAAATCCGCTAGTCGAAGTCCCTAGATCTGTGAATTGCAAATTACTTGAGACTTGGTTGCCGAACGGATCTGACTCAAAAATACAAATCGAAGCCGAGACATCACCATTTAGGGGCAGGTTTGGTAGTTGAACGGAGGTTGCTCGTGGGTAAACCGGCAGTACCTGAGGAGTTATCGCATCTACTGAAGGTGGTGGTGGAGGAGGATTGTCCAACCATCTTCCGAATACATTGGCATCCCAATTGGTATAAGTTGAGGACGACACAACATCACCAGGGCTTCCAGCTCTGATTATGTTTCCTTGTAGATCAAATGTGTACCAACCCTCTAGGTA
>CAIXVE010000102.1 GCA_903922825.1 uncultured Micrococcales bacterium | reverse complement strand
GACTTGGAACGCCCTTGAAGTACCAAATGTGAGTAACAGGAGCTGCAAGCTCGATGTGACCCATGCGCTCACGACGAACTGAAGACTTAGTTACCTGAACACCACAGCGCTCACAAACGATGTCCTTGAAACGTACACGCTTGTACTTACCACAAGAACATTCCCAGTCCTTTGTAGGACCAAAGATCTTCTCACAGAACAGACCGTCCTTCTCAGGCTTTAGGGTTCTGTAGTTGATGGTCTCAGGCTTCTTAACTTCACCATTAGACCATGAGCGAATATCATCTGAGGTCGCAAGACCAATTCTTAGGGAGCTGAAAGTTTCGACGTCCATATTTATCTCTTTTTCTCTCGTTCTATTCGCTTAGGACCAAGTAGGTTCGTTGTCGCTGGACAATGATTCGTTGCGTGAAAGGTTAATACCGTCCATAGCTTCCTGTGCCATGTCACGTTCGAAGTCTTCATCCTTCAATGTGACGATGCCACCTTCAGCGTTGAGAACCTCAACGTTTAGAGCTAGTGACTGCATTTCCTTTGCAAGTACGCGGAAGGATTCTGGAATACCAGGAGCCTGGATGTTCTCACCCTTAACGATTGCTTCGTAAGTCTTAACACGACCGGTGATGTCATCCGACTTGATGGTTAGAAGTTCCTGAAGGGTGTGTGCAGCACCGTATGCCTGCAGAGCCCAAACTTCCATCTCACCAAAGCGCTGTCCACCGAACTGTGCCTTACCACCCAATGGTTGCTGGGTAATCATTGAGTAAGGACCTGTTGAACGAGCGTGAATCTTGTCGTCAACTAGGTGGTGAAGCTTCAAGACATACATGTAACCAACTGAGATTGGCATTGGGAAAGCTTCTCCCGAACGACCATCAAACAAGTTAGCCTTACCAGTTCTGTCAACTAGCTTCTTACCATCGCGGTTAGGAAGGGTTGATTCCAATAGACCGATGATGTCATCTTTGTGCGCACCATCGAAGATTGGGGTTGCAACCTTAGTTCCAGGAGCAGCTGAGTGCAATTCCTCTGAAAGGTGTTCAGCCCACTTAGCACCAGGCTTGATTTCCCAACCCTGCTTAGCAATCCAACCTAGGTGAGTTTCAAGCACCTGACCGAAGTTCATACGACCTGGAATACCTAGCGGGTTCAAAACGATGTCAACCGGAGTTCCATCTTCCAAGAAAGGCATGTCTTCAACAGGAAGAATCTTAGAAATAACACCCTTGTTTCCGTGACGACCAGCAAGCTTGTCACCTTCGGTGATCTTACGTTTCTGCGCAATGTGAACAACTACGCGCTGGTTAACACCAGAACCTAGCTCGTCATCGCCAGATTCAATGTCGAAGACCTTCACGTCAATAACAGTTCCAGCTTCACCGTGAGGCACCTTCAGTGAAGTGTCGCGAACTTCGCGGCTCTTCTCGTTGAAGATAGCTCTAAGCAAACGCTCTTCAGCTGAAAGTTCGGTTTCACCCTTAGGGGTAACCTTACCGACCAAGATATCTCCAGGTCTAACTTCAGCACCGATGCGGATGATTCCACGCTCGTCTAGCTGAGCTAGTGCTTCCATAGATACGTTAGGAAGATCTGCAGTGATCTCTTCCTTACCTAGCTTGGTGTCACGAGCTTCAACTTCATGAGCTTCGATGTGGATGGATGAAAGTGTGTCTTCTTTAACCAAAGCCTGGCTAATGATGATCGCGTCTTCGAAGTTGTGACCTTCCCAAGGCATGAAAGCTACCAACAGGTTCTTACCTAAAGCAAGTTCACCCTGATCGGTTGAAGGACCATCGGCTAGAACTTCACCGGCTTCAACTTTCTGTCCAGGAGAAACGATAGATGTCTGGTTGATTGCAGTTCCCTGGTTTGATCTTTCAAACTTACGCAAGGTGTACTTATCCAACTTGTTGTCTTCGTTGCGAACAACAATAAGGTCAGCATCAACTTCTTCAACCACACCAGCATTCTTTGAAAGAACAACTGCGAAAGAGTCCATCGCTGCAGCACGTTCCATACCAGTACCAACTAGAGGTGCAACACTGCGAAGCAATGGAACTGCCTGACGTTGCATGTTCGCACCCATCAAAGCACGAGTTGAGTCATCGTGCTCAAGGAATGGAATCAAAGATGTTGAAACAGATGCAAGCTGACGAGGTGAAATGTCGATGTAATCAACCTGGTCGTTGTCAACTTCAACAACATCACCCTTGAAACGTGCGAACACCTTCTTGTTAGCGAAAGTCTTATCTGCATTTAGTGGAACATCGGCACCGCCGATGACTTTGCCATCTTCTGCAGCTGCATCTAGGTACTCAATCTTGCCGGTTACTTTACCGTTAGTGACCTTGTTGTAAGGAGTCTCGATAAAACCGAAAGTGTTGATGCGAGCATATGCAGTTAGCGATCCGATAAGACCAATGTTTGGACCTTCAGGAGTTTCATCTGGACACATACGACCGTAGTGAGATGGGTGAACGTCACGGACTTCCATCTGTGCACGTTCACGAGCAATACCACCAGGACCAAGCGCTGATAGACGACGCTTGTGAGCCAAACCAGCTAGTGGGTTGTTCTGGTCCATGAACTGTGAAAGCTGGCTTGCACCGAAGAATTCCTTGATCGATGAAACAACTGGACGCAGGTTGATCAGGGTCTGAGGGGTAATAGCCTCAACGTCCTGAGTTGACATACGCTCACGAACGACACGCTCCATACGGCTAAGACCGATACGAACCTGGTTCTGGATCAATTCACCAACCGAACGAATACGACGGTTCTGGAAGTCGTCGATGTCGTCAGATGCGATGCGAACATCGGTCTTCTCTGACTTGTCAGTCATCTTCAGGTTGAAAGTCAAGTTACCTGTGATGTCTGCCTTGTTCTTCAAAGCCAGATCGAAGATGATTAGGTACTTCAAAGTTGCCACGATGTCATCAACAGAAAGAACAGTGGTGTTCTCTTCAACGTTGATACCTAGCTTGCGGTTTAGCTTGTGACGACCAACGCGGGCAAGGTTGTAACGCTTCTTATCGAAGTAAACGCTCTTCAACCAGCTTTCAGCTGCGTCTGCGTTACCTGACTCACCACGAACCTTACGATACATTTCCTTCAACGCATCTTCTTTAGTGATGATTGGAGTTGTGAATGCACGTGACTCGTCGTAGTCCAAAGTGTTCTGGATTAGATCAATGTCAACCCACTCTTTGTTGTTCAACGCTGCATAAACATCAGCGAAAGTTGCTGTGATTTCATCGCGTGAAAGACCAAGAGCTTTTAGGAAAATGGTTGCAGAAACTTTAGTCTTGCGGTCAACCTGAACCTGAAGGATTGGCTTACCGAAACGTGAGACAGATTTGCGGTCGTCCTTAACCCATTCGGTTAGGAACTCAAGGTATGAACCACGTGAAGGAATGATCTGAGCCTTGTTGTTACGAACGTCAAGGTTACCTGTGGTGTTGGTTGACACTGAGAAATAAACACCAGGTGAACGAACAAGCTGTGAAACAACTACACGCTCAGTTCCGTTAACAACGAAAGTTCCTTCTGGAGTCATGATTGGGAATTCACCCATGTAAACAGTCTGAGATTTAATTTCACCAGTCTTGTAGTTGGTGAACTCAGCCTTGATATACAGAGGACGTGCGTAAGTCTTACCCTTAACCTTGCACTCGTCAGGAGTGTACTGCGGTGCATCTAGGTTCGGGTTAGTGAACTCAAGACCCATCTTCGCTTCGCTTGGGTTGTTTGGGTTGTCTTCGATAGGAGAAAGCTCCTCGAATACTTCTTCCAAACCGGTCTTAGCATCCTTACCAACTTTTGCTCTCCAAGAGTCAGCACCGATGAGCCATTCAAAGCTCTCGGTCTGAAGTGTTAATAGGTTAGGTAGCTCGATAGGCTCACGTGTTTTTGCAAACGATAGACGTTGAGCGGTACGAATGTTTTTCGTGTTCTTCTTGGCGGCCAAGATGATCCCTTCAAGGCGATAACTTTGTTAGAACGGGCTATGGGATTTTCCCCGAACACCATTGCCGCCAGAATATGCGTGCAAAAAAGCGCAGCCAAAATATGCTTGCGAGTTGTTGGGGGTCAAACACCTATTTTATAGGTATTTATTGCGATTATGCAACAAAATCTTTAGAACCTGCGAAATCCTCTATTTCTGACTAAAATCATGTTCTTTGAGATGTGGAGTCAGAAGGTTAGCTATTCTCTCGGATTTTCGGCCAGCAAGCAGCAATTGGTCAAAAGCGGGGTTTAGCAGCAAAATACGAACAGATTTACCTCGATTTCGACCTAAATATAGAGTCTTTTTGAATCCATCCTGGTAAACGCCTGTTTTTGACCATAAAAAGCTCTTTTGAGAGACTTTTTCCCCTAAATTGCGCCTTTTAGGCGCTTTTTGAACGTAAATACCAAGCATTCGAGTCAACTCAAAGGCAATATGTGGTCTCTCTAGGAGAGATCTTCGCACCGAGTTGAGCCTGATAAAAACGATGCCATCAGAGATAACTAGCTTCAAAGCGTGATCTCCTTGATTTGCCTAAGTTTGGACCATAAAAGTGTTTTGCCAGCCAATTAGCGTACAGATACTATCTTAATGTGCTTTCTAAAGAAGAATTCATTGCCTTTGAAGAAGAACTAACCGGGAATCTGCAAAGGCACCCCGATGTCCTAGGGTTAGTCTTCGTTGGATCAGCCGCTGATCACAGCAGAATTGACCAGTGGAGCGATCATGACTTCTTTGTTGTGAGTGTGGAAGGTAAAGGTGAAAGCCTTCGTCAAGACCTCAGTTGGCTACCAAACCACGACAAAATCGCCTTTCACCCAAGAGAAACAGCTCACGGATTCAAGGTAGTTTATCTTGATGGCCATGTGTTGGAGTTTGCGGTTTTCAACGATTCAGAACTAGAGCTAGCTAGCGCTAACGACTTCTTAGTCACTGTAGATAAAACCGGCACGATAGCCAACCGAATGAAGCAGATAGCTGAACGCTCCGCAAACAGAGTGAAAGAAACTAAATACGATCCTGAAGCAGCTTATGAACTCTTACTATGCCAGCTCCTTATCGGTGTTGGACGAGCAAGAAGAGGTGAAAACCTCATAGCAAGTGAGCACATCCGAAGTTGGGCAGTAACAGCACTAATTGGGCTAATCAGATTTTGGGAAGAACCGGCTGCAGAAACAGTTCATTTGACCGATAACTTGAATGCGCTTAGAAGATTTGAAAAACAGTATCCACATTACGGTTTAGCAATTCTGAAAGCCCAGGCTTCCGAGACTGAAAGCTGCGCTAGGGCAATAGTGGATATTCTTGTCGAGTCTAAATACTTATCTGAAAGCCAAAAAGAACAAGCGCAAGTTGTAAAAGACAGACTTGGCTGGCGGTGACGGTGGGATTTGAACCCACGGTGGGCTTTCACCCACACAACTTTTCGAGAGTTGCACCTTCGGCCGCTCGGACACGTCACCAAGGGCAACAATAGCAAACTATCCAGTTCTGAAGAATTGACAATTAGCGCTTACTTGCAAAAAACTCTTTTAGTTGAGCGCTAGCTTCAGACTCCAAAACTCCCGGAATGACCTCGATTGACGATCCCAAGCGAGCATCTCTAACCAAGTCATAAAGTGAACCAGCGGCACCGACTTTCTCATCCCATGCCCCAAAGACGACGGTCTTGAACCTGGCTGCTTGTATTGCCCCAGCGCACATGACACAGGGTTCCAAAGTGACTACAAGGGTGGCATCGCCAAGTCGCCAATCTCCTAAAAGTTCACCAGCGTCCCGAATCGCCTGGATCTCAGCATGAGCAGTTGAGTCTTTGAGCTGTTCCTTTTGGTTCCTCCCCCTGGCAATAATCTCGCCAGCTTTATTGACCACAACAGCCCCAACTGGAACATCACCAGAAACATCCATGGCTATCTGGGCCTCGGCTAAAGCCGCCCTCATATAGGGTTCCCAATGTTTATCCAAAGCACTCACCTAATAACTGTATTCAAGTTAAGATTTAGCATATGCGCACACACATAGCGGATCACCCACTCGTTACACATAAGTTAACCGTGCTGAGAGATAAGAGCACGCCGTCGCCGGTATTCAGAGCCCTCGTCGAAGAGCTAGTAACCCTTTTGGCCTACGAAGCAACTAGAGAGGTTAGAACCGAAGCTGTTGCTATTGAAACTCCGGTAGGACCAACAAACGGGTTGAAACTTTCGAGGCCCCGTCCAATCATCATTCCTATTCTTCGAGCAGGTCTTGGAATGCTAGAAGGCATCGTCAAACTACTTCCCACCGCTGAGGTTGGTTTCCTAGGTATCAAGCGAGATGAAGAAACACTTCAGCCCTATACCTATGCAAACCGTCTTCCAGAGGATCTAACAGACAGACAAGTGTTCATTATTGATCCGATGCTTGCTACCGGTGGAACACTTATGGACTCAATCGATTATGTCTTTGATCGAGGAGCAACCGATGTTACCTGCATTTGCTTAATCGGTTCACCTGAAGGACTTAATGCCGTTGAAGAGCACGTTGGTAATAAAGACGTGAAGATAGTGCTCGGTGCATTAGACGAAAAGCTAAATGAAAAAGGCTATATCGTTCCAGGTCTTGGCGATGCTGGTGACAGACTTTATGGTCTTGCAGACTAAGTTGTCAATCCTGCAGCAATAATCTCCAAAGAATCTTTGATTTCTTTTGCAACTAGAAGATAAGTTTCAGAATCAGAATCCAAAGGATCTTCAAAGTCAAGGTTTGTGTCATTAGATTCTTGAAACCGTTGAGCAAACTCTTTGATTGTGAAAATCTTTGAGGTTAGCTCAGGTTGCTTCGCTAAAACAAAATCTCTGTGCTCAACTGTTGCAGTCAAGACTAAATCTGACGTGATGTTATTTGGAATTGGATTTGTGCTGTGAACACCTGCTGTTATCCCAAGTTTTTCTAATGCATTTCTAGCGGCTTCATTCATTGATCCGCTAGCAGCGGCTCTGGTGCCGGCTGAATGAGCCCATAAATCTAGTGACTTTGAAATGGCTATCTGGTTCAAGATCTTCTCAGCCATGGCCGAACGACAAGTGTTGCCGCTGCAGATGAAGAGAATCTCCATGGCCTGTCCTCTGAGTGTCATTTGACTAAATGACTGCTAATGCCATATAGTTTTACCAATGAATACTAAGGCATCTGTAATGAACGTGACTGTGGCTATCTGCCCAGCCATGATGATGCCTGCTATGCAAATGCGAATGTGTAGCTAACTAGCACAACCAAACTCTAGTTACCTGCACTAAACCCAAAAACCCCTCTAAGCGAACTCGCTTATCCCCTATAAATCGCATACATAGCAAGGATTATTCAAAATGACCATCACCAACAACCCTTTTGTTAGAACCGAAACACAAGCCAAAGGATTCGCCCTTTACGTCGGCATAGATGAACAAACAGCAGCCCAACACGGCACCACCCTGGGAGATATCGTGGCCGCTCTTAGAAATACCTTGGATGAGATAGCCCCGGGCTTGGCTCTCGAATCTTTCGCCGCTGTCGCCTTAGCTAAGGCCGGAACTAGTGGCCGAAACCTCGATCTCGTTAGGTCAGCCTTAGGAGACCCAAGGTCTAACCAAAAACTGAACCAGAGACACGAAACACCAGCCGAGGGTGTGGTTATTGATCTTGGTCGCCGCAAAGTATTTATTGATGGATCAAACGTGGAGCTCACCGGCAAAGAATTCGCCTTAGTGGAATACCTTGTTACCAACACGGGTGTGAGCATCAGTCGTGACGAACTTGTTGATGTCCTATGGCCTGAAGATAAGACAGTTGAACCTAGAACAGTTGACGTGCACGTTAGAAGACTCCGAGGCAAACTAGGCGACTATCCGGATATCATCAGGACTAACCGCGGTGAAGGATACCGTTTTGACAGACACCCAGATGTTCTGATTGAAGGTCCATAAAAGTTAGGCTTTACCTATGGCCCGTAAAGTTAAAATCAACGAAATCTGGAAACCGCTAGTTATCTCCTATGGGATAGGGATAGCACTTCTAACTCTTGTGCGTTTCATAGCAGCTTGGTTGGGTCAAAACTTCTTCATCTATCGGCCTGGCAGATATGACATCAATCACAATCCCGTTCTAACTCAATTAACTCTTTATTCAATGCTGCAAACAGCTGTTATTGTTTGCGCTTTGGCTTTTCTAATCACAAATCTCTCGCTATATCTAAACCGTTCAAGACTGTTTGTAATGATTCTGGGTTTCATACTCTTTGCAACTATCTCAACCAACCCATTGACTGCAAGCAGCAATTGGGCAACGTGTTTCTGGCTGGAGCTTATTCACACTGTTTTTGCCGCCCCCATCTTCTTCGTAATCTTCAAATACGTTCCTAAGCAAAACAAGATATAAGTGGCACAGCTGTTCGAATACGATGAATTGATCTCTCGGCTAACCGAAGAGGCATTGGCCAAACCTAACCCAATCATCATCATTGATGGTAGGGCCGGATCCGGGAAAACAACTTTTGCTAGTCAGCTCCAGAACAAACTTTTTCTTGAAGGAGATTCGGCTCCCAGGGTAATCCACATGGATGATCTTTACCCGGGCTGGGATGGCTTAAAGGATGGCGTTAGCTATCTGCAACGATTAGTTCTGAATCCCCTGATCACTAAAGGCTCATCGAGCTGGCAGGAATACAACTGGGAAACCAATCAGCGAGACATCTGGCGGGAGTTCTCTTTTGGAACGCCTTTGATTATTGAAGGGTGTGGGTCACTCAATTCCTACACAGCTTCAATAACACCACTAACCGTTTGGTTCGATGTCCCTGAAGAAATCAGAAAACTAAGAACTCTTGAACGCGATGGAGATAAGTTCATCCAATATTGGGATATTTGGGCAGCACAAGAACTTGATTTTATTGCACTGGAAAAATCCCCAGAATTAGCTAGCTTTATTCTCAGGTAGAACTAACTTGTGGTTCACCACAAATACCAGGCCAACACCATCACCTGGATAT
>CAIXVE010000101.1 GCA_903922825.1 uncultured Micrococcales bacterium | reverse complement strand
GCTATAGGTTGCCAGGTAAGTGATGTCAGTGGATCAGGAACCAGATTCCAAGTCAGTTTGGCTAACTGTGGTAGCGGAACTTTCGGGCTAGTACTAAATCAAAATGGCTTGACTGATTCTCTTGGTAATCAAGGACCCGAAACGCCTTTATCCTCGGACCTCAGTAGCATGAATAGCCCTGTACTTTCTGTTCAAACCACGGAAGGAATTATCCCTGAAGAGTTCTTGAAAGTGCCCGCGAGCTCTATTTTTGGTCCTTTGAGTAATGCCGCACAAACTGTTTTAGAGAATCAGGGTGTTTATGCTCCCATGGATCAAGCTCCAGTCGTGAATCTGACCACAGATCTGTCTGCTTCAACACCGCAAGACCAGATTGTCTATCAAAAGGTTCAACAAGTTCAAGTAGGTTCTTCAGTTGACCTTTCTGTTACGGTTAGCTCGGAGATAGCTTCAGTATCAGATTTAGTAGCGTTCGTTCAGGCAGGAAATTCATGGCAGTTCATTGGGCGGACATCATTCAGCAATAACAAAGCGTCGGCCGATGCCTTTGGTATAGCGGAGCAGAGCAAAATTAATGTTCGACTTGTGATTATTCCTAAGAGCGTCGTGACAACAAACATGTCATTCAAACCAAGTTTCGGTAAAGGCTTGGGGCTCAAATCCTCGGTTAGCAATAGCCAAACCCAGTTAAGCAATCAGGTGATTGACATCACTATTGACGCGGTACCGGGAGCTGAGGGGGTTCCGGTTGTAGTTGATACTTTGAGTCCAAAGGCACCAGAGAATCCACTTGGAAACCTATTGGAGCTTACCTTGCCAACCTTGACTCCAGGAGCGCCTGTGGCGAACCCAGGCATAGGTGCCAGCGGTGACGATAACAGTCCAAGCGTTCCATTCAACCCTATTGGTACTCCAGCGGCTATAGCCGCGACTGTTAAGACAACAGCTACAACTGTCGCAGTAGTCTCAACAGTTGCAGCCGCAGCCAGCGCTGCAGCCGGTGCCGCGACTTCGGCAGCTGGTGCATCAAGTTCCGCTGGGGCAGGTTCAAGAACTCCAGGAGCTAATAGCTCCGTCTCCGTTGTCCCAGAAGTGGCAGAGTCTAGTTCGCAGGACACAAACCAACAGGATGGCTCAATAGCGAACATAGATGCTGAGGTGGAGAGCTTTACATCCAGCCACGAAGGTCGAGGAGACAAAATCCCTATCTTTAGATGGCATATTTTTACCTTCTTGGATAAATTAACTCACGATCTCACGGTTCGAGTTTCTAAAGTATCTCCCGTGCTTTCTAAAGTCATTAACGATGGAGCATATCTAAGAGCCATGCTCGGTTCTTTATGGTTGGTTTTCCCAATAACTGGAATTGCTTTAGCTACCTATGGTTTGATGACACCTGTTCTTCAGATAAGCCCACCTGACTGGAGGCTTTTCATTGCCATCGCAGTGCTTGGAATGTTTGACGCTTTCTCCGGCCTTCTAGCCACACTAATTTTTGTAATAGGCATGATGAACACTTTTGGAATTAGCGACATTTCTGATCTACGCATGATGCTAGGTGTTTTGGTGGTTGGTTTCGGCCCTGCACTAATTGCAATTGCATTTAGGAAAATCCGTAAACACTTTGAAACTAACTTCAGCTACTTCTGGGAAAGAATCGTGGACATCGCTGTTTTAGTGTTCTTCACTGGCTGGACTGTTTCATCTATGGTTGGCACATTACCAGCGTTGGCAGGCCGAACACTTTCAGTCGCTAACCATGTGGCTGATTTTGGATTCTTCCTTTCTATAGTGATTGTTGTTCGAATCATTTTGGAGGAGATTGCGTCTCGCTTTTATCCAAAGCGTCTGGATAAGATAAACCCAACTGAGGTAATTTCAACCAGCCAACTTCAAAAAGTTTTATCAACCGTTTTGCGCCTAGCGGTATTTGTTTTTGTTACAGCTGCGTTCATGGGGAATACCTGGCAGGTGTGGGTAGGTAGTGTTATCTTCATCTTGCCGAACGTGTTCAGTTGGTTCCAGGATAGACTGCCTAATTCACCTCTGATCTGGAAAGTGATTCCCCAGGGACTTCCAGGCTTGGCTTTTAGCCTTCTGGTAGCCTCCTACACTTCACTTTTCATAAGTTCATGGCTGGGTCATCGTTCAGATTTCTCGCAATGGTCTTTCATGCTTATGCCAATCCCTATGTTTAGTGTTGGCCTGTTTGGACTCTTTGGACGTGAAGGTGTTGAGGGCCAGGATAGGCCTATAAAAGGTAGTAAATGGCGTTACGTCTATCGGATTGGTGGAATTGTAATGCTGGGCTTAACTATGAAAATAGCCGGAGTTATTTAATTCCATTTTGTTTTAGCAATTTGGCAACCTGAGCCTGCCTTGAGTTAATCCACTTAATTGTTTGAGCCTGCTCGGTATGAAGGTTGGTTAGCTTCTCCATGGTGGTTCCGAATTGAACGTCGGCCACGGGGTTGATTACCTTGATAGCTGCAGTTATCTTGGCAGTCAACTTCATAGAGGTTACTTTAGCTGAAATGGCTTTTAGATCTTTTAGATATTCAGTCTTGCAAGGTTTGTAGTTTATGCAATACACATAAAGCTGACCTCGTTGCATTTGGTATGAGGTCCAAGGATGGTTTGATTTATCGGAGAGCATGCTCATATTGAAATCATCACCGACGATGGCTGTTTGGTTATTTGCACCAAAAGTCTGGTCTGTTCCCCAAGGGATAAAAGTGAACTTGTTCCTAGTGTTGCTTCTAAGGAAGTAGTTGTTGATGTCTGGACCCGAGTAGCCGTCCCAGTGTCCAATAAAGTTCTCAACAGCTAGAAATTTGATGAGTGCGGTTCTATCGAAAGCTCCTGGGAGGCTCTTATACCAACTAGCTGGGTCCCAACTGTTTGTGTAGTCAAAAAGTTTTGTTAGATCGTTCTTGTTTGGGGTAGCTTTCCAGCCGTAGTCAACCAAGAAGGAGCCGGAGGTGGCATCGCCTTTGTCATTACCGTATTTCAGATCTTGAGACCAAATACCTTCATAAATGTGTTGGGTAATGTCCTTGAAACGTTTCTGAATG
>CAIXVE010000100.1 GCA_903922825.1 uncultured Micrococcales bacterium | reverse complement strand
TCTTCAATGCGAACACCAATACCGCGGAATTCCTTCGGCACCATTAGATCATCCTTGTGGAAGTAAAGTCCTGGTTCGATGGTGAAGATCATTCCTTCTTCCAAGACCGCATCGCGATACATCTCACTACGAGCCTGAGCGCAGTCGTGAACATCAAGACCTAGGTGGTGTCCAGTTCCGTGAATCATCCAACGGCGATGCCATTGGTTGTCTTGCTCAAGAGACTCTTCAACAGTTCCTTTGAAGAAACCCCATTCGGCTGTCTTCTTTGCGATAACTGCCATCGCGGTTTTGTGCATCTGGGAATAGGTAACACCTGGTTTAGCAATAGCGAAGACTGCATCAGCTGCTTCTAAAACTGCTAGATAGATTTCCTTTTGAAGTTTTGAGAACTTACCGTTGATTGGAAGAGTTCTTGTCACGTCTGCGGTGTATAGGGAATCAACTTCGACACCAGCATCAAGAAGAAGAAGTTCACCTGGCTTTACAGGACCATTGTTGATGATCCAGTGCAGTGTGCAGGCATGCTCGCCAGCGGCAGCGATGGTTTCATAACCTAGATCATTTCCTTCGGCTCGAGCTTGGGAGAAGAAAGCACCTTCAACAATTCGTTCACCTTTAGGGTGTTTAGTTGCAGCTTTCAAACTCTTGACTACAGATTCGAAGCCCTTGATTGAAGCAGCAACAGATTTCTTCATTTCTGCAATTTCGTACGAGTCTTTGATCAGGCGAAGCTCTGAAACGAATTCAACAAGCTTGGTGCTCTTTTCAAGAGTTAGAATCTTTTTCTTCTCGAACTCTTTTAGATCTTTGTGAAGTTTGCTTAGAGATTTAGTTTTAATGTCCAGTAGTGATGCAACTTGAGCTAGTCCAGGCCTAGAGCCAACCCAAAATTCACCAATCTGAGAATTAGCGAAGAACTCATCGGTGTTACGACCTGCAGTTTCACGGAAATACAAAGTGACTTTGGCTGCACCTTTACGTGCATCAATAACCAGCACAGAACCTGGAACCGTTGCTGATCCCCAGCCAGTTAGGTGAGCAAAAGCTGAGTGGGCACGGAAACGGTAACCTGTGTCGTTTGAACGAACCTTTTCTTCACCGGCCTCAATCACAACTACATGACCTTTGAATGCCTTGGCTACTTTAGCTCTGCGTTCGGCAGCGAACGGTGCTACCGCATCCTGCTTAGGAAGTTTGTTATCTGGAGCTGCCCAGTTGCTTCCAATGTATTTGACAAACTTGCTACCGGTTGGGCGATTCGAACGTGCAGCGTTGCGAGCTGCTAATTTTTTTGCGGCGTCTTTGCTCATAGTTTTATTCTGCCACTTATATCAGTGGTTAGCCTTAGTCTGTAATTGGAATTAGGAAAGGTGGGAACATGTTAATTGATTTACATATGCACTCCAGAAACTCTGATGGAGCGGACAGCATTGAAGAACTTGTTAACAATGTTAAGAAAGCGGGAATCTCAGTTTTCTCGCTTACCGACCACGATCGGACCGATGGTTGGGACAGAGCCTCCAGTAAGGCAAATGAATATGGCCTTAGCTTTATTCCAGGTATAGAAATAACCACTGAGGCTAGACTGCCTGACAGTAAGCCATTCGGTATTCACCTTCTCGCATATTTAGCGAATCCGAACGATCCTGTGTTGATGGATGTCTTGGATAGGAACCGTAACGCTCGCGAATACCGTATGAAAAAATATCTGGCCAATCTTCAGCAGGACTATCCTGAGTTGACTTATGAATATGTACTTTCTCATGCCGAGGAAGGTTCAACTCTTGGAAGGCCTGACATTGGGAAAGCATTGGTTGAGCTCAAAATTGTTGCCAGTGTTGATGAATCGTTTGCCAAGAATGGAATTCTTTCAAAGTCATCACCGCATTATGTTCGCAACGAGGCTCTGGATGTATTGGATGCCATAAAGATTGTTAGAAATGCCGGAGGAGTGCCGGTGATTGCTCATCCACTAGCTCGAAGTGGCAAGAAGGATGATGATCAGCCTCATTACTTCCCGAGAGAGCATTTCTTGAAAATGGTTGAGGCGGGGTTGCTAGGGCTTGAGACTAGTCATACTGAAGTGCAACCTGAGACCAAACTTGTTTTGGATGAGTTTGCCAAGGAACAGGGATTGTTAACTACTGGTTCAAGCGACTACCACGGCCTGATAAACAAACCTAGAAACCCGCTCGGTGTTAGAACGACAACAGTTGAGAATTTGCGAAGGATTCTTGAATTAGGAACCGGTTCGAGGCCGACTCTCAATCACGAAATCTAGTCGGTCTTATAGGTTCTGGTTCGCTGTCTTGGCTTGCGATCAACGGCTTTACGTTCAACCGGTTTCCCCTGAGGTCTTGAAGAGTTTTTCGGTTCAGCTTTCTTTGCTGGGGGAGCTGAAGCTAATCTTCCTTTAGTGCCTGCAGGAATATCTAAATCTGTGAAGAGGTGTGGGGAAGACGAGTATGTCTCAACTGGTTCAGGAACATTTAGTTCTAAAGCAGTGTTGATGTGACCCCAACGAGTCAGGTCATCCCAGTCCACGAAAGTAATAGCGATACCGGTTCTACCGGCTCGGCCGGTTCTGCCGATCCGGTGAAGGTATGCCATTTGATCTTCTGGAACTGTGTAGTTGATTACGTGGGTAACATCATCAACATCGATACCTCTAGCCGCAACTTCTGTTGCTACCAAAATTTCTTTTTTGCCGGTTCTGAAGTTATTTAGTGAACGCTCTCTAGCTTCTTGTGACATGTCACCGTGAAGCGCAGTTGCTCTAAATCCTCTGGCGATGAGCTCTTCACAAACACTTGCAGCTTGACGCTTGGTTTTTGTGAAGATAACGGTTTTGCCGCGACCTTCGGCTTGCAAGATTCTTGCCACCACTTCATCTTTATCTAAAGCGTGAGCACGATAGAAGAACTGTTTGATATCGGCTTTGGTATGACCTTCATCGGGATCATTGACTCTGATGTGAACTGGCTTGTTTTGGTATTTTCTAGCCATGGTAACGATGGCACCAGGCATTGTTGCCGAGAACAACATAGTCTGTCGGTCTTGAGGTGTGTATGAGAAAAGTTTTTCAACATCTGGAAGGAAACCTAGGTCAAGCATTTTGTCTGCTTCATCGAGCACCATGATTTGAATCTTGCTTAGATCTAGTTTCTTCTGGTTAGAAAGATCTATGAGTCTTCCCGGGGTTCCAACAATGATCTGTGCTCCAGCTTCAAGCTGGGCTAACTGACCTTCATAAGCTTTACCACCGTAAATAACGGCAATCTGGGTGGTTCTGTTCTTAGCTGCTACTACTAGGTCTTCTGCAACCTGAACTGCAAGTTCACGGGTTGGAACAACGACTAGAGCTTTTGCTCCTAATTCAGGGTTTTCACCTAGAAGCTGAAGGATAGGTAAACCGAAGCCTAAAGTTTTTCCGGTACCAGTTTTAGCCTGACCGATTAGGTCCTGTTTGGCCAAGGCAATAGGGATTGCCTGCTCCTGGATAGGGAATGGGCTGTCAATACCTCGCTCTGATAGCGCGGATACGATGTCGGGGGCTATCCCCAGGTCTGCAAAATTCAAGTCTTTTTCTCTGCTCGTTCTATTAGGGCAAGTCTATGGGCGTTAAGATTGTTCGGTGTTCGAATGGTTGAAGCGTTTTCGCAAAGTTGCTAAGCAACTGAGCGTAACTCCGCGTGCCGAAGAGAAGGCAACCCGAAACACAAAGGCAATTAACCTAAAGCCTTACACTCCTGAGCCTAAGGCATTCTTGGGTCAACTGGCATATTTGCAGTTATCAAACTTTGAGATCCTCACTGCAGCTTTGAAGTATTCACCTAACACCCAATACAAAGCTGAGCTCAGTGAAGCCACAGCGAGAAGCTTTGATAAGTATCGTCAGCTTTCGAAGAAACTCGTGGAATTAGGCGCAGACCCGGCACAGCAGATGAATCCTTTCAAGGAAAGAATTGCAACCTTTCACTCCAATACTTCTGGTTTGGATTGGTATGAAGTAGTAATCAAGGTTTATCTGACTTCAGGTTTGCTTGATGATTTCTATTCACGTCTGTCATCGGGATTGGATGACGAATTGCAAACTGAAGTGGAGAAGGCGCTCAAGGATAAAACCTTCGAGAAATTTGCCAAAAGAGTTCTGTCCGAAGCTATCGCTGAGGATCCAGTTCTAGGTTCGCGCTTAGCAGTTTGGGGCAGAAGGCTTATGGGGGACGTCCTGTTAGAACTTCGCGCGGCTTTTGATAATCGCAAGTTAGCGCATGTTCCTAAGACCAAGACTTTGACGGTTGAAGAAGAGAACGCGGTTAACCTTGCAGCCTATGCAAAACTAGAGCCGTTGATTTCTGAACTAACTGGATCACATAGCTCCCGTATGGAAGCTATCGGTTTAACCGCTTAGGCTTTTTTAGTTTCGGAGTTCAATCTTTGAGCTCTAATGAAGCGAACACCAAAAATCATTACAATTGGCATGCCCAACAGAGTCACTGTCCAAATCCAGTAGTCGTTATAACTAAGTCCACACCATGTCAGGATAGACCAAACGGCGAAACCAAAAACCAGAGACAAAGCCGGGGCTAGAAGGACACCGAAGTTTTCTCGACCTGAAAGTAGGTAAGGTGCAATAAGTCCAAGAAGTGAACCATAAATAAGAATGAATACGATTTCCATTAGGCGATAAATCCAACTCTTCGGGCTTGATCAGCACCGATCTCAACGTAAGCCAAAGTAGTCACAGGAACAATGAATAGTCGCCCTTTGTCATCAACCAACTTCAAAGCTTTGGCGTCAGAGTTCAGAGCCTGTTCAACAGCGCTCTCGATCTCTTTAGCAGTAAGGCTTGATTCGAAGGCTAGTTCGCGAGAGGTGTCTCGAAGGCCAATCCTGATTTCCATGAGTTTACTTTCTTTCAAACACTAGATTACGACAACTATGGCTTGGTTTAAAGCCCTTTTTAGTTTTCGTTATCTGAAAGGTCTATAACCTCGATGTTTTCGGTAATAACTGTTACCGGACCGGTAAAACTGGCAGCTTGAGAGATGGGGGTGACTACCTCAGGCTGGCTCGAGGCAAACTCACTTGGGCTCAAAGACGGCAGGAGGCCATCTTTGAGTTCTTGGGCTAGTCCATCAATGTATTTGACCGCTTCTTGTATCTCTGCTTCATCGCCAGTTTCTAAGGCGTAAAGTAAGAACTCACCGAAAGCTAGCTCTGCATATAAAGCTGCCCGCTGCCTGAGGTTTCGATCTGCTCGGATGGTGCTTTCATATGCGAGAAGGACAGCATTAGCTATTTCCATTCGCCCAGAGAAAAGGAAACTCAAATCTTTGGCAGGATCATCGATTGCTAGCGAGCTCCAGTCATTGATTCCTGAAACAGTATTGCCATCGGTAAGAATCTTTTCTTCATTTAGGGCACCGTGAACCACGGTTGGCTGAAAGCGGAATAGGTTCACATCCAATAGAGCGTTCTGCCAACGTTCCAAAAGTTGCGGAGAAACTCGCCCAGTGTCGGCGATTCGGTCAAATTCTTGGAGTTTTGCCCGAGCTATTTCCTGTGGGTCATACTCTGGCAATCCAGCATCGGCAACCAAGTTCAAGGGAATGGTGTGGATTCTGGCGATAGACTGACCCAAATTTCCAATAATTGGATCTTCAAGTCTCAAACTTCTAATAGCGATAGCTGTGCCAGGGATATATTCAAAAACCAAAGCCTTGAAGATAGCTGAAGGGCTAGTTTCACCCAAATAACTGTTCACTCTAAAAGGCAAGCTAACATTCTTAAGCAGTCTGAGAGCTCTCACTTCAGTTCCAAGGTTTGTTGCCGCCAAAGAGGACTTTGGGGCCTTAACCAGAACTAGCCGGCTATCGTCCGTGGTCAGTAAATTGGTCACAATATCAGGATTCTGGTCCTCTAAGACCTGAATCTGGACGAAGCGAATACCCGGGAGCGCGTCCGCCGCTAACGCCGCTAAAATCAAGGAAGGTTTACCCATGTATTTCAGGTTAGACAAGAACCTTGCCAACACCTGTTTTCGCCACGCATACTAAAGAACCCAAAGAAGAAGACCAGTGAACTCACCATTAGCTCTGCCGTTGGCCCAGTCGGTCATCGATCGCGACGCTCTCGCTCGCGATGGGTCTGAGCTATTTGATCTTATTTGGCTTGAACCGGCCACCCGAATTATCGTTTTACACAAAGGCAAAACTTTAGTAGCCGATAAGTCATTAAAGCTTTTCACCACTGAGGAAGCAACTGCAGGAAAATATCGGGTTTATCTTGGTCGAAGCAACGCTCGGTTTGAAGAGCTTGAACCTGGAACTGCCATAGTGCTATCGGTCCTTACAGATAACGCTGCTCGAGAGCTTGAGCCTGATGAAACAAAATGGCATGAACTCAGAAGAACCGGTGCTGGTTTAGCTCCGAGTCACGCCACTTTATTTACCCAAGCTTTAGCTATACACAACTGGCATGAAACTCACCAGTTCTGTCCAGCCTGCGGTGAAATCACAATCATGCGTCAAGGCGGTTGGTCAAGGTTCTGCTTAAAAGAGGACCGAGAACTTTTTCCAAGAACTGATGCGGCGGTGATTGTTTCAATAATTGATGATCAGGGGCGAATACTTCTAGGCTCTCAAGGCTCCTGGGAGGCCAATCGTTGGTCAGTGCTAGCTGGATTTGTTGAGGCTGCAGAATCTCTTGAATCTGCTGTGAAAAGAGAAATGTTGGAAGAAGCAGGAATCTTGGTTTCAAATCCAACATATTTAGGTTCACAAGCATGGCCTTACCCGTATTCTTTGATGCTTGGTTTCACGGCAAAAGTTGATTCAAACAACAGCGCGGAAGATATTCAAGCTGATGGAGTTGAAATATCTAAACTTCGTTGGTTTAGTAAAGAGGAACTGCAAGCAGAAGCTAGCGCTATTCGCTTACCTTCTCGCATCTCAATTGCACGTGCGCTCATCGAAAACTGGTTAGGTGAAGAAATTGAAACTGCAACAGAACTAGAGAGTAACTAGGTTATGCAGTTAGAACCAGAACAAATTCTCGATGCTCTTGATGAGCAACAAAGGGAAGCAGCTCAAAATCTTTTAGGGCCAACAGTCATTCTGGCTGGAGCGGGCACAGGTAAAACCAGAACCATTACTCACAGAATCGCTTATGGAATTGTTCGAGGAGATTTCTCTGAGAATCGTGTGTTAGCACTTACCTATACCAACCGTGCTGCCGGTGAACTTAGAGCCAGGCTCAGATCTTTAGGTGTCGGTAATGCGAATGCGAAAACTTTCCACTCTGCTGCTTTAGCTCAACTCGAATATTTCTTTAGAGAGCTTTACGGTGTTGAACCACCGAGAGTCGCGGAATCTAAAACTAGAAACATTATTGCCGCTGCTGACACTTTGAAAATTAAGCTTGATCCGATTTCAACTAGAGAGTTAGCTCAAGAAATAGAGTGGCGCAAGTACTCGATGCTATCTCTAGAAGACTATGAAGCCAACATTGAAAGTAGACCAGTTATCGCAGGCCTTTCACCCAATAGAAATTTAGAAGTTCAAAACGCTTACGAAAACCTAAAAACTAAAGCAAAACAGGTGGACTGGGAGGATGTCATCCTGCTCTGCACAGGAATGCTGAAGGCTGAACCCAGAGCGCTATCGCAGGTTCATCAGCAATACCGCTTTATAACCGTTGACGAGTATCAAGACATTTCCCCTTTGCAGCAGGAGCTGCTCGACACCTGGATGGGTGAGCGCAGCGACATCTGCGTGGTAGGCGATCCAAACCAAACAATCTACTCTTTCACCGGAGCCACCTCAAGATACTTAGAGAACTTCTCCCTAAGATATCCGGATGCAACAACTATCAACCTCAGCACAAACTATCGCTCGACTCCTGAAATTATTAGAGTTGCTAATCGGGTTAGAGCAAACCAAAACATGGAATCCTTGGATTCAAATAGATCATCTGGTGTTGCACCTCAAGTTCTAGTATTTGAAGATAAAAAAGCTGAGGCGGATTGGGTTGCCAAAGAAATAAAACGTGCTTTGTCTAATGGGGTTAAGGCAAGCCAGATTGCAGTTTTGTATCGTATCAATTCGCAATCAGAGTCAATCGAGACATCCTTATCCGAGAACGGTCTGGAATATCAGGTTCGTGGGGGAATGAGATATTTCTCGAGACCAGAAATTCTTTCTGCAATTCGCTTGGTTAGAGCAGAAGCAAACATGCCTACCAATAAACCGCTCTATGAGACTGTCACTGCTCTGGTTAGGGCAGTGGGTTGGACCAGCATGGCTCCAGAACAAGGTGGAGTGCAATACGAGAAATGGGAAGCACTAAACCACTTTGTTCAAATAGCAGAAGAATTGGGTGAGGGGGCAACCATCCAAACTTTCGCAAATGAAATAGAAGAGCGGCAAAGATCTCAGCATGAACCAGTAAGGGAGAGTATTACTCTCAGCACAATTCACGCGGCCAAAGGATTGGAATATCAATTTGTCTTTATCGTTGGCGCTTCTGAAGGGTATCTGCCAATAAGTTTTGCGAAAACTGAAACTGCTTTAGTTGAAGAGCAACGCCTGTTCTATGTTGCCGTTACCAGAGCTAAAGACAAACTTTATGTTTCTTGGGCTAAAAATGATCTTGATTTCAATCGAGAAAACACACCTAGTCGTTTCCTTCAATCGTTTAGTTAGTGCTTCTGCAAGAACAGAGTTGGTGAAAATCAAATCTGCTTCTGGTCACATTCCCCGAACCGTAATCAATCAGATAGCCCTGGGCATATTCACTATCTTTCGAGCGAATAGAAACAAAGCCTGCCTGCTCATCAAGGTTTCGAAGTATTGAACGCATTGCTAAACCGGTTGTGGTGAGTAAGGCCGCAGAGTCATCTCTCATTCGTGGCAGAGCTAAAAGTTGACTTGCGATTATTGGCCAGCTCTCATCATTATCAACAAGTGCTTCTTGATAGCAGTTCAAACATGGGCTCTGGCCTGGAATAACTATTGGGCTCACTTCAGCATCATTGAGTCCAAATCGGATCGCCATATGATTCACATCACGGGCCAACCAGCGTGAATAAGTTCTAGGCGAAATTGCTAGGTGACCTACCGTCAAAGCAAAAGATATTTTGAAATCGGCTTTATGTTTAGCCTCAATGAAATGAAGCCGGCCTTTGGTTTGATCAGATGCAGCCAATTCATCAAGTACCCTGCCGGCAGCCTTTTTCCTCGAGTCACCGAGCAATTCTTTAGGGTAGCCAAGTTCACCAATGTCGGTGTTCAATACCAATCCATTGTCATGGGTGATTATCTTGCCGATACCTGAGGCTAATAAACCTTTGGCTAGCAGCAGCCCAGTTCTATCTAATTGGTCGATGTGAACAGTTCGTTGGCAACGTTCGGCTAAAACCATTTCACCGTTGACCTGATAATCCAGTGAGGTTCTAGCAATCTCAGCGAAAGCTAAAGCATCCCAACGTGCATTGACTGGAATGTGGTGGTCTTCAACCAAGGGTTTCAATAAACCAATTAGCGACTGAGTGTGACCGGTGGGTGCCTTGAAGGCGGCATCGATTGCGGATTGCTGACCTTCAACTATTCCTGCATAAAGAGCTGTGACAATCTGTTGATCTGCTCTGTCAAGATCTTCGATTCGAATTTGGTTTTCACCTAAACCTATTTGAATAGTTGAAGGAGTGACCCAAGTTAGCGGTTGAGCTTTATTGATTTTGTGTAACACAGAGTTATTGTGAAGAATAAATCTCTAACGCGTTTAACTTCTACACATCGCCTAAAAGATCGCGAATGGCTTGATCAAAAGCATCGATTGGACCAGAGAGTTTAACTTTTGCAACAAACTTTTCAGGGTTATCGATATCCTGCGCTGTTGGGAGAAAATCTGGGTGATCCCAAAGCGAATCTCTTTTCTCTGGACCAACAGCTTCGCCAAGCAGCCTCCAAAGATTTGATGCTTCCCGAAGACGCTTAGGTCTTAGCTCCAAACCAACTAAAGATTGAAAAGTTTGTTCTGCGGGGCCACCGGTTGCTCTTCTGCGTCTAACTGCTTCCCTGATTGCCTCATTTTTTGGTAGACGTTTGGCAGCCTCGTTGGTAACTGCATCAACCCAACCTTCGATGAGTGCCAAGTTAGTTTCGATGCTCTCCAACGCTGCTAACTGGCTTTCAGATCTCTCAGCTAAGAAAGCACCGGATTCCAGCGCCTGTTGAAAAGCTGCAGGATTATGTGGGTCGAAGTCTTCGCTTAGTTCTTCCATGGCTGATGTGTCAAAACTTATACCAGCTGCATATTCACGAATCTGAGCGACTATCTTTTCCCTTAACCACTTTGAGTGCTTGAATAACTTGATGTGTGCATGCTCTCTAAGGGCCATATAGATATAGGCCTGATCTTGCTCACTACCTAACTCTAGATTTCTAACAAACTCATTTAGGTTTTGCAAAACAAAAGCAGGTCGCTGCTCAACATAAATAGGCAGACCTATCTCTGTTCCAGTTATTGCTTCTTTTGATAACTGTCCTAGCGCTTGGCCGAGTTGCATAGCAAACATCATCGCTCCCGCGCTGCGCATGATATCTCCCGCACCCTTAAGAGCTTCGGAGACCTCTTCGGGAAGTTGAGTTCGAATCGCTTCACCGAGGCTTCGATTCATTCGATCGGCTACCGGCTCTGCGAGCAATTTAAAGAGCGGAAGTGCATCTTCAACCCAAAGCACTCTGGATAGAAGTTTTGCCTCTGTAACTGGATCTGAGATTTGTGTCACCTCAGCTAACCAAAGCTGAGCTATAGCAAATGCATCGTTTAGTGCCTGCTTAGATTTCTCATCAGGTAGCAAAGCGCCAACCTTAGCCAAATCTTTAGCTTTAGTAGCTGCAGCATCCCAATTCACTCCTGAACCATCAGCAGGTGGATTAGGAATTAGGAAGGCACCTTGAATGTTCTCAAAGAGTTTTTTCAAAGACTCAGGGCTGCCATCAAAGCCCCCAGCTTTAGCCAGAGCTTCAGGGTCGAAGCCCTGCTTCATCATCTCTTCCCAGATGCGTCTTAGCTCATCCGGATCTGGCTCTTGACCACCGTTTGGCTCGAAGTCGTTCATGGTTTAAAACTAGGGTGTTTGCAAAGGTTTTAGGAGCAGTAGTTGTGCTGTTCGCCAATAGCGTTGACCCGACCATAAACGCCCTTGCCCTAACTTAGGCTGTTATGGATGACGTATTTTGATTCTGAACCCAAGGCTAAGCGGGGACTTTTACCAAGAATTGTTTCTTGGGGTATTTCTTTCGTGCTTGTTGGTGGAGGTTTGTTCGCAACGTTAGCGCCAACGCCTTATTTGGTAGAACAACCAGGGCCGGTCTATAACGTGCTTTCAAATATTGGTGGAGCACCAATGATTACCGTGAGTGGTCAAAAGAGCTACCCAACTTCAGGTTCTCTGAACATGCTCACAGTGACACTAAAAGGAACTTCGGCTAGAGGTGCTAGTTGGCTGGATGTTGGTTTGGCCAAGGTTGATCCTTCTCTTGCCATAGTCAAAATCACAGATATTTATCCTCCGGGCTGGGACGATGCAAAACTAAATCAAGATGCAGATTTGATGATGCTTGACGCTCAGGCTAATGCGAAAGCGGCTGCACTTAACCTGCTTCACATTCCTTTCACTTCAGAAATTAAAGTTACCCAAGTTTCAAAATCTAGCCCTGCTGGTCCAGTTCTTAAAGCTGGTGACACTTTGCTAAAAGTCGACGGCAAAATTGCAACCGGCATAGATCAGCTCAAAGCATATGTTTCAGCTAATAAAGGAGCTAAGCCAGTTTCATTAGTCATCGAACGTGCCGGAGTGAAGCAGACTGTTGCCATAACACCTAAATTAATTCAAGGGGAATGGCGTTTAGGAATTTATGTTCAAGAGGTGCCAAGTTTTCCTTTCAAAATAGATATTCAAGTTGGTGATGTTGGGGGTCCGAGCGGAGGTCAAATTCTTGCTCTAGCTATCTTTGACAAACTCACACCGGGATCTTTAACTGGAGGAAAAAATATTGCTGGAACAGGAACGGTTGATCCGCAGGGCACCATTGGACCTATCGGTGGTATCAGACAAAAGATGTATGGGGCATCTAGAGCTGGAATAAAGTATTTTCTTGCACCAGATAGTAACTGTGACGAGGTTGTAGGCCACATTCCTGATGGACTCAATGTTTTCAAGGTGAAGACCCTTCAGGATTCACTAAAAGCTTTGGCTGCCATAAAAGCCGGCACCATTCAAGATTTACCAACCTGTAAAAAATAGAGAAAGATAAAAGATGACTCAGACACCTAACCTGAACTTACGAAGAAGAGCGCCACTTCTAATTTCAATAGGAATCATTGCTTTACTTGCAATCATTTTGACTAGTGCGTCAGGTGTTTACACCGATGTGCTCTGGTTTGATCAACTTGGTTATCTGAATGTCTTCACAACTCAGATTCAAGCGCAACTCTCAATCTTTTTAGTGACCTCGCTGATAGCGGGCATCTTTGTTTGGCTAAATATTTATCTTGCCTGGCGCGCACGTCCGGTTTATGCCACCAGCAATGACTTCTTCGGCAGAGACCTAGGGGAGTTCAGATCAGCACTTGATAAAACTCGAAGACGAATATTCTTAGCGTTACCACTTGTTATTGGAATCTTCTTTGGAATGAGTCAAAGTGGGGAGTGGGCTAAGGTTCTCCAATTCCTAAATCACACTTATACCGGTGTTGTTGATCCTCAATTCAAACAAGACATTGGTTTCTACCTCTTTGACTTACCTTTCTATATCGATCTTGTTGGCTTCGGTTTAGTGCTACTAATCATCACTGTTATCCCAACTCTCATAGTTCACCTTTTATACGGAGGTATAAAGTTCAACGGTAGAGCCTCCACTTTCTCGAAGGCCGCACGAATCCAAGTAGCAATACTTGCTGCCTTATTCATGGTTGTCCTAGGCTTCAGTATTTGGATTGGCCAGTATGAAACTATGAATAGTGCCAGTGGCCTCTATACCGGAGCTACCTATTCTGATGTGAATGCAGCCATCCCAGCAGCGCAGATTTTGACAGCGATAGCTTTCGTAGTGGCTATTTTGTTCGTTGTGGTAGCAGTAATTGCCCGCTGGAGGCTGGCAATTCTTGGAACAGGGCTGATGTTGATCTGTGCCATTGTGCTAGGAGGAGTGTGGCCTGGTCTGGTTCAAACTTTCCAAGTAGTTCCAAATGAAAGAACTTTGGAAGCGGAATACATTAACCGAAACATTGAGGCAACTAAGACTGCCTATGGTTTGGATAACGTTCAGCAGATTCAATACAACGCTAAAACCACTGCCACGGCAGGTGCTTTAAAAGCTGACGCTCAAACAGCAGCACAGATTCGAATCATTGACCCTAATTTGGTTAGCGCTTCATTTAGACAGCTAGAGCAATACCGTCAGTATTACAACTTCGTAAATCACTTGGATGTTGATCGATACACAATCAATGGCAAAACTCAAGACACCGTTTTGGCTGTTCGTGAATTAAACCAGTCTGGTTTAGGCACCTCACAGTCTTGGTATAACAACGTAATTGTTTATACCCACGGCTATGGCCTTGTTGCGGCTTACGGTAACCGCAGATCAGTTGATGGTCAGCCGATGTTCTTGCAAGCTGGCATTCCTTCAACCGGGTCGCTAGGTAAGTATGAGCCTCGGGTTTACTTTGGTGAGAAGTCTCCGGAATACTCAATTGTCGGTGCTCCAAGTGGCGCTTCAAAACGCGAACTCGATTATCCTGCTAGCTCAACTAGTAGCGCATCAGATCAACAGACCATGACCACATTCACAGGTAATGGCGGACCGAAGTTGGACAATATCTATAAGCGACTTTCATACGCCTTGAAATTCCAGAGCGAACAGATTCTCTTGTCTGATGCGGTTACTGATAGCTCTCAGATCTTCTATGACCGTAATCCACGCAAACGTGTTGCTGAAGTAGCTCCTTACCTAACCTTGGATAGCGATATTTATCCTGCAATCGTGAATGGTCGTGTGGTCTGGATTGTTGATGGCTACACAACTTCAGCTAACTACCCTTACTCAAGAGCCGAAAACATGAGTCAGACAATTGCAGATAGTTCAACAACTTCAAGAACCAACAAAGGTCAAATTAACTACATCCGCAACTCGGTGAAAGCAACAGTAGATGCTTACGACGGTTCTGTGAAACTTTATGCCTGGGATGCTAAAGACCCAATCCTGAAAACTTGGATGAAGGTTTATCCAAACACTGTCAAACCTGTTTCAGAAATGTCTGGTTCATTGCTTTCACACATCCGTTACCCTGCAGACTTATTCAAAATGCAACGCGGTATCTTGGGTCAGTACCACGTAACTGATGCTGGAGCTTTCTATTCACAGCAGGATGCGTGGATGATTCCTAACGACCCTGTTGCAACAGGAACAGGCACAGGAACTTTGCAACCGCCTTATTACCTAACCTTGCAAGCGCCAACTCAAAACAAGCCATCTTTCTCGATCTATTCGACTTTCATTCCGCGTTCAACAGGGGAGTCTTCAAGAAACGTTCTAACTGGTTATCTTGTTGCAGACTCTGACGCTGGAAATGTTGACGGAAAAGTTTCAAGTAATTACGGCAAGCTCAGACTGCTGACCCTGCCACGAACCACGATAGTTCCAGGTCCAGGTCAAGTTCAAAACAACTTCAACTCTGACAGCGAAGTGTCCAAGTTGCTAAACATTTTGAGGCAGGGTTCAACCACTGTTCTTAACGGCAACTTGCTGACCTTACCTATCGGTGGTGGATTGCTTTATGTTCAGCCGGTATACATTCAGTCAACCGGTGAGACATCTTTCCCACTTCTAAAGAAGGTGCTGGTCGCCTTCGGTGACAAGATCGCTTTCGAGGACAATCTGGATAGCGCTCTGAACTCACTTTTCAGTGGAGACTCGGGTTCGGTTACTCCAGTTACCCCAGGTGAAACCAATGCTCAAAAACTAGCTAACGCTCTAGCCAATGCTAGGCAAGCGATGGTCGATAAGGATGCTGCACTAAAGGCAGGGGACTGGACTGCATACGGCAAGGCTGATGCTCGATTGAAGGCGGCTATCGAAGCTGCTCTAGCAGCCAGCAAAAACTAACTGGTTTTCTGTTAGACTGAAACTTCGCCGCGGGGTGGAGCAGTTCGGTAGCTCGCCGGGCTCATAACCCGGAGGTCGTAGGTTCAAATCCTGCCCCCGCAACCAAAGAATAAAGACCCTGATTTTCAGGGTCTTTTTTCATGTTGAAAACTTTTTAGTGAATTTTCTTTTATTAATACACTTACCAAATGCTAATTGCGGCTTTGGTAATGATTGCTATGCACCAAAGCGCTTGCCCTGCGGCGTTTAGCTCAACCAGCACCACTATCAGCGCTCTTTCAAACTCCCAAGCTTTATCTATTTGTGTTGCTAACTCTGTTTTGGTTCATGGGGTCAATGGCTCGTTGACTCTTGTCGTGGGGTCAACTAGTTCGGCACCCAGATGTTTGGTTTATCCAAATGGATTGTCCCCTGATCTAACTTCGAGTTTGCTTCAGTCAGGGCACATCAACTGCTGGAGCCTGTATCCACCTAGCCAGAGTATTTCTATTGTGAATATTGGTAAGCCTTCAACATCGAAAATACAGTCGGCACTGAAATCTTTTAGACCGCAAGTTCCAGTTATCTTTGTTTCACCTAATTCAGGCTTGGTTAGGGGTAGGACCTTGACCTTTTCTAGTTCTGCTCAGGTTGAGAGCATTAGATCAACTATTTTGAATCTTCCAGTGGTGGTTAGATTCACTCCCAAAACCTACAGTTGGAGGATTGGCTCACAAGTTTCTAGCTCGCCAAACCCCAGTTATGTAATTCGAGATCCTGGTTCGCTTGAAACTGATTTGGTCGTTGGCTTCGGCATCGAATATGAGTTTCCAGGACTGACCAGTTGGAGCCGAGTGAGCCCAAATATATTTATGAATGCTATTCCACTAAGGCTTCAGATTGGAGACACACAGCCGCCTAGTAAGGTGAGGCAAACACCTAGATTGGTACTTAGACCCTGTAGCCCCGGACGCTGGGGCTGCTGATTGTCAGATAATTCTCAGCCAGATTTCATAAACTTATGAAGTTAGTTACATAGCGTCTAAGTAGTTTCTTTTAGGCAGGGAGTTTGAAGATATGTCAGATAACAAGAACCACTACAACAATCAATTTCTTGGCGAACCGGTGAAGCTGAATCCATCCTCGCAACCTGTTGCAGCGCCGCTGTCGTCAAGAAAGCAGGCTACGCCGCTTTCCATGTTGTTGGCAATGATTCTAGGCCCGTTGTTGGGTATTTTTATCGGAGCATATGCCGTGAATGGATCCTTACCGTTCGTAAGTTCATCATCCCAAATAGTTGTTAATAACAGCTCAGATGTTAACTGGGTTACCGCTGCTTCAAGTAAGGCTTTGCCTTCGGTTGTGACACTTTCGGTGTCTTCAGCCTCTGGTGCAGGTACCGGTTCCGGAGTTGTATTAACTGCCGATGGATATATTTTGACTAATGCGCACGTGGTCACTTTAGAAGGGGCAACTTCAAAAGTTGTCATTGAAGTGAAGACCAGTGCTGACAAGATTTATAGAGCAACCGTTGTTGGAACGGACCCAACCAACGACCTAGCGGTTGTTAAAGCAGCCGGTTCTGGTTTCACGCCAGCTGAGTTCACTGACAGTTCAAAGGTGAACGTTGGAGCATATGCGGTTGCCATCGGTGCACCATTAGGTTTCGATGCAACGGTGACAGCAGGTGTGGTTTCAGCGCTGCATAGAACTATTCAGGTTGCTTCATCTGCCGTTCCGAAGAGTGGTTCGTCACTCCAACTTTGGAACACCGGCAGTTCACAAGCTCCAGTTAATCTTGATGTGATTCAAACCGATGCAGCAATCAATCCTGGAAACT
Organism: uncultured Micrococcales bacterium; assembly: GCA_903922825.1. GTDB lineage: Bacteria > Actinomycetota > Actinomycetes > Actinomycetales > Microbacteriaceae > Rhodoluna. Next base: position 4,672 of record CAIXVE010000100.1, on the reverse strand, counting down.
CGGGTGGAGCTTTGGTGAATGACCGAGGTCAAGTTATGGGGATAAATGTTGCTATTGCAACCGCAACAGCTGCCGCAACTTCTTCAGGTCAATCAGGAAGCATCGGTGTTGGTTTTGCTATTCCTTCCAACACGGCTAAACGAGTTGCTGACCAGATTATTAAAACTGGCAAAGTAAGTCATGGTTTATTAGGTGCCTTCGTCTCCGATGCAACTAACTCTTCTGCTGCAGCTTCTTTCACAATTGGTGCCAAGATTGAAAAGCTAACACCGGGTGGGCCTGCAGCCAAAGCAGGGCTAAAAGTTGGAGATATCATCACCAGCTGTGATAGTGAGGGGGTTGATAGTGCATCTAAGTTAACTGCGGCTATTAGATCTAAGGCTGCATTTAGCAAGGTAACCCTTGAAATCACTAGAAATGGCAAGAAACTTAGTATTCAGGCAACCCTAGGTGACGCTGACGCTACCAACTAGGTAAGTCGTAGACTGAACAGTATGGCTATTGCACCTTCAGTTCAGTATTCGATAACGATTCGCCTCGAGGCTCCTGCTAAGAACACCGCAGTTAGTGAGCTAACTTCAATCATTGAGAAGCTTGGTGGTTCTGTCACAGCAGTTGACGTTAACCACTCAGACTCTGAGCGGGTTCGAGTTGATTTGACGTGTGCGTGCACTAATTCAGATCACGCTATTGAAATTGTTGAGGCTTTGAAGAAAGTCGATGGCGTTGTTGTCGGTAAAGTTTCAGACCGAACCTTCCTAGCTCACCTTGGTGGAAAGCTAACTATCGAATCTAAACTTCCCATTCGTAACCGTGACGACCTTTCTCTCATCTATACGCCAGGGGTTGCTCGTATTTGTGAAGCTATAGCTAAAGACCCTAGCGATGCAAGAAGGCTGACAATAAAGCGAAACACTATTGCCGTTGTCACCGATGGTTCAGCTGTTTTGGGTCTAGGTAACATTGGCCCCTTGGCAGCGCTTCCAGTTATGGAAGGTAAAGCAGCTCTTTTCAAGAGATTTGCCAATATCGATGCTTTCCCTATTTGTTTAGACACCCAAGATACCGATGAGATTGTGAGAACAGTCAAAGCTATTGCACCGGTGTTCGCAGGAATTAATCTTGAGGATATTTCTGCTCCACGCTGTTTTGAAATTGAAGCAAGACTAAGAGCCGAACTTGATATTCCTGTCTTCCATGATGATCAGCATGGAACTGCGATTGTTTGTCTTGCAGCTCTAAGCAATGCTCTCAAAGTTGTAAACAAGAAGCTGGATGAGGTTCACTTAGTGCTAAGCGGTGCTGGTGCTGCGGGAACTGCTGTTCTAAAGCTTCTTTTTGCGGCCGGACTAAAGCATGCGACTGTGGCAGATCAAAAAGGAATTATTTACACCGGTCGAGAAGATATTGAACCGGGTTCTAATCTGGAGTGGGTGGCAAGCGCTACAAATAAAGCTGGCCAGCAGGGGACTCTAAAAGAAGCCATCGTTGGGGCAGATGTTTTTATTGGTGTTTCAGCAAGCAACCTTTTGGTGGCTGAAGACATAGCGAAGATGAACTCAGGTGCAATTGTTTTTGCTTTAGCTAACCCAAATCCTGAAATCGATCCAGGTCAAGCTGCCTTGCATGCTGCTGTTGTTGCAACAGGCAGAAGCGATTTCCCAAACCAGATCAACAATGTTTTAGCGTTCCCTGGTGTGTTCAGAGGCCTATTAGATGCAGGAGCAACTGTTATCACCGAGAACATGTTGCTTGCAGCAGCTAGTGCTTTGGCTAAATGCGTTGAACCTGATGAACTAAACGCTTCGTATATCGTTCCTTCTGTTTTCCATCCTGATGTTGCTCAAAGAGTTGCGGACGCGGTTCGCTTAGCTAAGGGATAGTTTCGTGAGTCAAGAAACAAGTCAAAAGCCTTTTATTATTCCTGAAACTGTTCCTCTAGAACCAGGTGATCACGAGCGTTACTCTCACTATGTTCGCAAGGACAAAGTAGTTGAATCTGCAGTAATGGGAACTCCGGTTGTTGCTTTGTGTGGGAAAGTCTGGATTCCTAATCGTGATCCAGAGAAGTTTCCTGTTTGTCCCGAATGCAAAGAGATTTATGAGGGCATGAAGGCTAATGAGTCTGGGGATGGTTCTGAAAGCTAGGCAACTAGACTTTAAAGGTGAATAACGCTTCGATAGGTATCTTTGACTCTGGTGTTGGCGGTCTAACCGTAGCCAGAGCAATCATCGACCAGCTACCTAATGAGTCGATTATCTATTTAGGCGACACCGCCAACACTCCCTATGGACCTAAATCACTAAGCGAAGTTAGAACTCTTGCTCTATCTGTCATGGACCGTTTGGTCGATGAAGGTGTAAAGCTTTTAGTTATTGCTTGTAATACGGCTTCGGCAGCTGTCCTCCGTGATGCGAGAGAGCGTTATACCGAAGGCCGAGGCATCCCTGTTGTTGAAGTTATTCAGCCTGCCGTTAGAAGAGCGGTAGCGGCAACTAGAAATGGCAAGATCGGCGTCATAGGAACTATGGCAACAATAAACTCAAAAGCTTACGATGATGCTTTCGCTGCAGCATTAGACATTGAACTGGTTAGCGTTGCTTGTCCTGAGTTCGTTTCCTATGTTGAAAGAGGAATCACGTCGGGGCCTGAGTTGATTGCTTTAGCTGAAACTTATTTGGAGCCTATTAAAGCCCAGGTTGTAGACACCCTAGTTCTAGGTTGCACACACTATCCTCTACTGACCGGAGCACTTGCCTATGTGATGGGCGATGGAGTGAGTTTGGTTTCAAGTGCTGAAGAAACAGCGAAAGATGTTTATCACGTGTTATCAGAACACAACCTGTTGCGAACAGATTCGAGTAAACCGACTTTGCGTTTCCAAGCAACCGGAGACTCAGCTTCTTTTGCTAGCTTAGCCAAGCGATTTTTAGGTCCCGAAGTTCAAAATGTTGAACAGATTGGTTAGACATGTCTAGAGCAGATGGTCGTCAAGTAGATCAGTTACGTCAAGTCACAATTGAGCGTAACTGGAGTGAACATGCAGAAGGTTCAGCTCTGATTAGTTTTGGTTCAACCAAAGTCCTTTGCACGGCTTCTTTCACTCCTGGTGTTCCAAGATGGAAAGTTGGCAAAGGTGAAGGCTGGGTTACCGCTGAGTATGCAATGCTTCCTCGTGCAACTCATGACCGTAACGACAGAGAATCTCTAAAAGGTAAAGTCGGGGGAAGAACCCACGAGATCTCTCGCTTGATAGGACGAGCACTTCGTGCTGCGGTTGACTTCAAAGCACTAGGGGAGAACACCATCGTTATTGACTGTGATGTTTTGCAGGCTGATGGTGGGACTAGAACTGCTGCTATTACTGGCGCTTACGTGGCTCTAGTTGATGCAGTGAACTGGGGGATTGAGAAGGGCTACATCCCTGCAAAGAATCAGGTAATTGTTGATTCGATCTCTGCAATCTCTGTTGGAATCATCGATGGAACACCAATGCTTGACCTGGCTTACGTTGAAGATGTTAGAGCCGAAACAGATATGAACGTTGTTGTCACAGGCACCGGCGACTTCGTTGAAGTTCAGGGAACGGCTGAAGGGGTTGCCTTTAACAGAAATGAATTGAATCAACTGCTAGATCTAGCACTGATTGGAACTAAAGAACTGGCTTTGAAACAGCAGGAAGCCCTGGCTAAATAGTGAAAGTTGTTCTAGCTACCCACAATCAAGGCAAGGTTGAAGAGCTCCGAGCAATCCTTGCGCCTCTTGGTTTGGACTTGGTTGGCTATGAGGGACCAGAACCTGTTGAGGATGGAACCTCATTCTTAGAAAATGCTTTTATCAAAGCAAGAGCAGCTCACAAACACACAGGACTTCCTGCAATCGCAGATGACTCTGGTATTCAAGTTGAAATCTTGGGCGGATCACCGGGCATCTTCACTGCCATTTGGTCAGGCACTAAAGACAACGTTGCAAATCGGAGATTGCTTTTAGCTCAGCTCAAAGACATCCACGAGGAACACAGAGCAGCATCCTTTGTGTGCACCATCGCATTTGTCACAGATTCAGAGGAACTAAGTTTCACTGGAGTTTGGCCAGGTTCAGTGGCAACTGAGGAGCGTGGCACTAACGGTCATGGTTATGATCCGGTGTTTATACCTGAAGGTTTTGATGTAACAGCTGCAGAACTTGATCCTGAAGTTAAGAATGCTCTTAGCCACAGAAGCATTGCTGTTTCAGCTTTGATGGATTACTTGAAAACTACTTCTTCTTAGATTTAATAAGTTCCAGTATTACTGGGATAAAGGACAGAACAATTAGTGACAGTGTGACTAGGATTACGTGATCTCTAATGAAAGTGACGTTTCCTAGGAAATAACCAATCAGGGGGATAGTAATGCCCCAGGTGAAAGCACCAATTGAGTTATTGCGAAGGTAGTAGCGATATTTCATCTTGCCGACACCAGCAGCAACTGGAATAAAAGTTCGCATGATTGGAACATAGTGAGCGAAGATAACCGCTTTGGATCCATACTTCTTGAAGAAGTCTTCAGCGCGGACTGCATTCTTGGAACTAAACAGCTTTGAATCTTGTCGGTTAAACACTCTCGGTCCGGTTTTGTAACCGATGTAGTAACCAATCTGATCACCAAAAACTGCTGAAACAGCTATAGC
>CAIXVE010000099.1 GCA_903922825.1 uncultured Micrococcales bacterium | reverse complement strand
TTCTTACTGAAACCGCTTCGAAGTCCAAGAATCACAATTACTAAAAAGGCAATAGCAAAACCCCAGAAGACACCGGGCAGGCTGCCGAAGATCATGAACGCCACCAGAATCACAAAGATGTTGATGCAGCCACCGATTAGGTATCCCATGATTTATGCCCTTTTTCTGTTAGTTACCCCTAACCTACCTGCAACCTAGGACAATTAACTCATGCAAGATTTTGATGAACCAGACCAAGTCAGGCTAGATCCGCCTGCTGGTCGAGCTTCACTTACTGGAGTCCTGTATTACCCAGACATCCTTGATCTAAGACTTGCTGGCTACGAACTAGAGAGATTCCTAACATTACTTCTAGCGCTAGACACGGCCACCTATAAGAATGCTCTAGCGATTGCAAAGATCATTCACAAATCTGAAGCATCACCTATTTGGAATACTCATAGAGCGAATCAAATTGAACTTCTAGTCCTAGATTCAATTCACGAATATGGTTTAGCTCAAGTGCCATCATTGCTGAGACAAATACTTGGACGAGTATTTGAAGATGACACCAAGAATCATCTAACAATAGATTTAGTGAACGTTTTCTATTGGGCATGTTTAGCTCAAGTTGCAACAGATTACGCATGGCGTGAACCAAGGCTCATGGAGTGGGCGGAATACCTTAGCTACCCAGTTAGATCCGTCTTCAGATTAAACGAAATACTTGTTTAGTCACCCGAGGTAATGTGTTTGCCACCAAGTTCACCTAGGCGATCCATTAGTGCAAATAGCACACCTGAAACTACGAATGTTAAGTGAAGAACAATACGCCAGATGGTTCCTTGACCAACAGTTTGTGATTCGTTGTTAGAGAGCTCAATAAAGTCTTTGAGCAGTTCGATGACAGAGAGAGCAACAAGGGATCCAATTAGTTTCAGCTTTAGACCACTGAAGTCGATGGTGCCCATCCAGCTTGGACGGTCTATTGAGCTTTCTGCAGTTTCAATCTTGCTAACGAAGTTCTCGTAACCAGCAAACAGAACAATTAACACCAAGTTTCCTAGCAGCACTAGATCAAGAAGACCAAGCAGGTTCAAAGTGAACATGTGTGCATCAGCGCTGTTGATGTTGTTAGCTAAAGCAACAAACTCAATCCCATAGCGCCACAGCAGTAGAAGTAATGCTCCGACTAAACCTAGGTATAGTGGTGCCAAAAGCCATCTAGCGCCAAAGATAAATACTTCTAGAAAGTGCTGAATTTTCTTCATGGTTGGAGTCTAGTTATAGGTAGTTGGAGTTCTCAGTATTTACTCTTGCTCGTCAACTTGGAGATTTTCATTGATGTGTCGATATAGGTTGGCCGGTTTCCCTGGTTTACTTCTATCAGTTTTACCGGTATTCAAAAGGAAAGTTTCACCAGCTAGTATTTGACGCTTGAAGTAGTCACGCTGAATGGATTCCCCTCTGCAAACTTCAGTGAACTCCTGCAATTGAGAAATGCGGAATTCTTGACCGATTGGGTTGAGTCCAAGATATCTGAAAGGGTCAAGCTTCCCATTGAAAGCATGTCTTAGTGCTCGCCAGGCATAAAAGACCATCAGATCGTGATCTAGACCAAGAATTGGACCGCCTGGAAGCTGATCCGTCAATGTCTTTGCGTGACCTCTGAGTGAAGTTGGTGAAGGCATGGTTCGGTTACCAAAGCGACAAACACCATCGTAGTTATGGATGGTTTTGAAATCATTTGTGAATTTCTTCATGTATTCGTGGGAGTTCACAAGCTCCAGACCTATTTGATCTCTGCCACCAAGATATTTTCTTATTTCAGCAAAATCCACCATGGCCCAGTATGCAAAGGAGAGGACTCTTCCTCTGGGGTCTCGGTCTGGTTCATCAAAGGTGCCTAGTTGCCTCATTTTTGTGTAGAGGGAGAGACCGAGTCTTTCTTTAGCTATACGTCTTGAAGCTTGCTGCAGAGTTTCATTTTTTCCTAAATAACCACCGGGAAGAACTCTTTTGTTTTCAAGGTTTGCATATAGGTCAGTATCGGCTGGAATGGTCACAACGAACAGGGACAGGCCTTCGTTATAGTCCGGACGGTATGGCCCATAGGAAACCAGGGAATCATCCCAGAGCTGTTTGGGCAGCATGCCCTGATCCACCACGGTGAAGATCACCAGGTCGACGGCACTAGAGGTAAAGATGTCAGTGGTCATACATACAATTTTAGTATACAAATCACTAATAAACAAAAATCTCTTGCAATTCAGGAATAATATGCGTAAATTAGTGGTTCATAACAAAGTAACAACAAACAACTTCAAGGAGAAGTGATAAATGATAAATACACGATTAGAGCACAATAAGTGCCAGGTTGCTAACCCAACCCAACTTGGTCTCATGTTTGAGATCACTGCCCCGGTTGCCCCAGTGAATGAGGCAGCTACACACAAGACCAAGTCATTGATCTTTGTGATCGACCGTTCAGGTTCCATGAGCGGCGGACCCCTAGAAATGGTGAAAAGCACCATCCTAGACACCCTTCCAAGACTGAACCCGGAAGACTACATCTCAGTTATCAGCTTTGATGATGAAGCCAAGGTTGAAGTTTCACTGAAGCAGGTCAAGAGCCACGACATGGCACGTGTTGCCAAGCAGGTCTCTAGATTGCAGTCAGGTGGATCGACCAACATCGAGCTTGGTTACCGAACAGCATTGAATGAGATTGCTTCGCTTCCACGTGGAATTGAAACCTCAATAATTCTGCTCAGTGACGGTCATGCTAATGCTGGTATTACAAACCCAGCTGAGCTAAGCCAGATTGCAACCAAGGCGACCGAGCACTTTGTTTCAACATCAACCATTGGTATTGGTCAGAGTTATGACGAAAACCTAATGGGGGCTTTAGCCGATGGTGGTCAAGGTAATCACATCGCTGCGATTGAGTTGGCGGAAGCCGTTAATGGTTTGCAGGCAGAGATCGATGGTCTACTGCAGAAGACCATGGCCGATGTTCACTTCACAATCCAGCTTGGACCAGATTTCTTAGGTCGCAAGTCCAACATCATTGCAGGTCGGCGTATGAAGAAGTGGAATAAGAGCTTCGGAAGAGTTGAAACAGTGCTGGGTGATCTTTCAAGTGGACAGCAGAAGAATGTGTTCTTCGAGATTGTTCTTGATGGTCACGAGTTATCCAATCCTGGAATCAAACAGGGCATCAAAGTTACTTATGAATACTTTGATGTTCTAACCGGAACAACAATTTCAAAAGATGAGACTTTTGAAATTGAATTGGTAGATACAGAGAACTGGGTTGAACCGGTTCGTGATCCAGAGATTCTTGCTGAGTTGAAACTAGTTCGCATTCAAGAGATTCAGAGACAGGCTTTCGAGCTTTACCAACAGGGTAGAGAAAAGGAAGCAGATGCACTTCTTGAAGCAGCTGGAATCGATCTTCGTGAATTCATGGAAAATACCGAGTTGGGTATGAGAAGTTCACGACGAATGATGAACCAGTCAAACTCTCTAATGGAGTTCAGCATGATGCAGGACATCAACATCAAGCGCAAGCGCATGAATGAGTATCGCAGTCGTGTTCAGCGTGATCAGGATGACTTTAGAGATAAGGACAACCAGTAATGTGGATTTTCACTGACACCGGTTTTATCTCAGTCGTGCGTAAGGAAGAGCACCCAGGTGTTCTAACTGTTCGAGCCAGAGACAAGCAGTCTCTTGAGCTTCTAGCTGCCAAGGCGAACGTGGACGTTAAGCGTTCGCCTCAAGGCGACTACCCATACAGAGTCTTCGTTGGCGATGGACCTTTCATTGAATGGTTCTTAGATCGCGGTGGAGATATCCAGTACGACAACTTCAAATCAAGAGTCTATGAGACTCGTGGTTCAAAGTTTGTCAGAGCTCTAAATGATGTTTGGGCAGCCATGCATCAGGTTGAAGATGATGAAGCTAGATCACCGTTGCTAGATGCTAACGGCAACAAGCTTCGTCACTCAGATGCCAATGAGCTTACCGAAGAGCAGCAGATTGCTATTGCTGAGCAGTTTGCTCTTGCAGCTCAGGAGCGAGTGCTCCTATCAGAGGCCACA
>CAIXVE010000098.1 GCA_903922825.1 uncultured Micrococcales bacterium | reverse complement strand
TGGTTTGACCTGAGCTAGTTCAGTTGTTTTCACTAGGTCTTCAACAGCATCATTGAGTCTTGGCATGAACCCATAGGTTCTCATCCAAGTGTCATTGAAAACCTTGGCTAAATAACCTCTTCCACCATCAGGCAGAATCACGACAACCACAGATTCTTTAGGAAGATCCTTGGCAACCTTCAATGCCGCAACAACTGCCATCCCACAGCTAGGACCAACTAGTAGTCCTTCTTCTTTAGCTAACCTTCTGGTCATCATGAAAGAGTCAAGATCAGAAACCGGAACAAAATCATCGACAACCGAAGAGTCAAAGGCTGCAGGTAAGAAGTCATCCCCTCTTCCAACACCTTCAACTAAATAAGGTCTGCCCGTTCCATTTGAATAGACAGAACCAGCTGGATCACAACCAATGATCTGAACCTGCCCATTACTAACTTCCTTCAAATATTTGCCTGTCCCAGAAACAGTTCCACCAGTGCCAACACCTATAACAACGTGGGTAACTTTACCCTCAGTGTCTTTCCAGATCTCAGGACCAGTAGCTGCATAGTGTGATGCAGGACCATTTTGATTGCTGTATTGATCAGGCTTGAAAGCACCGGGAATCTCTTTAGCTAAGCGATCAGAAACAGAGTAATAACTTCTAGGATCTTCATGAGCAACAGCTGAAGGACAAACAACCACTTCAGCACCGTAAGCCTTTAGAGTGTCTATCTTGTCTTGAGCAACCTTATCTGGAAGCACGAAAATACATTTATAGCCACGTTGTTGAGCAACCAGAGCTAAACCAATACCGGTATTACCTGAAGTTGGCTCAACAATAGTGCCACCAGGTTTAAGTTGCCCTGAGCCTTCCGCAGCATCAATAAGTTTCTCTGCAATGCGGTCCTTAATAGAACCACCAGGGTTGAAGTATTCAACCTTAGCTAGAACAGTGCAGGCAATACCATCAGTTACTTTATTCAACTTAACTAAAGGTGTATTGCCGATCAGTTCAACCAGATTGTTGTAATACTTCATACTCCAAGAATACCGAGTAAAAGAAAACCCGCCTTGGCCTAAGCCAAGACGGGAAGTTCTTTGTCAGTGAAGAAGATTACTTAAGGGTAACCTTTGCACCAGCAGCTTCTAGAGCAGCCTTAGCCTTCTCTGCGGTCTCCTTGTTAGCACCCTCAAGTACGGTTGCTGGAGCGCCGTCAACTACTGCCTTTGCTTCGCCTAGACCTAGGTTAGTTAGTGCACGCACTTCCTTAATAACCTGGATCTTCTGGTCGCCAGCAGATTCAAGAACTACATCGAATGAGTCCTTCTCTTCTACAGCTTCTGCAGCAGCTGCAGGTGCAGCAGCGACAGCTACTGGAGCAGCGGCGGTAACTTCGAATACTTCTTCGAACTTCTTAACGAACTCTGAAAGCTCGATAAGTGAAAGCTCCTTGAAGGCTTCGATTAGCTGGTCTGTTGTCAGCTTTGCCATTTGTTTCTCCTAATTGTTGTTTGTAAAGCTTGGTTGAACTTAGTTTTGTTAAGCTTCTTGCTTCTGGCGAAGTGCGTCGACCGCACGTGCTGCCTGAGCAAGAGGTGCTTGGAACATGTATGCTGCACCGAATAGTGAAGCCTTGAAAACACTGGCGGCCTTGGCCAACAGTACTTCGCGAGATTCAAGATCAGCGAGCTTGGTAACCTCTGCAGCGGTTAGAGCGGCTCCATCGAAGAAACCTGCCTTCACAACTAGCAGTGGGTTTGCCTTAGCGAAATCACGCATTGCCTTCGCAACAGAGACAACGTCTCCGCTTACGAATGCCACAGCGCTAGGACCTGCGAAGTGACCGTCAAATGCGGTAACTCCAGCGTTCTTAGCTGCGATGGTTAGCAATGTGTTCTTAGCTACGGCGTAAGTTGCTTCTCCACTGATTGAACGGCGCAGCTCTTTAAGCTGTGCCACAGTGAGTCCGCGGTACTCGGTGAGCAGAACAGCCTTAGAGGTCTGGAATAAACCAGTTAACTCTGCGACTGAGGCTTGCTTGTCCGCCATGGCGCTCCTTATATCTGTGATGCCGGTAGCCCTAGGGTCTTTAAAGTAAAAAGCTCTGGCGCAAATGACCAGAGCTTGAAAAAATCAAATTCAGTTCACCTGCGCGGGATGCCGCTTACTAAGCGGACCTTCGTCGAAACATGCAAAACCTCTGATAAATCAAGGGATTTGCCTGAACCGAAACCGGCGGTCTTTGGCTACCCCAACTTTATCAGGGTTGAGCCCTTGGGGGCAAGTCCCGATTTAGCTCTGACCAGGTGATCGAGGGGAACATAAAGAATGCGGGAGGTCATGCTTTCTTGCATTTCTCTGAGCAGAACTTGACGTTCTCCCAGTCTCGTTCCCATTTCTTACGCCACTCGAAAGGTAACCCACACTTAATACAGATCTTGGGTGGGTGACCATTCTTATTTTTTGCAAAGCGGGGCATCTAATAAGACTACTTACCGCAGAAAGGGCACTCGCCAAAATCTGATGGTAGTTCCTAACATGTTATTTACAGAATGGATAGTGAAATGTTATCCTTTTCTAAACGCTCCCCCCCGGCGATAAGAGACTCAGGGAGTCTCTCCATTTGGTAGCTGGGGGGGTCACTTATTTAAAGTGAAGTTGAGATTTCTATTGCCTTTGTTAGTTTCTTGTTAAGCGATTTGATGGGCCGAGACTCTGCTCTCTCGAGATGCACATAGTTTGCCCAAGCCACATAATCTGCAATTTGAGCATTAAAGTCTCTATTCACGTTGTGGAAGTAGAGATGCGACTCTAGGCCTGCGTCAGCAAATAGTGGTTTTAGCTCATTTCTAACTAAACGCTCATCCCTAAAGCTCAAAACTTTATCAAATACAATTACAAGGTTTTTGATTCTCAGAGAAAGAGCAAGGTTGGCCAGCTCGCTAGCGAAGTGAGAACCAAAAAACTTATAGAAATCTAAAGGATTCATTTGCTTTGTAGCAAACTTTCTTTTGTCTAACCAAAGCGAAATGGCACCGATTTCTCTAGATCGCTTAAGCGCTTTAAAAACTGCATCGCGAACCTGCTGTCTATCCTCTGAGGCGTGAAAATTTGGAATATTGAACCCTCGAGACAGCTTTTTGTACCTTAGTTTCAGAAGATAGTTCGCACTACGAACGGGCTTACGGGTGAAAATAGCTGACATAACCAAGTGGTCCGTCCCGGTTTCTTTGAAGTCAAAATTTCCAGACTCATCAATAAAAACAAATAGAGTTCTCTTGGTCAAAGTTTCTCTCTTTCTTTTAAGCCGCCCAGACTTAATGACCAACGTACCTCAATGGTCCGCCTCATCTATGAAACTTTTCAACAGCTCAGATGCGTCAACCAAAACTGACAGGTTTGCGCGTTAAAGAAGAAACCGCCCACCCCTAAGGGCAGGCGGTTTTTGTAATTCTTTTTTAGCGGTCTCTAGCTGGACGACCTGATGACTTACCAGCGAACTTACCTGCTGGTCTTCCACCTGAGCGTGCACCATCTCTTGAGCCACCGCGTGAACCACCACGGCCACCGAAGTCGCGTGAGCCACCTCTAGATGAACCACGGTCTGAACGGCCACGGCCACCTTCTCTTGAACCACCACGGCTATCACCAAAGTCCAACAGGCTTACTGCTGGAGCTGGAGCGATAGGGCCTGCGATTTCAGCAAGGATAGGGCTGTCCGGACGAACGTCAGTATAGATAGCGTCACGTTCAGCTCTTCTAAGAAGATCTTCAACCTTACGTCTACGTGAACG
>CAIXVE010000097.1 GCA_903922825.1 uncultured Micrococcales bacterium | reverse complement strand
TAAGTTACCTTTATATAAAGGTCCCACCACGCGTTTGTAGCTCAACGGATAGAGCATCTGACTACGGATCAGAAGGTTGGGGGTTCGAGTCCCTCCAAGCGCACGAAAACCCCGCAGGATCTCACGTCCGCGGGGTTTTTACTTTTTATTTGGATGCTTGTCGCAGGTGGAGCTGTTGTTCTGAGGCGTCGTTCTAAGTAGCGCAATAAAGCCCACTTATATAAGAGGGTAGACGCGGGCCAGAGATTTGCTTCTATAAGTCCTCACACTTTGGAAATCCTCATATTCCTAGGCCAGATAAAAATTCTTGTCTAGTGTTTGAAGTCACTAGGAGTTTCCACGAGTTTAGGTAGATTACCGCGTCAATCGCTGCTTCGGGGATTTTTTGATTTATCATTGTAAGATGAATAAATTTGTATTTGCACATGGTTTAGCTCGAAAGAGCCTCATTACTCTGGTCACTGTTTTAATTACCACTTTGACCATTACCGCCCCTGAAGCAAACGCTGCAGGAAATCCCACTCCGAAGATTGTCGGTACGCCAACTCTAGGCATGACTGTCACTGCTGACCCTGGTGTTTGGCCAGCTAACACAACCTTGGATTACTTATGGCTAGCAGACGGTCAGCCTCTAGTTCGTTACGTCAACGGTGACGAATTCACTTTTACAACCAACACTTGTCTCATTCCTCTGACTGCACTTGATTCCCAACTTCAAGTTCAGGTAACCGGCACTAGACCAGGTTTCGAACCTACCGTGGTTGTTAGTGATCCAACTCCTGTAATTGTGCTTGGACAATACCCAGGTGCAAAAACACCAACTATAACAAGTTCCGCTAAGTCACCAGTGGTTGGCACAACCTTGAGTGCTAACACTGGAGGTTGGCCAGACACTACTGAACCAACAATTTATCTTTATCAATGGTTGCGTGACAATGTTGCAATCCTTGGTGCAACTAACTCGACCTACGTCCTAAATAATGCCGACGCAGGTAGAAAAGTTGCAGTTGTTGTTGATGCAATTGGGTATTGGGGTACACACCAATATTTACCAACGCCTAAAACCTCAGCTGCAATCACTGTTGGTGGAACAAAGGTTGAGCCACCAAAAGCGGTTGTTCCAACAATCTCAGGGAAGCCTTACTGGGGATCAACTTTGACCGCTAACCCTGGAACTTATCCAAAGGGCACAACCTTTACTTACCTTTGGTATGTAAATGGATCACCGCGCGGATCAAAAACCCAAAACACTTTGGTAGTTGAAGAAGGCATGATGCCATTTACGATCTCTGTGAAGGTAACTGCAACCATACCTGGTTGGTCACCGGTTGAGGCTATGAGCAAGGCAACGGAGGCGGCGTCGGCTGGGCTAGTGCCTAGCCCACCAGTTCCAGTCCTAGTTTCTTCAACAGCAAAGGCATGGGTCGGATCAAACTTATCTGTGAACACAGGAGTCTGGCCAGCTGACAGTTTCGACAGACAACCCACCTTTACTTATCAGTGGTTTAGAGACAAGACCGCCATCGCTGGCGCAACATCAGGTCTCTACAAGGTTGTTGTAGCTGATAAAGGTCACACCATTAAGGTCACGGTTACCGGCGTTGGTCCTGAGTCTCATTACCATCCATACGCACCAACCCCGGTGACTTCAGCAGCACTAACTATTCCTGTGAAGAAACCGTAGCAATAGTCACAACCGAGAAGGTAGTCGCCATTAATCTTTGGTGGCTACCTTCTGCTTTAACATCTTGATGATTGCGAAATAGCAGATCGATTGCCAGCTATTTCATTTGGATAAAACGGGAAACCCGTTGCCTTTATGTTCCTACTGGGCATGACTTGGTAGATTATTAGGGGAAGGTCAACCTGGCTTTCAAATCAATCTCAAGAAGCAGGTGGATCATGGGTCTGAATAAGAAAATTTTTGTTGGTTTAGCTTTGGCAATTTTGCCAGTTCTCTCAGTAGCTTCGGCTCAGGCAGTATCGGGTCCTTCGTTGCCTGATGGTCAACATATCTTTGCTGTTGAACAAACACCTTCACAGGTTTGGTCTGTGTCACCAGATGACGCAACCTCTACACCTATTGGTTCTCACAGCGACACTATCCCTGGATACATTCAGTATTTCGCAGTTAACCCAGTTGACGGTTTGATGTATGCAATTGAATCCACCAACGACGCTAGGTATGTTGACTCAGTAGATACCGAAACAGGCGTAATCACCCGTATTCACACAGTGGATGGAGCGACCAACGATGAAGTTCTTTCTGCCATGGTATTTGATGGTAAGGGTAATGCCTATTTGGTTTCGAGGGACAACAGATTTTACGACTTGTTCCTAAACTCGCTAAACCTCGTCACAGGTGACACAGCGCGTATCGGTGATCTAGGGGCGGTCTTCGATGGACTTCTTGCTTATAGAGCTGAAGATGACACTGTTTACCACTATGCCAATGATGGAACTGCTTACACAGTAAACATGGCGACTGCTGTTCAAACACCAACCCCTGAACACAACTTGAGTCTTGCAGAACAATATCTTTGTGCAGATGCAAATCACGGCCTCGGTGTTATTGCCGGAGCATTCGATGCTGATAGTAACCTTTGGTTTACTAACAACGCATGTAATGCGGAACTGCTTGTTGCAGACTTTGCTACCGGAACAGTTAGCTTCAGAGGAGTCTTAACCGACGGTGGTCACACAGTGAAAACAAATGCTCCTTACCAGTACTTCACTGACGGTGTTGTAATCACAGGCCAAAAGATTCTTCCGTCAGAACCAACCCTGGCTAAAACAGGAAGCAATCCAACAGCTGCCGTTATTGCTGGATTGTTTGGTTTGGTTGTTGTTGGTGCTGGCGCAAGACTTTTGATCTCTTCCAGAAAACTCAAACGCTCCTAACACTTGGTGCAACTCTCAAACAATTGATTCATAGTTAGGGAGTGTGGCATGAACATACGAAAAGTTGTAGGTATCACGCTAATCGCCTCCGGTGTGGTCGTGACATCTATTGCTGCCTGGAAGGTATGGGGTGAGAACGAATGGGATTCTTATAAACAAACCCATTCGGTTACCGAATATCAACCAGCGCCTAAGCCCGCGATTGAGGGCAAGAAAAAGTTCATTGACCCAGATAAGGCAACGGCTCTAGGGGACATCTTTGGAAAGATATATATCCCAAGGCTAGGTAAAAGTTGGGTTCGCTTAGTCGCTCAAGGAGTCAAGTGGCATCCTGTTCTAAATGAAATTGGCATTGGTCACTACCCGAGCTCTGCACTTCCGGGTGAAGTTGGTAACTTTGCAGTTGCAGGACACCGTGGAGGATTCGGGGGAGCTTTCCTAAACATCCATCGTCTGAAAGCTGGCGATCACGTTTATGTTGAAACAAATCAAGGTTGGTACAGTTACGTTTACTTGCAAACCAAGATAGTCAAGCCCGATGACTTGGATGTCATCAGCGCTTCCCCAAAAGAACTTAAAGGCCATGTGAAAGGTGAGCGCTACATGACGTTAACTAGCTGCACGCCAGTCTTTGTTAACACAGATCGAATTATTGTCTGGCTGAAACTAGATGCAACCAGCACCCTGTTGGAAGGGCCACCAATTAGGTAGTCGCAAACAACATCAAATAGTTATCTAGCTAAAGATGATGGTTCTATCACCATCGTTTAGCACTCTATGCTCAGCAAACCAACGAACAGCCTGAGTCAATGTCTTCGATTCAATATCCTGACCGATAGCCACCAAATCATTTTTGCTGTGTGAGTGAACTACGCGAACAACGTTCTGTTCAATGATTGGACCTTCATCCAGGTCTGATGTCACAAAGTGAGCCGTGGCACCAATCAGCTTCACGCCTCTGGCGTGGGCTTGAGCGTAAGGGTTGGCACCCTTGAAACCGGGCAGGAACGAATGATGAATGTTTATGATTCGATGGCTGAATTCGGCACAAAATTCGGGACTGAGTATTTGCATGTATCTGGCTAGAACAATCAACTCAACTTCATTTTCATTGATGTATTCGCGTAAGCGATCTTCGAAGGATTTCTTAGTGGCGTCATCTATAACTGAATGAGATTCAAAAGGCACTGAATAGAACTCAGCCAGTTCATTTAGGTCACTGTGGTTACCAAAGACTGATTTGATTTCAACTGGTAGTTGCCCTGAACGTTGGCGGAACAATAGGTCATTGAGACAGTGTGCACTCTTAGACACCAGGACAAGTGTTCGCATTTTGCGACCTACTAGGTCAAGCTTCCAATCCATGTTGTATTTAGTAATGATTGGAAGCAGCTCGCTCTCGAACTGTTCTCTTGTGGCGGAGGACTCTATTTGTAGGCGCATGAAGAACCGCCCAGTGTCATCGCTTGAGAACTGGTGGGATTCCGTTATGTTTCCTTGAGCAGTTACAATCGCTCCAGATATGGCATGAACAATGCCGGGCTTGTCTTCGCAAACGAGAGTCAGAACCCAGTGAGTAGTCGTAGCTGTCATGTTTTAACAGTAGCGGGAAGATGAGTGTTGAGGTGGGTCCTGACTCCAAAGAGCCAGAACCCACTGGTTCTACCTAGTTAAGATGATGTCGATAATCACAGTGATTATCTTCACAACCAACAGAACCAGATCAACAATCAGACCAAAGGGCATCTTGTTTATCCTCTCGTAGAGCATGGACCAAGGAGAGGGTCGAACCGGAAGTGAATAAATCTTTTCAAGAAAAGAAATATTCTCTATACTCGAAACTACGGATAGTTTCGGAAGTTGTGTTTCCGATTCGACCATCGTCAAGAGGTCAAACATTTCCCCCGGTTGCTGCCGGGGGTTTTGTTTAACTGCTGGCTAGACATGCCATGCGTCTGCTAGCAACTGAAGTATTTACTAAAAGACAAATCTCTGCTGAACCTATAAACAGGCTATTTCTTCAAAAGGCCGATTGCGTATGCCGCAGAGAAACCGAATCCAATTAGGGAATAGCAAATAGAGAACCAGTTCAAGCCAACTGGGAGCATGAGGGTTAAAACACCTAGCGCGAAAGCGCTAACCAACATCACCCGAGCGGAGAAGCTCACAGATTTATCGGTGCCTCTCGTAGAAACTGAGAACATGTTGCCCGCAAGAGCAACAAGAGTTATTCCAATCATTCGCATAGACCACTCAAGATCAGAAGTTGAAACGAGTCCGAGCAGTTGATCAAAATATCCAGGCACAACAATCAGTGCCAAAGCGCTCAGTCCAAAGACAATTGAGCCAGCTCGAAGAACTAAACGTAGGGCCTTTACAGAAGAATTATTCATCATGCTCCTTTGCATTACTCTTATTTATTTAGGAAGGTTATTTTTTTAGCCGCCATAATTACTTTGATTCTAGCGATTGATGACTTTCCTAGCCCAGGAAGGTTAGCGAGTTCTTCTAGGGAAATCTTTCGAAGATCAGACACCTTATATAGCTTGGCTTCAACAAGTGCTTTTCGCGCAGGACCGGTCAAACCAATCTTCCGCCATTCGTATTCCAGCTTGTCATCATCCTTCATATTTGTAAGTGTATTTGGGTTGAGGTGGGCTCTGGCGCTTTTAGGACCAGAACCCACTGGTTCTACCTAGTTAAGATGATTTCGATAATCACAGTGATTATCTTCACAACCAACAGAACCAGATCAACAATCAGACCAAAAGGCATCTTGTTTATCCTCTCGTAGGGCGTGAACCAAAAAGAGGGCCGAACCGGAAGTGAATAACTTCTTCACAAATAAAGAAGTTTTCCCTATACTTTCTCTTAACAAGAGAAGCTTCGGAAATTCTTCTTCCGATTCGACCATCGTCAAGAGGTCAAACATTTCCCCCGGTTCTGGCCGGGGGTTTTGTTTAACTGCTGGCTAAACAAGTCACGCGTCTGCTAGCACAAGTATGCTTTATTGAAATACAGATACCTGCTTGAGTTGTGAACAGGAGAGTAGGGTTAGTTCATGGAAACCCAAACAATAGAAATCAATAAAGATCTGACGGCTGCAATTGCAGTTCCCCAAGGTAAAGGCCCTTGGCCTGCTGTTGTTATGGTTCATGAAGTTTTCGGTATCGATGAAAACATGAGAGCACAGATGTTGCGTTTAGCTAGTGCCGGTTACGTGGTAATCATGCCTGATCTTTATAGTCGTGGGGGTATGCGAAGATGTCTAACTGCAACTTTCAAAGCTTTAGCTAGTGGGGAAGGGCAGGCTTTTATTGACATTCAAGCCGCTAAGGAACTTGTTCTGTCGCGCGCTGATGTGACCGGAAAAGTCGGTGTGATTGGTTTTTGTATGGGTGGAGGCTTTGCTCTCCTACTGGCTAACGATGGCTATGACGCAGCAACTTCTAACTACGGCATGCTTCCAAAGAACATGGAAGAGGCACTCAGTGGAGCTTGTCCAATCTTAGGTAATTACGGAGCTAAGGATAAACAATTAGCTAATGCTAAGAACAAACTTGATGAGACTCTAACCAAACTAAATGTTGTTCACGATATCAAAGAGTTTCCCGGTGTGGGTCACGCATTTATGAACCCTAAACAAGGTGGTGGACCAGTTTTTGGAACACTACTTAGAGTTACTGGAGCTAAACCTAATCCTGAAGCCGCAACAGAAGCTTGGCAAAGAATCGAATCTTTCTTTGCTCAGCACCTATCTAGTTAGCCGTTGAGTTTACCTGTCACCCAGGTAATGGTCGCAGTTGTCTTGATGCTTGTACCTTGAATGGTTGCGGTTATTACCGAACTACCTTTCTTACCCAAAAGGTTAGACAAGAACACATAAATAACTCCTTGAGAATCAGAAGTAGCTGAACTCACACTTAGGTTCTCACCTAGTCCAGTCTTAGTTATGTCTGCTTTCATCCCCACCACAGCTGCATTATTTTCAGTGATTTTAAATCTAAGCAAAGCTGCTCCACCAGTTAAGGCCTTAACAGTTGCCACCACTGGCTTGATGATGCTTCGAGGGGCAGCGAAACTAACCACAGCTGGATCGGTCTGACCCATGTTAGGTCCTGATAAAAGAATGAATTTGAATGAAGACGAAAGAGAAACACCGCTCAGATTCACTGTGATAGCCGCACCGCCTGAACCATCCAGAGCAAACATGCAACTGTGTGGATCTGCACCCAGCACCTGTTGAGCACAACCTGTTGAGCTTGGGGTCGGAGTCCCGGTCATTGTGATGTTTAGACCTGAGCTAACTTCAAAAATATTGATTTGAGCAAATTTGCCTGCATCGCTTGGAGAACCTTTATAGGTAAGGACAAAGGTCGAAGTCTGAGTAGATAAGGATGTGTTGTTACCAGTCTTCACCGACGCTGGGGCAGCCAAGCTCACATTGGAAAGGTTAGTCCGAGAGATCCAAGT
>CAIXVE010000096.1 GCA_903922825.1 uncultured Micrococcales bacterium | reverse complement strand
GCTAGCTAGCCCTAACTTCCTACCTTGGTTTAAGCCAGTCTTCCGAGCATTGTTTGGTTTACCGCTTGGTCTCCTGCTTGGCTTTGCAGGTGTCTATGTACACAACATCCTCGCGGATAACTCAAGGCACTCTCCGTTAGGTCTGTATTTAGCTTTAGGAGCAACAGCATCAATCGCCTTTGGCCTTAGAACCTGGAGAAACTCTAGGGGTGCTCTCTACCTTTTGAATGCCGGTATGACTATAGCCATCTGGTATCTATCAAGGCATGAGCTCTTTGGAGCTTTTATTGCAGATGACAAATACGGAAACCGGTATATCTGGTGTGCGATGTTGATCTGTGGCATTGCTGCAGTATTCCCAAGAATCAGTTTGGCCAAATGGCGTGCAAAGCGGACTAAGACGCACCTCTAGTTAGATAATTGAAGTAGAGAAAAAGGACTAAACAATTGACTTACGTTATCGCCCTCCCATGTGTTGATGTGAAGGACAAGGCATGTATTGCCGAGTGTCCAGTTGACTGCATCTATGAGGGCGACCGCATGCTCTATATCCACCCAGATGAGTGTGTTGACTGTGGTGCTTGTGAGCCGGTTTGTCCAGTTGAAGCTATCTTCTATGAAGATGATCTTCCAGCTCAGTGGGCTGATTACTACAAAGCCAACGTTGAGTTTTTCAGTAGCGTAGGTTCACCTGGCGGTGCTGCCAAGATGGGTCCTATCGCAGGAGATCACGAAGTGATCTCAGTATTGCCACCGCAAGGCGAATAACATGTTTGATCGTTTGCCAGAGTATCCTTGGCAAAAACTAAAGCCTTACGAAGCTATCGCTAAATCACATCCCCAAGGAATTGTTGATTTATCTGTTGGATCACCAGTGGACCAAACTCCAAAAATTATTCAAGATGCGCTAGATGCGGCAACCAATGCTCCAGGGTATCCTTCAACCGGCGGCTCAGCAGAATTAAAACAAGCAATTGTTGACTGGTTTAAACGCAGAAGAAATGTTGAACTAACTACTGATCAGGTTTTCCCAACCATCGGTTCCAAGGAAATGATTTCCTTCCTTCCTCTAATGTTGGGATTAGGTCCAGGCGATGTCGTTGTTCAACCAAGTGTTGCCTATACCGCTTATGTCGTTGGTGCTGCCTTAGCTAACTGTGAAATCATCAGTGAAGATGATCCTGAGAAGTGGCCAGCTAACACCAAGTTGATTTGGATTAACTCACCTGGTAACCCGGATGGTCGAGTGCTTGATGCTGAAGAGTTTGCAGCTTGCGTCAAGAAGGCCAGAGAACTAGGTGCTGTTCTTGCCAGTGATGAGTGTTATGCAGAGCTAGGTTGGGGTAAATGGTCAGAGGAGCTTATTCCTTCAGTTCTAGACCCAAGAGTCTGTGGTGGATCACATGAGAACCTGTTGGCTTTCTATTCTTTGTCTAAGCAGTCAAACCTCGCAGGTTATCGTGCAGCATTTGTTGCCGGAGATTCAAAGCTAACTAAAGCGATTGTGAACCTGAGGATGCACTCGGGCTTGATTATGCCTGCACCGGTTCAGCGGGCTGTGACAGTAGCCTTAGGCGACGATGAGCACGTTCGCATTGAGCGGGAGATTTACCAGAAAAGACGCGATGTTCTACTTGAGGCAGTCAAAGATTATGGCTTTGAGATAGCCGATTCTGAGGCTGGGCTTTATCTTTGGGCCACACTTGGTGAGAACTGTTGGGACACAGTGAACAAAATGGCTGAACTCGGTGTCTTAGTCGTACCTGGTGAGTTCTATGAAGGGGAGGGGAGCAAGTTTGTTCGCTTCTCGTTAACCGCCACCGATGAGAAGATTTTTGAAGGCGCCTCAAGGCTCACTAATGCCCTAGGGTTAAAGTAGTAAATAAAACAGGAGTAGGCCTTGTCAACTGAGAATGACCAGAAAGTAACCCTTAATTACCCTGGCGGAACAGCAGAATTCCCAATCGTCCAAGCAACCGACGGCGATTCAGTAATTGACTTCTCAAAGCTCAACGCATCAACCGGATTGAACTCTTTCGACATTGGTTTCGTAAATACCGCAAGCACTAAATCAGGTATTACTTTTATTGATGGTGACGCCGGGATTCTTCGTTACCGTGGTTACCCAATCGAGCAGCTTGCCGGTCAAAAGAGTTTCGTTGAAACTGCATACCTGCTTATTTATGGTGAACTTCCAACCGCAACTCAGTTGTCGGATTGGGATGAGCGGTTACGCAGACACACTTTGATTCACGAAGATCTAAAGAACATCTTCCACTCAATGCCTCAAAACGCTCACCCGATGTCAGTATTGTCAGCTGGTGTTTCTGCACTGTCAACTTTCTACCAAGACTCACTCAACCCACACGATGATGCTCAGGTTGAACTTTCAACTGTTCGCTTGCTTGCAAAACTTCCAACCCTGGTTGCTTATTCACATAAAAACTCTTTAGGCCAAGCACTTCTATATCCAGATAACTCACTTGGCTATGTTGAAAACTTCTTACGCATGAGCTTTGGAAACATGGCAGAGCCATACATTCAAAACCCAGTTGTTGTGAAAGCATTAGACACCTTGCTAGTTCTGCACGCAGATCACGAACAGAACTGTTCAACTTCAACTGTTCGCTTAGTTGGTTCATCACAGGCCAACTTGTTTGCATCTGTTTCTGCTGGTGTTTCAGCTTTGTTTGGTCCATTGCACGGTGGTGCCAACGAAGCAGTTCTAGAGATGCTTGCCCACATTCGTGATTCAGGTGAATCAGTTCAGAAGTTTATTGAACGAGTCAAGAATAAAGAAGATGGTGTGAAGCTTATGGGCTTCGGTCACCGTGTTTATAAGAACATGGATCCACGAGCAACCATCGTGAAAGCAACCGCAGATAAGGTTCTTGCCGATCTTGGTGTTTCAGACCCTCTTCTAGATATCGCAAAAGAACTTGAAGCAGCAGCGCTAGCTGACGAATACTTCATTTCAAGAAAGCTTTATCCAAACGTTGATTTCTATACGGGTGTTATCTATAAAGCGATGGGTTTCCCAACCCGCATGTTCACAGCCCTATTTGCCATGGGTAGATTGCCTGGCTGGATTTCACACTGGCGTGAAATGAACCATGATGCCTCAACCAAGATTGGCCGCCCACAGCAGTTATATATCGGCTCACCTGAACGCAGTCTTTAAAACTAAGCAGCTTTTATAAGCTTCGATTGCTCTTTATAAACAGTTGGAAAGAGTCCCGCGAAAGATGTGAACGCGAGTATTCCAGCTACGACAAAGACCTCACGAACACCAAAGAAGCCAATTACCGTTCCAGCTACCGCCATCGATCCAATACTTGCAGTTGAAATAATTGCGTTGAAAGCAGCAAAGACTCTTCCTTGAACTTCGTGAGGTATTGACCTGAGCATCATGGCGAGGCCGTAGGTATTTATAGTTGCGTTACCTAAACCTGCAACGAACCAAATCGGGATGATAACCCAGTAGTTGGGGGAGAGCCCAACCCCTAATCCGGCCAATGACAGGAATGAAAGACCAAAGCCTAGAATTATGAGCTCACTTCTCAGAGGAATCTTTTTTGCTCCAGCTATAACGCTAAACAACAGAGTTCCAATCATGAACCCAGAGCCAATAATGCTATAAATAAACGCATCAGCGTGCATAATTTTGGTCACAAGGAAAATATCCCCCACGTTTATTACACTCATGCAGAAAACCATGCCGAAGACCATAATTACCAGTGCACGAAGTAGCGGGTTGTTCATCAGGAAGCGGAACCCTTCCATAACGTTGGTCTTTTCACCTTCCTTTAGCGACTCCGGCTTGTGGTTCACTCTGATAATGAAAGGGACAACAGCAATCATGGTTGTGAAGAAACCATCGATAGCAAAAGTCAAAACATACCCAGTTGTACTAACGAGGAATCCAGCCAGAATAGGTCCGCACAGGCTTGCTATGGAAAAGTAGGTTTGAATAATTCCCGATGCTCGACTGAAGTCGTCTTTAGTCGCTAGAACTGGAGTGAGCTTGCCCCAGGTGGGCCCAATAATCGAACCACAAGTATTTGCGATAAATAGCAAGAGCAGAATCCACCAGGTGTCTAAGCGCTGGGTTTGAGCGAAAATTGCAGCTCCACCGATAATGGACAATCCAGGAATTACCTGCCTCGTGCTGAATCTATCTGCGATTGTTCCGGCCCAGGGAGCAAATAGGATCAACGGCAATGAGCCGACAATAAATAGAGCCGCAACCGCAGCGGAGCCTTTATCTTTTTCCCTGAACACAAGAGTAAATAGAGTCAGCTCTGAACCGAGCATCGAAAACGCTCTGGCTATAGCCATCGTTTGGATTTTAGACCACTGTGTCTTTGTTGTTTCAAGCATT
>CAIXVE010000095.1 GCA_903922825.1 uncultured Micrococcales bacterium | reverse complement strand
TTCTCGCGGTGCCTTGTTTGATACGCCTGTTGTGTTCCTTCCTCAATCGGCAATTCTTGGAACTGGAGTAGTTGCAAAGCGCCCGGTTGTTGTTACCGATGAAAATGGAAACGACAGTATCGCTATTAGAAGCATGGTTTATCTAGCGCTTTCTTACGATCACAGAAGTATCGATGGCGCTGACGCGTCTAGATTCTTGGTTGACGTTAAGGCTCGTCTAGAAGAGGCTAATTTCCAAGCTAACTTGGGGTTCTAGTTCACTTTCGAAACTGTTAGGTAGTTGCCGGTCCTCCAAGCCTCGAGTTTGAAATGCTCTGCATCACACTCTCTACGCAGGATGATTCGGTAAAGCCCTCCCATAGAAGCCTGGATAGATAAATCGAATCGAGAGTTCAGTATCTCAATCTGGGTCGATCGTTTCACGGTTAGCGGTATCAAATCACCAACTCTAGGAATGACTGAGCATACGGTTTGACTCGTCCTTGATTTCGAAACTGTTATCGGCAGTTCGGATTTGGTTGGATTTGGCGTCCCTTGCAGGACTATGGCAATTACCAGACTGGTAATCAGTGCTGGTGCCATAAGCCAAAGTCTGAGAGATGATCTTTTCGCATTCAGAAATCCTTGCAAAGCATCCAGTTCTACTCTGCTGTGCTTTTTACCAACTAGTTCATTGATTTGATGTATGTGGACTTCTATAGGAAATTGAAGCGCCACCCGACCATCTCTCAATCGAACGACAGATGGATTGAGAGAGTTGAATCTAGCAAGCAATCTAGGCCAGGCTACCCATCTTGAAGGCACTAGTAGGAATTGTTCACTTAGTTCGACTCTCCTATCAGTTATCACCCAAATTCTAAAAGTTGGACGTCTACTTTCTTGGCGGATGACTGCGTAGTTTCTAAGGCTTGGCTGGGCTACTCTCCACATAAAAGTATTATTGGCATTCGAATTTTGAAATCTAAACGCTTAGGCTTTGCTGTGCAAAAGGGCGAATTTGAACTACCTGTGAATAGTTTTAGACTTGAAGCATGCCCGAGTTCGAGATTGTTGGTTTAGCTCCTGATTATGTGGATTACCAGACAGCTTGGGATCTACAAAGACGGGTTCATGAAGAGGTTTACTCGGGGAAAAGACCTGATACTGTCCTACTTCTAGAACATAGCGCAGTCTATACAGCTGGCAAACGAACCTCAGATGAGGAGCGTCCCCTCGATGGAACTCCAGTAATCGACGTTGATCGCGGAGGCAAAATCACTTGGCACGGTCCCGGCCAACTTGTTGGCTACCCTATTATGAAACTTCCTAATCCAATCGATGTTGTTGGCTATGTGCGCTGGCTTGAGCAGGTACTCATCGACACAGTGGCTGAGTTTGGGCTTTATACCGAAAGAGTTGAAGGTCGTTCTGGTGTCTGGGCCCCGGTTGGTAACACTCATGTAAAGATTGCAGCCATCGGTATCAGAGTTGCAGAGAAGACAACGATGCACGGATTTGCCTTGAACTGCAACAACTCTTTGGACGCTTACGAAACCATAATCGCTTGCGGTATCAAGGATGCTGCAACGAGTACGATTAGCGAGTTAGTGAAAATGATCATCACTCCAGCTATGGCTGCTGAGGCTGTGAAGAAACATCTAACCACGATTGGAAAAGTAATCAAGTGACCGAACTGCCTGAAGCCCCGAAACGCATGCTTCGAGTCGAAGCTAGAAATGCTGAGACTCCGATTGAGCGCAAGCCTGAGTGGATTAAGACAAAGGCAAAGATGGGTCCCGAATACCAGGCCTTGCACACTCTTGTGAAAACTGAAGGCCTACACACTGTTTGCCAAGAAGCGGGCTGTCCGAACATCTTCGAGTGCTGGGAAGATCGTGAAGCAACTTTCCTTATCGGTGGTGCGCAGTGCACCAGAAGATGTGACTTCTGCCAAATCGACACAGGTAAGCCAGCTAACTTTGACCCTGATGAACCTAGACGAGTTGGTGATTCAGTAAAGCAAATGCAACTTCGTTATGCCACAGTAACTGGAGTTGCTAGAGATGATCTTCCTGATGAAGGTGCTTGGCTTTATGCCGAAACTATTCGTCAAATTCATAAGCAGTCTCCCGGAACCGGCGTCGAGATATTGATTCCCGATTTCTCGGGTAAGCCAGAGCTGTTGCAGAAGGTATTTGAAGCAAAGCCTGAAGTCTTCGCTCACAACGTTGAGACAGTTCCTCGAATCTTTAAGCAAATTAGACCTGCCTTCCGTTATGAAAGATCTCTGGATGTAATAACCCAAGGTCGAAACGCAGGAATGGTGACCAAGAGCAACCTAATTCTTGGTATGGGTGAAGAGATTTCTGAAGTCGTTCAAGCTCTACAAGATTTGCACGATGCTGGAACAGACATAATCACCATCACGCAGTATCTAAGGCCTTCGCTCAAACACCATCCGGTCAGCCGTTGGGTTAAGCCACAGGAGTTTGTTGAACTAAAGAACATTGCAGAGGAAATGGGCTTCTTAGGTGTGCTGAGTGGTCCACTAGTCAGAAGCAGCTATCGTGCAGGCAGGCTTTGGGCTCAGAGCATGATCAAGCGTGGCGATATTATTCCTGAACATCTTCAGCACTTAGCCGAAGCGGCAATCAAAGACGGTTTCAGTCAAGCAGTTAACTAAAAGGAACGAATAGGCTATTCATCATGGCAAAAGAAAAAGCAAAGAACAAAGATAAAGATCAAAAGGCTCCTGGACTGTTTGCACAGTTCAGTGAAGGAGTTAAATTCCTAAGAGAGAACAACCCAAAGGCTGTTCCAATTGCGATCCTTAGCGGTGTCGCTGTTGCTGTCTTCTTCGTTCTAATCGGTGCGATTCTCACTGGAATGAATTTCCTTCCATTTGTTATCTGGATTGTTTTAGCGATTGTTGCAGGCTACCTTTCTGCCTTGCTTATCCTTAGCCGCCAAGCCAACTCAACAGTATTTACTAGGTACGCAAATGAACCAGGTAGAACCAGCCTTGCGGTTGGAACTCTAACCCGCAGAAGATACAAGGGCGCACAACAACCAGTAGCGGTTAACCCAAAGTCGATGGACATGGTCTTTCGAGTAGTTGGCCCAGCTGGAGTAGTTCTAATGGCCGAGGGTTCTAAAAACGGAGCAACTGCCCTACTTGAGGACGAACGTCGTAAGGTTCAGCGCGTAGCTCAAGGAGTAACCGTCCACACTTATTATTGCTCAGACAATGGCGATGGAGTCCCTTTGAAGAGACTTCAAAAAGACGTAAGCAAGCTAAAAAAGACCCTTCGTAAGGATGAGATTTTTGCGGTTCAGAATCGTCTGGCTGCCTTGGATTCAAGGGGTGGTATGCCTATTCCTAAGGGAATTGACCCTAACAAGATGCGCCCTTCTCGCAAGATTCGCTAGATTTCTAAACTTTTTACATCCCTGAAACATAGTTTCGGCTGGTCTTTAGGTTTCGGGCTATAAAGTTATCTTGAACGTAACGGCACGTTCGAAATCCCAAAAACCTTTGAAGGGCTTAACTCAATGTTTAAATCAGCATCCGAGGTCATCAAATTCATCAAGGACGAAGACGTAAAGTTCCTCGATGTTCGCTTCACTGACCTACCAGGCGTTCAACAACACTTCAACCTTCCAGTTAGCCAGATTGATGAAGATTTCTTTGTCAATGGTCAGCTCTTCGATGCATCCTCAATTCGCGGATTTGCATCTATTCATGAGTCAGACATGCAGCTAATCCCTGATGTTACAACTGCTTACCTTGACACGTTCCGAGTTGAAAAGACTCTGATCATCAACTTCGACATTTACAACCCACGTAACGGAGAGATCTACCATCGTGACCCTCGTCAAGTTGCTAAGAAAGCAGAAGCGTTCCTAGCTTCAACCGGCATTGCTGACACAGCATTCTTCGCTCCTGAAGCAGAATTCTTTATTTTCGATGAGGTTCGCTATGAGACCAAATCAAACACCGCCTATCACTATGTAGATTCAATCGAAGGCGCCTGGAACACTGGTAAAGAATTTGAATCAGACGGTGGCCGTAACCTTGGTAACAAGACACCTTTCAAGGGTGGTTACTTCCCTGTTTCACCGGTGGACCATCTAGCTGACATCCGCGATGAAATTGTTCTAAACCTAGAAAAAGCTGGTCTTGATGTTGAGCGCAGCCACCACGAAGTTGGTACTGCTGGTCAGTGTGAGATCAACTACAGATTCTCAACTCTCGTTAACTCAGCTGACGATGTTTTGAAGTTCAAGTACATCGTTAAGAACACAGCTTTCAACTACAACAAAACAGCAACTTTCATGCCGAAGCCTCTTTTCGGTGACAACGGTTCAGGTATGCACGTTCACCAGTCGCTCTGGAAAGATGGCAAGCCTTTGTTCTATGACGAGAATGGCTACGGCGGTCTTTCAGATATCGCTCGCTGGTACATCGGTGGTCTACTGAAGCACGCACCGAGCTTGCTTGCTTTCACAAACCCAAGTGTTAACTCATACCACCGTCTAGTTCCTGGTTTCGAAGCTCCAGTAAACCTCGTTTACTCTGCAGGTAACCGTTCAGCAGCTATTCGCATTCCGATGACTGGCACCAACCCGAAGGCTAAGCGTATTGAATTCCGTGCGCCAGATGCTTCAGGTAACCCATACCTAGCATTCGCAGCGATGTTGATGGCTGGTCTTGACGGTATCAAGAACAGAATTGAGCCACACGCTCCCGTTGACAAGGATCTCTATGAGTTGCCTCCAGAGGAAGCCAAGAACATTCCTCAGGTTCCAGGCTCACTTGAAGAAGTCCTAAAGGCTTTGGAAGCTGACCACGACTACCTATTGCAAGGTGATGTGTTCACTAAGGATTTGATCGAAACTTGGATCGACTACAAGCGTGAGAAGGAGATCAAGCCTTTCGCTCAACGCCCTCACCCATACGAGTTCGAACTTTACTACGGAGTGTAAAAACTTTAAGGCTGAAACGGGTTGTCAGAAATGGCAACCCGTTTTGCTTTAGCTAAAGAAAAGACGTTCGAAAACCATTCTTGATCTTCTGGTGTGAGCTAGATAATCCTGCTCCAGCGAAGAGGCAGAGCCTCGAGGGTATTCAAGGATCCGCGCCATTCCTTCAAGCTGACGTCTATCGGTCGGCAGTACGTCACTGCGTTTGTTTGACCAGAGCACACCTGCAGATCTAATTCTTGAGGCCAACAGCCAAGCTTCAGCAAGGACTCTGGCGTCGTGGGCTTCGATTATGCCTTCGGTGACAAGCGCTTCTAAAGCTTCGAGTGTCTTAGCTGTTCGAATACTTGGATGTTCATTGCCGTGCTTTAACTGCAAAAGTTGAACGAGCCATTCAACGTCACTGAGAGAGCCTCTTCCAAGTTTCAAGTGGCGCTTTGGATCAGCTCCTTGTGGTAGTCGTTCGTTTTCAACTCGAGCCTTAATTCGTCGTATCTCTAAGATGCTCTTGGCATCAAAGGTTGCCGGATATCGATAATTGTCAACAACCTTTGAAAAACTTTCTTTGAGTTTCGCTGACCCATAAAAGATCCTTGCTCTCAATAAAGCTTGGTTCTCCCAAATATCTGCCCACCTGGCGTAGTAGGCGCTGTAAGAATCCATTGAACGAGCAATAGCACCATTCTTGCCTTCGGGTCTCAGACCAAGGTCTAGTTCGAATTCCAGTTGCTGATCTTTAGCTAATCTGCGAATCTCAGAGATTATTAGCTCAGCAGATTTCTGAGCAAAGGCAACAGGAACTCCCGGCTTCGGGTCATAGACGAACATAACATCCGCATCACTGCCAAAGCCAAGTTCCCCACCACCGAAGCGCCCCATGGCAACAATTCCAAAGTCCAGAAGTTTGGAAACCGGCTCATCGTTGTATGCAAGTTTCGCAATAAGTTCACTGGCCAATGCGCTTAGGTACCACTGGGTTATGTCGGTAAGTCCCTTGGAAACCTGTGAGAGGGTAAGCTCGCCCACAACAGCACCTAGAGCAATTCTTAGAGTTTCACGTCTCCTGATGTGCCTGATTGATTTTGAAAGACTCTCTAGGTCCTGGTGTCGCGAGGCAAGAGCATCAGATTGCTGAGTAAGGAGTTCTAGGCTCTGAGGCAAAAATTCATTCACATCTTCAAACCAAGCAGCACCCTCAGGTATCAATTCCAGAAGCGATGTTGCAAGCTTAGAAGTTGACAGGGCAACCGTCATTCTTTCCGCTGCACCACTCGAATCTCGCAACATTCTGAGATACCAGTGGGACTCCCCGAGGTTTTCACTAAGCCTTCTAAAAGCCAGTAAGGCAGAATCTGGGTCGGTTCCTTCCGCGAACCATTGCAATAGAACAGGAAGAAGCTGTCTTTGAATTTGAGCTCGTCGTGAAAGTCCGGAGGTTAGAGCTTCAATGTGTATTTGAGCGCCTTTAGGGTCTACGAAACCTAACGCGGCTAGGCGCTGCTGAACTTGCTCCTCTGAAAGAGCAAAGCCATCTGAAGATTTGGAGACTGCAACGAGAAGCGGTCTATAAAAGATTCTTTGATGCAGAGACCGCACCTCGAGTTTTACTTTATTCCAGTCTTCAATTAGTGATTGTGCAGTCCAATTTGTGTTGATGGATCTTGCTATCGCTCTTTGAGTTGAAGCATCAATTGGCATTAGGTGTGTTCTACGAAGTTGTGTGAGTTGAATGCGATGTTCAAGTAATCGTAGGAACTTGTAGTGATTAGAGAACTCAGCTGCCTCAGCTCTTCCGATGTATCCGGCCTTGGCGAGTTGCTCAATCGCAGAGATCGTATCCGGTGCCCTTACCCCGATATCGTTCTTGCCATGGACCAATTGCAGAAGTTGGACAGTGAATTCTATGTCTCGTAAACCGCCCGCGCCAAGCTTGATTTGGCGATCAACCTCATCGGGCGGAATGTTTGCACTAACTCTCTCGCGCATTGCTTGGACGGATTCAACGAAATTCTCACGATTACTTGATTGCCAAACTAAAGGCTGAACTGCCTCGTAATACCTCTTACCCAGTTCTAAATCGCCCGCTATCGGCTTTGCTTTAAGTAACGCTTGAAACTCCCAATTTTGAGCCCATTTCGCGTAATAAGCCAAATGAGAATCTAATGTCCGAACCAGAGCTCCTGCTTTGCCCTCAGGCCTTAAGTTTGCATCAACCTGCCAAAGTGCAGGTTCTGGGTTTACAACATCCATAGCGCGCATTAGTCGAGTTGCTAATTTGGTTGCAACTTCAAGCATTCGCTCATTCTCGAGATTGGTTGATGAGCTCTCCCCAACGTAAATAACATCAACATCGCTAATGTAGTTCAATTCACCAGCTCCACCTTTACCCATTCCAATAACTGCAAGTCTTGTATTAGCTATTTCTTCTGCGGTGAACACTCCATATTCACTACTAGAAACTAGTTCTGTTCTAGCGAATAACAGTCCAGCGTCTAGAGCAGCCCCCGCTAAATCCGCCAACGCCTTGGCCACAGTTGGTAACCCATTTACTTGATCATTTTGGCCAAGGTCGTACATCGCTATCTGAAGAAGATTTGAACGGTAAATCTTGCGAAGAGTTGAAATCTCCCGCTGGGCATCAAAATTGGAAGAATTCAGCTTCAAACCAGAACTGAAACTCAAATCGTAAACTTGGCGATTTGGTAATTCCGAAACTGGTTTCTCGAATAGTTGAAGAAGTTCAACGTGTCTGACAAGGTAGTCAGCTAGGAATCTTGAAGCTCCCAGTAATCTAACAAGCCTTAGCGATGAATCCTCTTTTGAAAGCAGCTTCTTTATCTTTGCTTTATCAAGCTCTGCAAGTTGAATCAAACACAGTAATGCTTGGTCTGGATTCGCGCACCTTTCAAGAGAGGCAAGTGCTGATCTACCGCTATCCCCCACAACCGAAACTAGCTGATCTAATCTTGAAATAGTCGCGTCAAGGTCACTGAAACCCAACCGAGCAAGCGCGGTTAGCGTCTGCGCTGGTTTTGATTCAGATGATGCCATTAGAGAACTTCGAGGTTAGTCTTCAATTCGTATGGCGTTACCTGAGCTCGGTAGTCACTCCACTCACGACGTTTGTTAGCCAAAACATAGCTATATACCTGTTCACCTAGAACCTCAGCAGCCAGTTCTGATTCTTCTAGCTTGCGGATAGCGTGTTCCAGGTTTTGTGGAAGCGGTTGAATACCCATGGCTCTTCGTTCAGAATCTGAAAGATCCCATACGTTATCTTCAGTTTCTGGAGGAAGTTCGTAGCCTTCTTGAATACCCTTAAGCCCAGCCTCAAGCATCAGTGCGTATGAAAGATACGGGTTTGCTGCGGAGTCAATCGCACGATATTCAATGCGTGCTGATTGAGACTTGTTTGGTTTATACAAAGGAACACGAATCAAAGCTGAACGGTTGTTGTGACCCCAGCAAACAAATGAAGGAGCTTCACCGCCACCCCAGAGCCGTTTATAGGAGTTCACGTATTGGTTGGTAACTGCGGTAATCTCACCGGCGTGCTTTAGTAGACCAGCGATAAAACTCTTAGCAGTCTTGGACAAGTGATACTGACCACTTGCATCGAAGAATGCGTTAGTGTCGCCTTCGAAAAGCGACATGTGGGTGTGCATACCTGAACCTGGGTGCTCAGTGAACGGCTTCGGCATAAATGTTGCATAAACACCCTGCTCGATCGCCACTTCTTTGATGACAGTTCTGAAAGTCATGATGTTGTCCGCGGTGGTTAGCGCATCCGCGTAACGAAGGTCTATCTCGTTTTGACCTGGTCCACCTTCGTGGTGGCTAAACTCAACCGAAATACCGAGTTGCTCCAGCATGCTCACAGCACGACGTCTGAAGTCGTGCGCTGTTCCACCAGGAACGTTATCGAAATAGCCAGCTTTATCTACTGGAATAGGACCCTCAGGGCCTATCTGAGAGGACTTTAACAGATAGAACTCAATCTCTGGGTGGATGTAGAAAGAAAAGCCCATTGAAGCAGCTTTAGCCAAAGCTCTACGAAGTACGTTTCTAGGATCTGCTGCTGCCGGCACTCCATCAGGGGTTGTGATATCACAAAACATGCGAGCGGTTGGGTCAATTTCTCCTCGCCAAGGCAGAATCTGAAAAGTAGATGGGTCTGGCTGTGCCAACATGTCCGCTTCATAAGATCTAGCTAAACCCTCAATGGCGGACCCATCGAAACCGATTCCTTCAGCGAAGGCATTCTCGATTTCAGCTGGAGCAATTGCTACTGATTTAAGGGTTCCTGCCACGTCTGTGAACCAAAGTCTGACGAATTTAACATTCCGTTCTTCTATCGTGCGAAGCACGAAATCGCGCTGTTTGTCCATGAAAAACCCTTTCCAGTCTCAACTACTAGGCTAGTGGTTGTGTCAAAAGTTCGCCTAGCCCTCGCTCAGACCAACCCCACCGTTGGAGCGATTCAGGCCAATCTTAGGCAGATCATTACAAACATTGATGAAGCCATAGAACAGGGCGCAACCTTAGTTGTTTTCGGGGAAATGGCTTTGACTGGCTATCCAATCGAGGACCTCGCGACTCGTGAATCTTTCCTTATAGAAGCGGAAAGCGCAGTCAAGGAATTAACACAGATTTTACAAAACCCAACTTATAAAGACCTAACTGTCGTAGTTGGGCATCCGGCTCTCACCAAAGCAAATAAAGAACATGGATGGGCCATCGCACAAAACTGCGCAACGGTTATCCACAAAGGTCAAGTTTTAGGAAGATACGCAAAGCACCATCTCCCAAATTATTCAGTGTTCGATGAATACCGAGTATTTGTTCCGGGTGATGAGCTTCTAACCTTTGAACTAGATGGTCTTCGCTTTTCAACAGTAATCTGCGAAGACATATGGCAATCTGGCGGACCAGTAGCCGAACTTTCCAAGAATCAGACTGATGTGACCTTGATTCTAAACGGTTCACCTTTTGAAATTGATAAAGACGACCGACGTCTAGAACTCGTCAGCGAGCTTACTAAAAAGCACAGCTGCGCAGCAGTTTATGTGAACCTAGTTGGCGGTCAGGACGACTTAGTTTTTGATGGTGACAGTATTGTCATAGACAGCAAATCCAGACTTGTGGCCAGAGCAAAACAGTTCAAATCAGATCTTGTCCTTATCGACATTGACTCGAAGGATGATCTAACCGTTGTCGGTGAGCACCACCTAACCAAACCAAATGACAATTGGCAAATCTGGAACGCACTGGTTCTTGGGCTTCGCGATTATGTTCATAAGAATGGTTTCACATCAGTTGTTCTAGGGCTCTCAGGTGGAATCGACTCAGCTGTTTGCGCGACTATTGCAGCTGATGCTATCGGAGCGGAAAACGTTTTTGGAGTGTCAATGCCGTCAAGATATTCATCTGACGGATCTAAAGATGATGCACAAGATCTTGCTCAAAGACGTGGCCTCAACTACCAGATCCAGGCAATAGAAAACTTGGTGAAGCCATTCGAAACTCAACTAGAACTCGATGGACTTGCAGCAGAGAATCTTCAAGCACGCGTTCGAGGTGTGATACTGATGAGCTTGAGTAACAAACAAGGGATGCTCACACTCACCACTGGAAATAAAACAGAGTTAGCAGTTGGCTATTCAACAATCTATGGAGACACCGTTGGTGGCTACGCTCCCCTGAAAGATGTTGAGAAGACTTTAGTTTGGCAATTAGCTAAATGGCGTAACGGTTACGCGAAGTCTAGAAACGAAATTGAACCCATACCAGCCAACTCAATAGAGAAACCACCTTCAGCAGAACTTAGGCCAGATCAGGTTGATCAGGATTCTTTACCTCCATACGATGTTTTGGACGCCATTCTTAATGCCTACGTGAATAATCGCAAATCGGCCAAGGAAATAGTTTCCTACGGCTTTGATGAGCAACTTGTCACCAAGGTTCTCACCCTGGTTGACCGTGCAGAGTGGAAACGACGTCAAGGTGCTATCGGACCAAAAATAACTGGCGTGGCTTTCGGACGCGACAGAAGACTTCCTATAACGAACCAATTTAAGGGATAGACATTGAACGATATAACTCCTAAAACAATCAGGACCAGCACTTTGGCTCAATTCAAAGCCGAGGGACGAAAGTTCTCATGTTTGACTTCATACGATGTGCTAACCGCAGGTATCTTTGATGAAGCTGGAATTGAAGTTATTTTGGTTGGCGATTCAGTAGCAGATAACGCACTGGGTTACGAAACCACTCTCCCTATTACCGTTGCAGAGATGATTCCTTTTGGTAGGGCGGTTGCAAGAGCAGCCAAACGTGCTTTAGTTGTAGTAGACATGCCGTTCGGCTCTTATGAACAAAGCAAGGAATCCGCTTTGGAGAATGCCATCAAGATCATGAAAGAAACTGGAGCAAGTTCAGTAAAGCTAGAAGGTGGCGAAAGGTCAGTCGAGCAAATAAAAACTCTGACTAGTGCGGGTATTCCAGTTATGGCGCACATTGGTTTCACGCCACAATCAATCCATAATCTTGGTGGCTTCAAAGTTCAAGGTCGTGGTGATGGAGAGGAACAACTTATTGCTGATGCCTTGGCTGTTCAAGAAGCTGGTGCTTACGCGGTGGTTCTTGAATTGGTTCCCCAGAATCTGGCAAGGGATCTAACCAACCGCCTAAGCATTCCAACTATTGGAATAGGTGCTGGAAGTGGAACCGATGGGCAAATTCTTGTTTGGACTGATTTCGCTGGACTCTATCCAGGTAAGCCACGTAAGTTTGTCAAGCAATATGCAAATCTTAGAGAAACATTACTGAAAGCTGCTACAGAATATAGAAACGAAGTCGCTGAAGGAACTTTCCCTAATGCAGACCAGGCTCACGACTAGTCTTCTTGCTCTTCCTCTTTCCACTCTGAACTACGTTTAGCCAACGTTTCCAAAGCATGCTCAGCTTCGCCTCTGGTCTTGAAAGGCCCGATACGGTAGAAGGCTAAAGTTTGTTTCCCTTGTTCAACTTCACCTGTCTTGGTGTTAAACCAATACTCTTGCTCTTCGATGATCTGCTCCTTATGCGTTTCAATGATGAGCATACTAACTCGCAGAAATTAGACTTTAGCCATGCCTAGAGATAGTAAAACCGGTTACCTCATACCTGGAACTATCTCTCCCTCGCTTTCAGTTCCCCCAACAATCACAAGGCCTGAATATGTTGGTAAGAAAACTCCAGCAACTTGGACTGGTGTCAATGTTAAGACTCCAGAGCAGATTGAAAAAATTAGAAGGGCCGGAACCTTGGCGGCTCAGGCTATTGAGCTCGTTGGATCTAGAGCCAAACCTGGCGTGACAACCGATGAACTAGACAAAATCGCACATAAATATCTGATCGAAAAAGGCGCTTACCCCTCTACTCTCGGATATCGTGGCTACCCAAAATCGATCTGCTCATCGGTAAATGAAATTATTTGCCATGGAATACCCGATGAAACAGTCCTAAAAGAAGGGGACATCATAAACATTGATATCACGGCCTACCTCGACGGGTTCCATGGAGACAGCAACCAGACTTTTTTAGTTGGAAATGTGACAGAGGATGTAAAACTTCTAGTTGAACGTACGCGAGAAGCTCTGAACCGCGGAATAGCAGCCTGTGCACCTGGCCGGGCTGTGAACCTAATTGGCAGAACAATAGAGGCTTACGCCAAGCGCTTCAACTATGGGGTGGTTAGAGATTTCACTGGACACGGAATCGGTGAGAGTTTCCACAGTGGTCTAATCATTCCGCATTACGACTCTGCGCCACTGTATGACGACATCATGGAAGTTGGCATGGTGTTCACAATCGAACCTATGTTGACCCTCGGAACACATCAATGGACTATGTGGCCTGATGGTTGGACTGTTGCCACTAAAGATCACAGCATCACGGCCCAATTTGAACACACCATAGTTATCACGGAAACAGGTGCTGAAATACTAACCTTAGCCTCAGGAGATAAATGAGTCGTCGCGCAATAGGAATAGACATCGGTGGCACCGGGATTAAAGGTGCACTCGTGGATGTCAAAAAAGGAAAGCTTCTATCTGAACGTTTCAGATTCGAAACACCTAAGGGCGGGACGCCACATGGAATTGCTGAAACACTCCAAGATTTGATCGACCAGATTCCAGGTTCAGATGGCCTTCCGGTTGGAATTTGCTTCCCTTCTGTAGTGAAAAACGGTGTGACTATGTCAGCTGCGAATGTTTCGAAACAATGGATTGGCTTAGATGCAGATCACCTTTTCGAAAAGGAACTGAAGAGAACCGTTCACGTTCTAAATGATGCTGACGCTGCTGGCCTTGCAGAAGCTAAGTATGGCGCTGCTAAGAATGTGAAGGGCCTGGTCGTCATGACAACCCTTGGCACTGGCATCGGAACTGCTCTGATCCACAACGGAAAACTTATTCCGAACGCGGAACTTGGACATCTTCAAATTGATGGTGTCGACTATGAATCGAAAGCTGCCTATTCGGCGAAAGAGCGCGAAGGCCTTACATTCAATCAATGGGCAAAACGTTTACAAAAGTACTACTCAACACTAGAAGCTTTGCTCTCCCCTGACCTATTCATAGTTGGCGGAGGAATATCTAAAGAACATGAATCGTTTTTACCACTGTTAAAACTCAAGACCGCAATTGTCCCAGCTGAAAACAGGAACAGTGCGGGAATTCTTGGTGCTGCCTACTGGGCTAAAAAGCACACAGTCGATTAGAAGTTGGAGGGGTCGGCCGATACGCCGGGTTCTGTCCCTTTCGGTGACGGTCATCTATCTAGCAACATTGTTACCAATGTCATCAAGCGGTCTACCCGAAGACTCGAACGAGCAGCTCTCAAACGTCTTCTATCTGACCTTGCTCCAAGCGAGGTTTACATAGCCGTCTTAGTTACCTAAAACGCTGGTGGTCTCTTACACCACCGTTTCACCCTTACCAGTTGCCTGGCGGTTTACTTTCTGTTGCACTATCTTGCGGTTTGCACCGAGTGGGTATTACCCACCGCTTTGCTCTTAGGAGCCCGGACGTTCCTCGTCAGTTTTACCTGCCGCGACCGTCTAGCCGACCCTTCCAGATTCAAGGTTAACCTAAACGGCGGGGATAATAAAGACCTATTGATGACCGACGTAATTTGTGCAGGTAACTTCAGCTGCTTCTTCCCCCCAGAAACGTAGAACAGTCATCGAACAAGGTGCAACTGAAATTCGCCAATATGAAGGCCAATCTGATGCGAATGCTGTCTTGATGAAACCTCTAATAGGCATTACATGGGATACGACTATCACAGTCTGCCCTGCATACTTACTTAGAATCCTCTTGCGACCTTCTTGAACCCGCTTGTCGAACTCTTCAAGAGATTCACCTCCACCAGGAGGAGCGATAGTGACGTCGCCCTTCCAGTTATCGAATTCATCTGGCCATTTCTGCTGCACTTCAGCATTAGTGTGACCATCCCAGTCTCCAAAACTGATTTCTGCTATGTCCTGTTCAACCTCAACAGGTAAACCCAATTGCTTACCGATGATCTCTGCAGTATCTCTGGTTCTTCTAATCGGAGAACTAACAATTACTGAAGGTGAGTCAACAGTTGCCAGGAAACCAGTCACACCAACTTTCAGTAGCTCTGAAGCAACACTGCTGGCATCCAAGACTCCTAACTCAGATAAAACAGGATCTTCACCACCGCGACCTGATAGACGATGTGTTTCAGTCAACGCTGTTCTGCCATGGCGTACCATAATCAAGGTAGTTAGCGGAGATTTAACATTCTTCGGTGCTCTAACTGAGCTAGGCATAGTTGAGTTGAATTCAAGAGATGATGCCGATTCCAATGATGAAATGACTTGAATGGATTGGGTGTCAGCAGCGCTCACGAATTTTCGAACGACACTTTTCTGTGCGTCCATAGCTTCATTTGCTAGAGCATCCGCTCGAGTATTTTGTTCTCTAGGTATCCAATCAAAATCAACCTGACGATTACCTATTGCTCTTGCAACCAGAACTGAAAGCTCCGTCATTGCATCATGTTTAATCTTCCAACGACCAGACATCTGTTCAACCACTAGTTTGCTGTCCATGCGAACAAATAATCTTGCCTCTGGAGCGATTTCATTTGCGAGTTCGATGGCTGCTAAAACTGCACGATACTCAGCAACGTTATTTGTCGCAACACCGATGTAGAGAGCAATTTCACCGAGCACTGAACCGGTAACAGAATCAATGAGAATGGCTCCAGAACCAGCAGATCCAGGGTTTCCTCTTGAACCACCATCAGCTTCAATAATTATCGGATTAGTCATCGAACTAAAAACGCCTGACAGTCTGGACAGATGGCAAGTTCGTTCTCTGGAATCGAGTTGATATTTTCAATTGCACCAACAGTTAGATTCATTCGACAAGCGGTGCAACCGCGATCATCAACTTTGCCAACGGCAATTTGTCTAGCTGCCAATCTTTGATACTGCTCCAAAACTTCAGAGGTTATCTTCTCTACGACTATTTGCCGATCCGCAGTTAACTTTCGACCTTCAGCCTTAAGCACATCTACCTGTGTTTGGATGTCATTTTGCAACGTTATGAGAGAGCTATTGAGGGATTCTCTAGAAGCTGTGGCCTCAGCTAGGACAATTTCACTTGCTTCAAGTTCGGTCAGTAGGTTTAGTTCGACATCTTCCAAGTCAGACATACGCTTCTTTAGTGATTCAATCTCACGCTCAATAGCCTGAGCATCCTTTGGTGAGCTTGTGGTGTTTAGTCTTTCGGTATCACGGGCTAGGCGTTCTTCAACAAGTCGGATGTCTTCCTCTGATCTTCTAACCATCAAACTAAGCCGTTCTGCTTCAGTCCTTGCTGTTAGGAGTTCGCCAGAACTCACTGTTAGCTTCGACTGTAGGTCAGCAAGCTCTTTAGACTCGATGAGTTCAAGTAGTTCAGATTTGAGCTTGGTAAGACTTAGATCTATTTCTGAAAGCTTAAGTAGTGCTGCTTGACCGGTTTTATCTAGTTGCATTTTTAGCCCCTCGGCACATTCATTAGAAAATCAAAAACATCAGTTCTAATCTCACTGATGACTATTTCGGGACCAGAGATTTTGGCCAAAATTTCTTTACAAGCTTGTTCCAACCAAAGGAACTCTGCAGCCCAATGAGAAATGTCAATAAGAGCGAACTCAAGCCCTCGTGCTTTAGCCTGCTCAAGAATCTCTTGGGCTGGGTGATGTCTAAGATCAGAGGTGATATAAACATCAGCTCCTGCCTCAAGTGCAGCCTGCAGGTAAGAATCTCCTGCTCCAGCACAAAGAGCAACTTTGGTAACTAACCTCTCGTAATCCCCTGCAACCCGAACTCCGGTTGCCGTCGCTGGTAACACAGCGTTGAGTTTGCCAGCTAACTTGCCGAGGCTTAGCTCTGGACTTAGCTCACCAAGTATTCCAATTCCTGAACCATCTGCATTTTTTACTAAGACCTTTTGGTTCGATAAACCAATCTTGTTTGCCAGGACAGCACTGGTACCAAACTTTGAAACATCAGCATTGGTATGAGCCGCGTATAGCGCGATGTTGGATTTGATCAAGGTTGCTAGCAGTGAACCTTTGCTGGTGTCCTCAGACACTGTAGTGATGCCTTTTAGTAGTAACGGATGGTGCGAAATTATTAGATCAAAATTCCCTGAAACCGCTTCTGCCACAACTTCTGCTGTCACATCAACGGTGAGGAGAATTCGATTTATCTGCTGCGCAGAGCTACCTGAAACTAAACCAACTCGATCCCACTGCTCAGCGGTAGGGGTAGGCCAGAGTTCCTCTAGGACAACAAGGAGATGAGACAGTTGCATTAATCCTGGCTTACGAAGATGTCATTGAGTTGTTCACGTCTGCATTCAACGGCAAGCACTTCGCGTTCCTGTTTTCTAATTTGAGGAATGCGAGCTGCGAGTGTAAGAACAGCGGCAACTACAAGGATGAAAGAGAAGCCTAATGACTGGGAAGCAATTGCATTATCCAACCCAAATTGAATACCTAGTGAACCAGTGAACTCGAAACCCATCAGATCAATAGGGATAGTAAGCACTGCAAGAGCGGTTGTCACAAGCCAAATACCGATCGAGATCCAATTGAACTTCCCATAGAACCCGTATGACCTAGTCAGTGAAAGCTCGTGATAAGCGATACGTCTTAGTGCAACATCTGTAACAAACATGCCAATCCAGCCAACACACAGAACAGCTGCTACAACCAGAAGATTTACGAGGTAGGTCTGCATCTGTCTTGGTGGCTGTTGTGCGAATAAGACCAAGGCCGCGGAGGTTGCAGCCAAGCCGATCAGAAGTGCAAGGCTCTTACTCTTCAATCTGAACAGCGAAATAACCTCCTGTGCAGCTGTTCTCAGTGACATAGCAACCAAGAAGATTATTCCTAAAGTAATTCCTGTTCCCAGGGATCCTCTGACCCAAACAGGAGTGTTGTATTCAATCAGATAACGAGCATCAGTGACTGACAAGACATATTGCTGGCCGACAACACCCATAACATGTTGAGACAATTCGTAGTTTCGAGTTCCAATCCATGCAGCAACCAATGCAGCAACAGTAAATGGAATAGCAAAGTTTGAAGCGAGAACAATTCCAAAGACCTGAATGCCTTTGTGCTTCATTGGAATTGATTTGGCTAAATTAGGCGCGATGCCTACAAAGGTTGACGTCACAACCAAAATAACCAAAGCGATGGCACCTAAAGATTCTTTTGAGAGGAAACCTGAGGTTACAGAAAATCCAACGCCTTTTCCGATTTGAGTAGACATGCCAAGAACGCCTTCGAAGAAGAACCCAAAGGCAAGAAGGCTAAGAATCAGTTGAACAATTCGTCCAGCTGAAGATCTGAACAAAGCGATTGCAAAAGCAATTACGACAAGTGTTAGTTCAATGGCTAGCCCGACAGTAATGTTCAACCCACCAATGGAGTAAAGCAAGCTTGAGAATGCAGGCAATCGCTTATCGAAACCATCAAAGAGAAGCCCGAAGCTTGCAGCAGCTAGCGCTGTTATAAGTAGTCGCGAAATTAGCACGAAGCTCAATGGAACTGAGTTACCCCAAACACCAAAGATCGCCCTTGAAATAGTTCCCGTAGAAAGTCCGCTTCTCTTCCCCGCCAAGGAAGCAATTGAAACTAAACTTCCAGCGATTAGGTAACC
>CAIXVE010000094.1 GCA_903922825.1 uncultured Micrococcales bacterium | reverse complement strand
GGTGAGCCATTACTGACCCCAGTTCTAATGTCGTGGTGAGCATCGAAGGTAATAAGTCCACCACCGTTAGCCAGTGTTGCCCTGGCAACAGCGAAGGTAACAGAGTTATCGCCACCTAGTGCGATAGCTAACTTTGATCGAGACAGGACCTGTTTGGTGAGCGCTGTGGTTCGTTCTTCACCTTCAGGGCTATCTGGTTCTGTCACATCACCAAAGTCATAAGCCTTTAGGGTTTCCAATGAACCATTACTTGACTGAAGGCTATAGCGCTGGAGGGCTGCCCTGATGGCTTGGGGAGTGTGGTTAGCACCTGTTTCAGAGATGCTGGTCAGATGAGCTGGAACACCAAAAACACCAATATCGCAGGCGTCTCCCTCTTGATTTTTGAGCCAAGCGCTGGCTCTTGGCCAAAGCTCATCTTCGATGTTCATATATTCAGTTTGGCAGAGCGTGCCAGTTTGCGCCAATGCGATTTATGGGGTGATATTGACCTATGAGCAACGAAGGTCATTACCCGCTTCATGCGGCCACCGGATCCACCATCACAGCTAAAGGCTGGGCACAGGAAGCAGCAGTTCGTATGCTGCATAACAACCTGGATCCTGCAGTTGCCGAACACCCAGAAAACCTTGTGGTTTATGGTGGCACTGGTAAAGCAGCTCGTAACTGGCAATCATTTGATGCCATAGTCAAAACACTCAATCAACTAAAAGGTGATGAAACACTTCTAGTTCAGTCCGGTAAACCGGTTGGTGTTTTTCAAACTCACGAGTGGGCTCCTAGAGTTCTAATCGCTAACTCAAACCTGGTAGGGGATTGGGCTAACTGGCCAGAATTTAGAAGACTAGAACAAATGGGTCTGACTATGTATGGGCAGATGACCGCTGGTTCTTGGATCTATATAGGAACTCAAGGTATTTTGCAGGGAACCTATGAAACCTTTGCTGCTATCGCAGCTAAACGTTTTGGTGGAACTTTAGCTGGAACACTTACTGTTACCGCAGGTTGCGGTGGTATGGGTGGTGCTCAACCGCTAGCTGTGACAATGAACGAGGGAACTTGTTTGATTGTTGATGTTGACGAATCACGATTGAGAAGAAGACTTGCTGATCGCTATCTAGATGAGATTGCAGATAACTTGGATGACGCAATTGAGAAAGCAGTCAAATACAAGAACGCTTCTAAAGCTGTTTCTATTGGTCTAGTTGGCAACATGGCAACCATTCTTCCTGAACTCTTGAGAAGAGATGTTCCAGTTGATATCGTTACGGACCAAACTTCAGCACACGACCCGCTTGCATATCTGCCTGAAGGTGTTGACCTAAACGATTCAGCATCTTTGGCTGCTAAAGATCCTATGGATTACACCAAGCATGCTGAAGAGTCGATGGCTAAGCACGTTGAAGCCATGGTTGGTTTCATGAAAAAAGGTGCAGAAGTTTTTGATTACGGTAACTCGATTAGAGATGAAGCTCGCAAGGGTGGTTTCTCAGATGCTTTCAAGTTCCCTGGATTTATTCCGGCATATATTCGTCCACTGTTCTGTGAAGGTAAAGGTCCGTTCAGATGGGTTGCTCTTTCTGGCGATAAGAAAGATATCTATAGAACAGATAAAGCTATTTTGGAATTATTCCCAGAGAATGATCACCTACGTCGCTGGATTACCATGGCTCAAGATCGTGTTCAGTTCCAAGGGTTACCTGCTCGTATCTGTTGGTTAGGTTACGGCGAGAGAGATAAAGCTGGAGCGGTATTCAATGATCTAGTCAAAAACGGTGAGGTTAGTGCTCCGATAGTTATTGGTCGTGACCACCTTGACTGTGGTTCGGTTGCTTCACCTTATAGAGAATCTGAAGGCATGATTGATGGCTCTGATGCTATTGCTGACTGGCCATTACTAAATGCCATGGTCAATATTGCCTCAGGTGCTTCCTGGGTTTCTATTCACCACGGTGGTGGTGTTGGTATTGGAAGATCTATCCACGCAGGTCAAGTTTCTGTTGCTGATGGAACAGAATTAGCAGCACAGAAACTTCAGCGAGTATTGACGAATGACCCAGGTATGGGTGTGATTAGACACGTTGATGCTGGCTATCCTGAAGCGATTGATGTTGCAAGACACAAGCATGTTCACGTACCTATGTTGGATACCGAATAAATAAATGTCTTCAACTTTATATACCGATATTGCAACACTGGTAACCAACGATTCTTCTTTAGATAGAGGACTACTTGGTGAACTAAGCGATGCAGCCTTCATTGAGGAGGACGGGTATATCTCTTGGGTTGGTGAAAAAGCGCTAGCCCCAAATGCGGACCATCGAGTTTCCTTGGCGGGCAAGAGTGTTTTGCCTGGTTTTGTTGATTCGCATGCCCATCTTGTTTTTGCAGGAGATAGGTCTAAAGAGTTTTCTGCTCGGATGA
This sequence comes from uncultured Micrococcales bacterium, assembly GCA_903922825.1. GTDB lineage: Bacteria > Actinomycetota > Actinomycetes > Actinomycetales > Microbacteriaceae > Rhodoluna. Next base: position 1,027 of record CAIXVE010000094.1, on the reverse strand, counting down.
ATGGTGAAAGCTATTCCGCCGGTGGCATCATGACTACAGTCAATGCAACTAGAGCTGCAACAGACGAGGAACTCGATGAGGGTATTGCCACTAGAGCCATGGAGATGTATCAATCGGGTATAACAACTTTTGAAACTAAAAGTGGTTATGGCCTGACTGTTGCTGATGAACTTCGTTCACTCAAACTAGCTGTTCAACACACTGAGGATGTCACTTTCTTAGGTGCACACGTTATCCCTGAAGAATATAAGTCAAGACCTGATGATTATGTTGCTCTTGTTATTGGAGAGATGCTAGAAGCCTGTGCTCCTTATAGCAAGTGGATAGATGTCTTCTGCGATAAAGGTGCATTTGATTATGACCAGGCTAAAGCTATTCTCAACGCTGGTTTGGACGCCGGACTACTGCCGCGTATTCACGCTAATCAACTCTCGTCATCAAGAGCTGTTGAATTAGCAGTTGAACTTGATTGTGCCAGTGCCGATCATCTAACCCATCTGACCGATAAAGAAATTGACCTTTTGGCTGGAAGTAAAACGGTAGCCACCTTATTACCTGGAGCTGAATTCTCAACCAGAAGTGCTTATCCAGATGCCAGAAAACTTCATGCAGCAGGGGCAACTGTTGCTATAGCAACGGATTGCAACCCAGGATCTAGTTTCACTACCTCGATGCCGTTCTGTATTGCGGTTGCGGTCAGAGACATGCGTTTCAGTGTTGAGCAGGCCGTTTATGCCGCCACCATGGGTGGAGCTAAAGCTTTGCAGAGAGATGATGTTGGTTTACTAGCTGTTGGTAAAGCAGCTGACTTTATAGTCTTAGATGCACCTTCATATCTTCATCTGGCTTATCGGCCAGGGGTTGATCTGATTTCTGAAACTTTTATTGCTGGAACATCTATTTATAGGAGCAACAAGTGAACACTGTAGTCATCAAACCTTCAGGTATGAGCTTTGAAGATGTAATAGCTATTGCAAGAAACAACGCAAAAGTTGAAATCTCTCAGGAGAGCCTCGATGCTATGAGT
>CAIXVE010000093.1 GCA_903922825.1 uncultured Micrococcales bacterium | reverse complement strand
GGCATAAACAGCGCCCAGTTCAGCACTGGCTGCAATCAAGGATCCAGTTTTATCCGCAAGCACCTGAAGGTAGTGCTCAATAGGGTCATCGGTTTCACTTGGACCTAGAGTTTCGTGCAGTTGACCTAAACATAATCTTTCGAAAGTGTCTGCTTGCAGTGTTAGCGCTTTAGTTCCAAGTCTTGAAACTATCTGTGATGCTCTAGCAAAGAGTAGATCGCCGGTGAGGATAGCTACGTTGTTACCCCAGATTTCATGCGCTGTTGGAACACCTCTACGCATAGGTGCTCTATCCATAACATCATCGTGATACAAAGTCGCTAAGTGAGTTAGCTCAACCACAACCGCTGCCTTCACAACTTCAGTTGAAGTTCCTTTACCAAGCTGTGCTGCCAGTAAAACTAAAACGGGACGCAGACGCTTACCGCCAGCTTCCAACAAATGCCTGCTGGTGACATTAGCGACCGGGTCTGTGTGTGTTACCGCTTCAAGTAATTCAGTTTCAACAAGCTCTAAACCAGCTTGAATTTCTTTGATCAGTGCTTTGTCAACAACTTTACGAAGCTGATTAGGTAATGAGATTTTGCTCAATTATTTGCCCTTCTTTGCAGAATGCAAAGCAACAACGCCGAAGCTTAGGTTCTTGTAGTTGGCTTCAACAAAGCCCGCATCAGTTAGCCACTTAACTAGTTCAGTTTGTTTCGGCCAAGCCATGATTGATTCAGCTAGGTATTCGTAAGCACCTTGGTTGCTGGCTAGCAATGAACTCAATCTTGGTAACACTTTCTTTAAATAGAAGTTATAAAAGGATCTGATAACTGGAACACTAACCTGACTAAATTCACAGATAACAACTGTGCCGCCTGGCTTTAGAACTCTTAGCATCTCTTTCAATGCGGTTTTAGGTTCATTAACATTCCTAAGACCAAAAGATATAGTCACAGCATCAACTGATGCATCTTTGAATGGAAGCTTAGTTGCATCGGCATAAACAAACTCAAGTTCAGGATGACGCTTACGGCCAACCGCTAACATCCCCTCGCTGAAATCCGAGGCGATAACTTTCACACCTTCTTTAGCAAAGACAACCGAAGAAGATCCGGTGCCAGCAGCTAAATCCAAAATAGTTTGACCAGGTTGAGGATTAACTGCTTTGAGGACTTTTTTCCGCCAAAGTCGGTCTTGGCCAAAAGAGAGCAAGTCGTTAGTGCGGTCGTAACTTTCAGCCACGGTATCAAACATGGCTGCGACCTGGGCAGGCTGTTTAGCCAAATCTGGTTTGCTCACCAAGCAAGTCTAATCTTTAGAATTTAGGCCTTTTTCCGCATCCGAAGATGGTGAATGGAAGTGGCGGTAAGTAGGGCCAAGACTGCAACTGATAGAGCTCCGCCAAGAACAAGCGCTCCAGTCATAAATTCATCAGATGGAGTGCGTTTGGTCAAAACCAATGTTTTGACCTGAACAGGCTTAGATTTCGTAGGGCTAATGGTTGTTTTGCTAACCGGAGACGAATTAGAACCTAATTTAGTAACTGAATAATCATTCATTGGGTCACTAACACCGGTTAGTCCATCAGTTATTTCATCAGGGATAACGCTATTTAAGTTATCCGCTTTGGCATCAGGGTTGGCCTGATTTCCTTGAATCTGAAAGAACTGGTTGTGGGGTCTGTGTCCAGGCTTGATAGCAACCGGCGGAATAATCACTCCAGTGATGTCTTCGAAAAGGTCTTTGATTTGATTGTGTCTGGCCTGATTCTCAGATTCATCATCAAACTGAGGTGGTCGCTTGTGATTCTGCTGATTATTAGTAGTGCTTGAACTCGATCCATCATCAGAATTGCTCTCAGCAAAGGCCGGCATCGAGAAGCTGGCTAGAACAAAACCAACAAAACCCACTAAAAGGACTTTACGCATCTGGCCATCACCTCGCTAACATTAGACTTTCCCTATAACAACGCTAACTCAGAGTTTTAGTCCATCTAAAGCCCTAACCTGCGTTTCACAGAGAATACTCAGCCATAGAAAAGTGATGATCTAATTGACCCTTCGCGTTCAAAGCCGACCAATCACCCCTGAGGAACTGGGCATCACCTCTTTCACTGAGCTTTTAGGTTCAAATATCTCCGCCTTCATCCAAGAAGACCAAGGCCTAATTGGTTGGGGTCAGGCAAAGACTTTAGTTGCCTCAGGGTCGAACCGAATCCAGGATCTCGATACCCAGTGGCAAGAAACAGTAGCTCAGGCAACCATCGAGAACAGCTCAAACCTGAGAGGCTCAGGTCTGGTGGCTTTTGGAGCCATAACCTTTGCAGATCAAAGTGATCATTCAAGTCTTCTAGTTATTCCAAACCTAGTTATCGGTTGTTTTGAAGATCACTACTGGATCACGCTCATAAACATTGACTTTGATGAGGCGCTAAAGCTAATAAACAAAGACAAAACGGTTTCAACTATTGAATTCAAATCAGGACAAATAACACCAGAACAATTTGAAAGCAATGTGGTTGACGCTCTGATTGCTATCAATGAAAACAACATCGAGAAAGTTGTTTTAGCCAGGGACCTTCAAGCTGAAGCTAAAGATTTCAATCCGAATGCGGCTATTTATAAACTCACCAAGCGATACCCTTCTTGCTATACCTACCTTGTTGACGGCATGTTTGGTTCAAGCCCAGAACTACTTATCAGAGTTGAAAACAAGATTGTCAGAGCCAGAGTGCTAGCCGGAACAGCAGGTAGAGGAACAGACCCTGAAGTTGATACAGCTATCGGAGCAGCTCTTCTCTCCTCACACAAAAACAGAGCAGAGCATAAGTTTGCAATTGATTCGCTAACTAAAAGCATGGAGTCACTCTGCACCAAAATAACTTTCCTTGAAGAACCATTTAGCCTTGCACTTCCTAATCTCTGGCATCTGGCAACCGATGTTGAAGCAGAAATAAAAGATTCAACTTCCTCAATCCAACTTCTTTCACATCTGCATCCTTCAGCTGCAGTTGCTGGAACACCAAGGATCGAAGCACTGGAACTTATTCAAAGGATTGAACAGATCGATAGAGGTCGTTATGCCGGTCCTATTGGTTGGTTATCTGCTGATGGTGATGGCACCTGGGCGATAGCACTTAGAGGTGCTCAATATGAGAACAACACAATCACAGCATTCGCTGGTTGCGGTATTGTCGCTGAATCGGATCCTCAAGCAGAACTAGCTGAAACTAATTTGAAGTTCAAACCTATTCTTGATTCGCTAGCTTAATTTCAATAATTACTCGACCTGAGAACAACAATGCTTTCTCCAGGTCAGCAACATTTTCAACCAACAAATACTTCCAACCAAAAGCGCTAGCCAGAGAATCTATCTTGAAATCTTGACCCGTTCTAAAGACCCTTGAGAACACATCGGTAGCAACCGTTTGTTTCACCTCTAGAGCATCAAAGATCTTGCCACCGTTGTCATTGACAACTACTAGCTGCAAATTCAGTTCCCCGTCAACCGGATCGATAACCAGTGAGCCAACATCGTGCAAGAAGGTCAGATCCCCCATCAAAGCCCTAGTGGTCCCTTTAGTTGCAAGGGCAATACCGGTAGCGGTAGCTATGGTTCCATCAATCCCCGCTAGCCCACGGTTAGCCCAAATCCTAGCTTTGTTCCTAGGTGCATAAAGATCAGCAACTCTAATCATTTGAGAAGCACCCAGGACCAAAACATCGTCACTACCTAGTTGCCAAACCTTTTCAACGATGCTTCTTCTATCCAGAGCATCTGTTCCCACAGACATAAGTTCTTGCGCTCTTGAATGCCATTTATCTAACCAACTGGTCGCATCAACTGTAGTTTCAATGATGCTCTCAATAACTTCCGCATCAGAAGGTATTTTGAATTCACCCATTCGAGAAGGTCTAACCATGACCTTCACACCACTTCGAAGCAGCGCTATTACCGGTCTTGAAAGTGTTGGCTTGCCATAAACAATTACCTGATCGATTTGCTTTGCTAAATCATCATCTAAAACAAAGCGATAACCAATAACCGAGTTTGATAAGTGTCTAACTCCTGAACTAGGTTCCGCAAATACTGGTAAACCAAGTGCATTTATTTCATCTGCAAATTCTTCTGAACCAGCACCGGCAACAATCACAGCCTGATTACTCAAAACCATTTCAACAATTGATTCAGATTGATTCTGAACGTGCTTTCTTGAAAGAGTTTTTAGAATCTTCGCAGCATTAGGTTCACTTGCTGAAAGTGGTTCACGGAACTGTAGGTTCAATTGAATGGGCTGCTTCTTACCGACCGCCAAGCTGACTGCTCTGCTCACTAACATTGCCGCTTGCTCTGGAAGGTTTGCTATATCTTCTATTGTTGGTGCTTGAACATCAATACATTCACTAACTGCATCAGAAAATATCCCAACTTGGTTAGTTGTTTGGTTTGAACCAACCCCGCGAAGTTCCAGCGGCCTATCAGCTGTTAACAGAATCAAAGGAATGCCAGAGTGATGTGCTTCTAGAACTGCTGGATGCAAATTCGCTACTGCTGTTCCTGATGTTGTTATTAGAACTTGCAGTTCACCAAAGACAGCTTTCCCCAAAGCAGAGAAACCTAAAGATCTCTCATCGATGCGAACATGTAGTTGATTAGGAACTTGCGCCGCAGCGATAGCCAAAGCTTGTGATCTAGCACCTGGTGCAACCCAGAACTCAGAGCCGTAACTAGCGAGTTCGGCAATTATGTGTGAAGCAAAGACTTGAGCAGGGCTAACCGGTTGGTTCAAAAACTAACCATCCTTGTTATCTTTATCGTTTTTGAAACGGTCACTCAGATCTCTTAGGAACTCGGGGTCATCATCTGGCGCCTTAGGCCTAGAGATCTTTGCTCCCTGACCTGAATCACCATCAATAGGTCGCCCCACTGTGATGTATAGGAGCCCACCAATAATAGGGACAAATAAACACAACAAAACCCAAACAAACTTAGGTAAAACCCTAACCTGAGTCCGGTTAGCACTAGCGGCATAAACGGTAGTGAAAATGCCAAAAATGACAACAGCTGCCAAAAGGGCTAGTTCGATACGGTTCATGCTTTAACTCTAACCAATTGGCGAACATAGACTAAAAGGTATGATAAATGCTTGGCTCAAATACACCCTCTACCGTCTAGGTTTATTCGCTGGAATAACCATCCTGCTGGGAGTCCTCGGCGTTACCTGGGTGATAGCCATGATCTTCGGCATGATGATATCATTCGCCATCTCACTGTTATTCCTGTCCCATCTGCGAGATGAGATTAGTAAGCAGATATATGCCAAGCGTAAAAAGACTTTAGGTAATGAGGACCCTGAAAGCGATTATGAGAACGAAGTAATCGACCAACTAGAAAACGACAGTGAAAAGTCCCCACGTAAACAAAACCGCAAATAACAAGCTCAGATAGCTAGTTAGCGCCAAAGCAAGAATCTGCTCCTTAGGTGTCTTAGCGGTATTAGCAACAATCAAAATAACTATCGCCAGAATCACAAGAACATTCACCACAAATACTGCAGGTGCCAAGACCCAAACGATTGTCACCAGAACAAACGGAACCAAAATCAACAAATCAAACAGAAACAGTGCTGGGTTTTTTCCAATTCTTGAAGCAAGTGTCTTCTTATTTGAAGCCCTATCTGTTTCAATATCACGAATGTTATTTATCAACAGCACTGCTGTTGCAAAGCAGCCACTAATACAACCCGCAATAAAAGCAATAAAACTGAAACCACCGGTTTGGATGTAGTCGGTACCGATAACTGCAACTAAACCGAAGAACACAAAAACAACAAGTTCCCCTAAACCCATATACCCGTAAGGCTTTTTACCGCCTGTATAAAACCAAGCTGCAACAATACAAACCAAACCAACAGCAACAAACCAATACTGTCCAGTTAGAAATGTAATTAGCAATCCAACAAACCCAGCTAAACCAAAACAAATAAACGCCGCTAACCGAACTCGCTTAGGTTCAGCTAAACCACCACCGGTTAAACGCTTAGGTCCAACCCGATTAGCATCAGTTCCCCTGATCCCATCAGAGTAATCATTGGCGTAGTTCACACCAACTTGCAAAAACAATGCAACTAACAAAGCAAGCACTACTAAACCAAGATTGAACTTGTCATCAATAGCAGCTGTTCCAGCCCCCATCACAACTGGTGCTATAGCTAGAGGTAATGTTCTAAGCCTCGCCCCTTTAACCCATACTGAAAGCGCACTCATAACTAATCCTCTATTCGAATATTCTCTTCAAAGCCAACAGATCGTTCTTTCCACTAACTAACTTAGGAATACGATCAACTCTCAAAACTCTAATCGGTTTAGAGGCCAACCCTAACTTTGAAAAAACAGCTTCAGCCATGTAGTCAGCAACCTCAGGTGAACCAACATAAACCAGGCCAACTCGTTCCCCCCATTCACTTGAATCTATTGCGGTTGCAGCCACCTCAACCACACCTGGAACAGTTGCTGCAACAGCTTCAACCTCATCCAGAGCAATCTTGATGCCACCAGAGTTAATAACTCGATCTGCTCTACCTAAAACTCTAAGAAAGTCATCTTCTAAGATGCCAACATCTTTAGTGTTGAAAAACCCTAAATCATCGCTAACCCCATTAGCCAACGAATCACTCTTGATGGCAATAGTTCCATCAGCATTGATCTTTAGCTCAACCCCAGCCAACGGATAGCCGTTATAAACACAGCCACCGGCTGTTTCAGCACTGCCATAGGTCTTAACAATGTTGACCTTCTCATTCAAGAAGTAATCAACAACATCATCACTAACTGCTTGACCACCAACCAAAATAGCTTCAAATCTTCTCAAAGAACCTAAAACAAAATCATCAACCATAGCCAACTGCTTCAGTCTGTTTAGTTGGGTTGGAACAAGTGAAGTGAAACGGTGCTCTGCATTCAAAAGAGTGGT
>CAIXVE010000092.1 GCA_903922825.1 uncultured Micrococcales bacterium | reverse complement strand
GGTGGGGATAACGAGAAGCTTGCCTATCGGGTTATGAAGAGGGGAGCTGAATTAGATTCAGCTCTTACTGATGTGTCTAATGTTGATGGTTTAGCTGATTTAGGTTTACGTTTTGATCTAACTGTTCCTTTGACTAGGTTCTATGCCACTAACAGAGCTTCTTTACCAACAGTGTTCAAAGCTATTCAGATAGGTCCTGTTTGGAGAGCTGAGAGACCACAGAAGGGTAGATACCGTCAGTTTGTTCAGTGTGATATTGACATCATCGGTGATGATTCTGTTCTTGCTGAGATAGAACTGCTAAATGCATCTCTTGCTGCTTTAGATGCTCTTGGTCTAACTGGTGCTGTGATTCGGGTAAATCATCGAGCACTATTGATGTCTTTGCTCGATGGCTTTGGCGTTAAGGAAGCAGATCGTTCTTCTGCTCTTATTACTTTGGACAAGTTAGACAAGATTGAGATTTCAGGTGTTGTTGCAGAACTTAGTGAGCGTCTAGGGGATGCTGTTGCAGGTAAAGCTAAGACTTGGCTAGAAGCTGCAGATGTTACTGTTCCTTCTGTTCTAGCTCCTTTGTTCTTGGCTGTTGATGCTTCTCGTTTACGTTTTGATCCAACCTTGGTTAGAGGTATGGGTTATTACACCGGAACCATCTTTGAGATTGAAATGCCAGGAACTGGTTCTGCTATTGGTGGCGGTGGTCGTTACGACGGAATGGTTGGTAAATGGCTAGGAACTGATGTACCTGCCGTTGGTATCTCGATTGGCTTTGAAAGAGTAGTTGAACTAGTGAGTGCTCCTGTTTCAAGTAATGGAGTGCTACTAGTTCTTGAGGATTCAAGCCTTGAGACCATAACCAATGCTGTTAGGTTCCAAAAGGAACTCATTGCTTCGGGGAAGTCTGTTCGTTTGGAGATTAAGCCTAAGAAGCTCAACATCTTGCTAGATAGCATGCTGGAAGCTGGCTTTACTGAGTTTGCTTTGGTGTCAGGTGGGACCAGTGCTCTGAGTTTCAAGGCTTTGGGCAACTAAACTAGAACTACAAAGACGTGCTTTTTAGGCTTACTAGCCCACAATCAAATATCTATCTAGGAGAACCATGTCCATTATTGATGCTATCGGCGCAAGAGAAATCCTTGACTCTAGAGGTAATCCAACTATTGAGGTTGAGGTTTTACTTTCAGATGGTTCCTTTGGTAGAGCAGCTGTTCCTTCAGGTGCTTCAACCGGTGCTTTTGAAGCTCACGAATCTCGTGATGGTGACAAGAAGCGCTTTGGCGGTAAAGGTGTTCAGAATGCAGTTAAGGCTGTTCTAGATCAGATTGGTCATGAAGAGACAGGTCTAATTGATTTTGATTCAACCGATCAGAGACTTGTTGATGCTGCTTTGATTCGTATGGATGGAACAGCAACTAAGTCTCACCTAGGCGCTAACGCAATTCTTGGTGTTTCACTTGCTAACGCTAGAGCTGCTGCAGAGTCAACTGGTCAGCCTTTATACCGTTACCTTGGTGGACCTAACGCTTACACCCTTCCTGTTCCATTGATGAACATCATCAACGGTGGTGCTCACGCTGATAATGGTGTTGACATCCAAGAGTTCATGATTGTTCCTATTGGTTTTGATTCTTTCAGTGAAGCACTTCGTGCTGGCACTGAGGTATATCACTCTTTGAAGTCTTTGCTGCACTCAAAGAACTTAGCTACCGGTCTTGGTGATGAGGGTGGCTTTGCTCCTGATCTAGGTAATAACCGTGCTGCGCTAGAACTTATTTCTGAAGCTATCGGTCAGGCTGGATATATTCTTGGCAAGCACTTTGCTTTGGCTTTGGATGTTGCTGCAACTGAGTTCTATGACGAGAAGACTGGTAAGTATAAGTTTGAAGGTCAAGAGCGTTCAACTGATGAAATGATCAAATACTACGAAGGTCTAGTAAACGATTTCCCACTCGTTTCTATTGAAGACCCGCTAGCTGAAGATGACTGGGCTGGTTGGACAAAGATCACTGCTGATCTTGGTGACAAAATTCAGATTGTTGGCGATGACTTGTATGTCACCAATCCATCACGTTTGCAGAAGGGTATTGACCTAAAGGCTGGTAACGCAATCTTGGTTAAGGTAAACCAGATTGGAACTCTAACTGAGACTCTAGATGCAGTTGCTTTGGCTCAGCGTTCAGGCATGAAGGCAATCATCTCTCACCGTTCAGGTGAAACTGAAGACACCTTCATTGCTGACCTTGCTGTTGCTACTAACGCGGGACAGATTAAGACTGGTGCACCAGCAAGAAGCGAACGTGTTGCTAAATACAACCAGTTACTTCGTATTGAAGAAGAACTGCAAGACGCTGCCTACTACCCAGGTGCTAACGCTTTCCCTCGCTTTAAGAACTAGTATTCGTTCATGGCAAGAGAACCAAGGAGAGGTAACCTTCGAGCTAAAGCTCCTAGGCCGTTAGCTAACCTTGGGTCACGCATGTCTTGGCAACCTTCAACCATGGTCACTGTTGGTGTTTTGGTTTTAGGTGTGTTCTTGGTTGGTCCTAAAGTTGGCGATTATTTTGCTATGCAAACCCAGATAGCTCAACTGAAATCAAAACTTGATGATGCTAAAAAGCATCTGGTTGATCTTTCTTCTGAAAAGAAGCGTTGGGATGACCCGGTATATATTCGTGCTCAAGCTAGAAATAGATTGTTCTATGTGGTTCCAGGGGAAGTTAGTTATCTAGTTTTGGATGCTAACGGATTGAATCTTTCAGATACCACTGGAACTGTTGGTGCTCAAATAGCTGCAGCTAGAAACTCAGGTTCTTTCTCACAATCAATTGGGACAACTAAACAAGACTGGGCTAAAGGTTTATTGCAGTCTGTGATTCAAGCTGGTTTAGATCAGCCAGTTGATGCCAATAACAAGCCTTCTGCTTCAGGTAAATGATTACCGAGGCAACTGAAGCAGACCTAGAGGTCATGCAAGCACAACTGGGACGTTCCATGCGTGATGTTTTAGGGATAGCTGCTAGATGTGTTTGTGGTAATCCGCTGGTGGTTCAAACTAAGCCCCGTTTAGCTTCAGGTGAGCCTTTCCCAACCTTTTACTATCTAACCCACCCTTGGTTATCGTCAAGGCTGTCAACTCTTGAAGCCAGTGGTCTGATGGCCCAATTACAGCAACGGTTGGCTTTAGAGCCAGAACTTCAAGCAGCCTATTTGAAGGCTCATGAGAGTTACCTAGCCGAAAGAGAAGCTTTGCTTGAGGTCCCTGAAACTGAAGGGATTAGCGCTGGGGGAATGCCTACAAGAGTCAAGTGTTTACACGCTCTAGCCGCTCATTCGTTGGCTAAAGGTCCTGGGGTGAACCCAATCGGAGATATTGCCCTGATTGAGGTTGGTTTTGACCCTGAGGCGTGTATTTGTAAGGGAAACGGCGAGTAATATCAATTAGGCGCACAGTTGCGCTAATTCTTGGTGAATCACAACATTTTAGGAAATTCCAGCATGCAAAAGATCTTGATTATTGGTGGCGGTTACGCCGGTTTTTATACTGCTTTCAAACTTGAAAAGTATTTAACCCAGGGCGAAGCAGAAGTTACCTTAGTTGATCCACTGCCATATATGACCTACCAGCCTTTCCTACCTGAAGTTGTTGCAGGTGCTATTGAGGCTAGACATGTTGTTGTTTCACACAGAAGACACCTCAAGAAGACCAACATCATCAACGGCAAGATGACCAAGATTGATCACGCTAACAAGAGTGCAACTATCTCGATTGATGGTCTTGGTGAAATTGAGCAGTCTTACGACCAGGTGATTGTGACAGCGGGTGCTGTTTCAAGAACTTTCCCTATTCCAGGTGTTGCTGATAACGCTATTGGTCTTAAGACAGTTGAAGAAGCGATTGAGATTCGTAACAGGATTCTTACTAACTTCGATAAGGCAGCTCAATTGCCTGAAGGCCCAGCTAGAGATAGATTGCTAACCTTCGTTGTTGTTGGTGGTGGGTTCGCTGGTATTGAAGTTTTTGCTGAAATGCGCAACCTAGCTTCATACCTCCTTCGTTACTATCCTTCTTTGACTTTCAAAGATGTTCACTTCCACCTAATTGAAGCTATGGGTCGCATCATGCCTGAAGTTTCACAGAAGACCTCTGAATGGGTGCTAGCCGATCTAGACCGTCGCGGTGCTCAGGTTCACTTGAACACCCAGTTGGTTTCAGCTTCTGATGGAACCATTGAACTTTCTACCGGTGAAAAGTTTGAGAGCGATGTAATCGTTTGGACTGCTGGAGTTATGGCTTCACCGTTTGTGAAGAACACTGACCTTCCACTTGATGAGCGTGGCAGAATCATTGCCCTTCCAACCCTTCAGATCAACAGAGATGGTGTTGCTCTTGATGGTGCTTGGACAGCTGGAGATGTTTCAGCTGTTCCAGATCTAACTGGTGGCGGTGTTGGTGGTTTCTGTGTTCCTAACGCTCAGCACGCGGTTAGGCAGGGAAAGCTTCTTGCTAAGAACATTGCCGCAACAGTTCGTGGTGAAGGTGTTGTTGAATACAAGCACAAGAACCTAGGTGCTGTTGCCGGTCTTGGTCTATACAACGGTGTTTTCCAGTCAGGAAAGATTGTTCTGAAAGGTTTCCTAGCTTGGGTTGCTCACCGTGGATACCACGGTCTAGCAATGCCGATGTGGGAAAGAAAGCTTCGCGTTGTTGGCGGTTGGTTAGCTAACTTCTTACTAAAGCGTGACATTGTCTCTATCTCTGCAACCAAAGAGCCTAGAGAAGCTTTTGAGACTTGGGCTTCTAGACCTAAGGCTTAAAAGAGCCGCCCCCATAGCCCAATGGCAGAGGCAGACGACTTAAAATCGTTCCAGTGTGGGTTCGAGTCCCACTGGGGGCACCAGTATTGCTGAGAGTAATCTAGGAAAAATAAACTTTCCTTGAATAAGCCTTAGGCTTTAAACAAATTCAACCTTTGAAGGAGAATCATGGATCCGCTAGTAGTTCTATTGGTAGTCATCGGTGTTGTTGTTATCGCCGGTATTTGGTTTGTTGGCATGCGCAATGGCCTGGTTCGTCTAAACGTTCGCGTTGATGAAGCTTGGTCAGATATCACTGTTCAACTAAAAAGAAGAGCAGACCTGATTCCTAACCTGATTGAAACAGTTAAGGGTTATGCCAAGCATGAGTCTGGTGTTTTTGAGAATGTGACCAAAGCAAGAGCAGCAACCATTGCTGGTTCTGCTCTAGCTGACCCTACTAAAGCTGCCCAAGCTGAAGGTCAGTTCCAGTCAGCTATGAAATCTCTTTTTGCTGTTGCTGAAGCCTATCCTCAGCTTCAGGCTTCACAGAACTTCCTAGGTTTGCAGTCTGAGCTTTCAGATACTGAAGACAAGATTATGGCGGCTAGACGTTTCTATAACGGTGGTGTTCGTGAACTTAACACAAAGATCAAAATCTGGCCTAACTCTTTCTTTGCTAACTCACTTGGCTTTACTGCACGTGCTTTCTTTGAAGTTGCTGATTCAGCTTCAATTCAGAACGCTCCGGAAGTGAAGTTCTAAGACTTTATGTATTCAGCTATCGCTGCCAATAAACGAAACACCGTTTTCATCATTGGCATGTTTGTAATCCTGGTTGGTGCTCTTGCGACTTGGCTTGGCTATATAACCGGTTACGGTTCATCAGCTTTCATGATTATTGGTTTCGTTGCCCTATACGCGTTGCTGCAGTATTTTCTAGCTGGATCTTTTGCGGTAGCAGCTTCAGGAGCAGTTGAAATAACCAAAGCTCAGAATCCAAGACTTTGGCGAACTGTTGAAAACATTTCTATTGCTCAAGGTATGCCTATGCCTAAGGTTTATGTCATCAACGATGAAGCACCTAATGCTTTCGCAACGGGGCGTGACCCTAACCACGCCATAGTTGCTGCTACAACAGGATTACTATCCATCATGGATGATAAGGAACTTGAAGGTGTTATGGCCCATGAGATGAGCCACGTCAAAAACTATGACATTAGAGTTTCAACCATAGTTTTTGGTTTGGTTAGTGCAATTGGTGTTTTGGCTGACTTCTTCTTGAGAATGGCTTTCTATTCAAGTAATTCAAGAGATAGAGATAACAATCTAGGTCCAATCCTGATCTTGGTTGGCATTGTTGCCTGGATTGTTGCGGCTCTGATTGGACCTCTAGTTAGTGCTGCGGTTTCGAGACAGCGCGAATATCTAGCTGATGCTTCAGGAGCTGAAATAACTAGATTCCCTGAAGGTCTAGCTAGTGCTCTAGGGAAACTAAAGACCTATGGTCGACCTATGAGAAGACCGTCTAGTGCTATGGCGCATATGTACATCAGCGATCCGGTGAAACCTTCCGTTGCTGAAAGACTTTTCTCAACCCACCCGCCACTAGATGCTCGTATCAAGCGTCTAAATGAAATTGGGTCTAAGTTCTAGTAACGCATCGCCTTTGAGTAAGTGACTTTGGTTATAAGTTTGGTTAGAGCCTTGCCCTGAATTCTTTGTGAAACCAACACTCGTGGATCTTTTGCCGCCTCATCGAGGCAGGCTTTTTGATTCTTGCCGTAGTAGCGTCGCATCTCCAGGTATTTAGGTCCAGCCTTGGCAGCCAGTTTGATGCCAGGTAAGGAGAGCCAGAGCACTGAAACTCCCATCAAAAGGAAAGCTCCGATTGCTACTGGAAGTAAGACTTCGATTGGTAAGAACCCTGCGGCTCCAAGACCAACTAAACCAAAAAAGGCAACGAAAATAGCAATTAGTGAAAAGAGCATAGGTCCTGAGTATGCGAGCTGAAGCACAGCCCACTCGACTCCTAGTTGCTCGATAGTTAGATCAAGCAATTCGGGTTTAGTCTTCTTCATGTTTTTCCGCACAAGTGAGGCGATCCAAGCTATCAGCGCGAAGCTCAATGCATAGCCGATTATTTGAATTAAGAAATCTGGCACTTTATCTCCCTTTTAGCCAAGTTTGTATTCTTGGTTAATTCTACGTGGGGGGGGTACCGGATGGGATTTTGGAACGCTCGTTATAAGACCTTAATAAGCTAAATTTCGAAGTTCCCTTTACCCTTACTCTCAACTCTTTCAAGTCCTTGCCATTTCTGAACATCTTTTAGGTGTTTGGTGAT
>CAIXVE010000091.1 GCA_903922825.1 uncultured Micrococcales bacterium | reverse complement strand
CATTGGGCAGACTCAGGTAACCATACCTTTAATGGCTGCTTTGAGAAGCGATCGCGTTAATCACGCCTATTTGTTTAGTGGTCCTAGAGGTTGCGGTAAGACAACTTCTGCTCGTATTCTCGCTCGTTGTTTGAACTGCGCTGAGGGACCTACTGATACTCCATGTGGGGTTTGCCCTTCTTGTGTTGAGCTTTCAAGAGATGGCTCTGGTTCACTAGACGTTATTGAAATTGACGCTGCAAGCCACAACAAGGTGGAAGATGCGAGAGAGCTTAGGGAGAGAATTGCTTTTGCGCCAACCAGAGATCGATTCAAGATTTTTATTTTGGATGAGGCTCACATGGTTACCAAAGATGGTTTCAACGCTTTGCTTAAAGTTGTTGAAGAGCCACCAGCCCACGTAAAGTTCATCTTTGCTACCACTGAACCTGAAAAAGTTATTTCTACTATTCGTTCAAGAACCCATCATTACCCTTTCCGTTTAGTTCCGCCGGCTCAAATGCTTGAGTATTTACAGCAGATGTGCGCCAGTGAGAATGTGAAAGTTGAAGAAGGTGTGCTTAGCTTGGTGGTTCGTTCAGGTGGCGGTTCTGTTCGAGATAGCTTGTCACTTCTAGATCAATTAATCGCAGGCTCTGACGAGAGCAAAGTCACCTATGAGCGGGCAGTTGGACTGCTAGGTTATACCGATTCAGCGCTTCTTGATTTGGTAATTGATGCTTTTTCTGCTGGTGATTCTGCTTCAGTATTCTCTGCCGTTGACAAGGTTATTCAGTCAGGACAAGATCCTTCTCGTTTCGTTGAAGATCTTCTTGAACGAATCAGAGATTTGATTGTTGTTGGTTCCGTTGGGCTAGCAGCTAAGAATGTGTTACGAGATGTTCCTTCTGATCAGCTTGAACGAATGAGATTGCAGGTTGAGAAGTTTGGTAGGGCAGAACTTAGCTATGCAGCGGATGTTATTGCCGAAGGTCTAACTCGGATGAATGGCGCTACAAGCCCTAAGTTGCAGTTGGAGCTTATGGTGGCAAAGATTTTAGTGCCGGCTCAAGACAGCTCAGAAACGGGTTCACTTGCGCGTATTGAAAGACTGGAAAGACGTATTGGTTTAGGCGGTAATGCACCTCAGGCGTCCACACCTCCTACAGCTGGTGTTCCTCTTGTGTCTGCAGCTCCAGTCGGTGTTCCACAGGTGAGTTTCGCAGAACTACAAAATGCTTGGGGAGATGTGTTGAGTAAGTTGGCAACTATCTCTAGATCTGCTTGGCAGGTTGTCTTACCTCAGAAGCCTGTGGCTTTTGACGGTGAAGTTATCGATATCTTGTTTGCTAATGAAACAGATAAAGAGATGTTCCGTTCCGGGGGCACTAATTCACCTTCAGAACTTTTGCGCAGAGCAATCAATGAAGTCTTAGGGATCAGAGTTAAATATCGTGCTGCAACTGCAGCTTCGCCGCAGATGGTTACCGAATCTATTGCTGTCGTTCAAGAAGCTGTTGTTGAAGTGAAGCAGGAAGAAACAATCAACGATAAAAGAAACAAGTTAGTTGATGAAGATGCTCAAGTTGGGGATTCGGTGCTGAGGGATCTTCTAGGTGCCGCTCCGGTTGAGGATGACAAATAGATGTATGAAGGTGTTGTTCAGGACCTAATTGATGCTTTATCAAGATTGCCTGGAGTTGGACCTAAGTCTGCCCAACGTATAGCTTTTTATCTAGTTCAAGCTGATGATGATCAAGCAGAAGCTTTGGCGAAGATTCTTACCGAAGTTCGTAAACGAGTTCGCTTCTGTGCTACCTGCGGTAACGTCTCTGAACATGAACTCTGCAATATTTGTCGCGACCCTAGAAGGACTAAAGAGGCTATCTGTGTGGTTGAAGAATCTAAAGATGTTCAGGCGATTGAGAAAACTAGAGAGTTCAAAGGCTTCTATCACGTGCTAGGTGGAGCTATCAGCCCTATAGATGGCATAGGACCTGAAAACCTTCGCATTCGTGAATTAATGGCAAGACTCAATGACCCTGAAATCAAAGAGGTCATTATTGCAACCGACCCAAACCTTGAAGGTGAAGCAACGGCCACCTATCTAACCCGCATGTTGGCACCATTAGGTATTACCGTTAGCCGTTTGGCAAGTGGTCTACCGGTAGGTGGAGACCTTGAATATGCTGACGAAGTCACGCTGGGAAGAGCCTTTGAGGGCAGAAGGATAGTTAGCGGTAACTAGGTTATTTGGCTAAACTTGTTGTATTCATCGTCGAACCCCCACCATTTCCTCCATTAGGAGCAGTTAATTGGCTTTAGTAGTCCAAAAATATGGCGGCTCGTCTGTCGGCGATGCCGAGAAAATCAAGCACGTCGCCAGACGTATCATCGACACCCAAAATGCTGGCAACCAAGTTGTGGTTGTTGTTTCAGCAATGGGTGACACCACCGATGAACTTTTGGATTTAGCTAACCAAGTTTCATCTAATCCTGAGGGTCGTGAGCTAGATATGTTACTCACCGCTGGTGAGCGCATCTCAATGGCTTTGGTCTCAATGGCAATCAATGATCTTGGTGCTAAGTCAATGTCTTTCACCGGTTCACAGGCTGGAATCATAACCGATGAAGTTCACGGTAATGCTCGTATCGCTGAGGTGACACCTGATCGGGTAGCGGAAGCTCTTGAGGGAGGCAGCATCGCAATTGTTGCTGGGTTCCAAGGTTTCAATAGAGATTCGAAAGATATCACTACTTTAGGTAGAGGTGGTTCTGACACCACTGCGGTGGCCCTTGCCGCTGCTTTGAATGCTGATGTTTGTGAGATTTATAGTGATGTCGATGGTGTTTATACCGCTGATCCTCGTGTTGTTCCTTCAGCCCAAAAGCTAGATGTTATCGACGTTGAATCTATGTTGGAGTTGGCTGCAGCAGGAGCAAAGATTCTTCACATTCGTGCAGTTGAATTTGCCAGAAGGCACAAAGTTGATCTTAGAGTTCGTTCAACTTTTAGTAATGACCCGGGAACTATTGTTCTCTCAGATGAAGAAAGCATAAAGAATATGGAAGAGTCAGTAGTTTCAGGTGTTGCCACCGACAAATCTCAGGCCAAGATCACTGTGATTGGTATTCCAGATGTTCCAGGCAAAGCAGCCGCTGTGTTCACCACTGTTGCTGAGGCAGGGGCAAACATTGACATGATCGTGCAGAACACTCCAACTGGTTCAGATGTTACCGACCGAGTCAGTGACATCACTTTCACTTTGCCTAAAGGTGATTTGAAGAAGGTTTTGGATGCTTTGGCTCAAAACAGAAGCGTGCTTAGCTATCGCGAGCTCGAAAGCGATGAGCAGATCGGAAAGCTAAGTGTTGTTGGTGCTGGTATGAGAACACACTCTGGTGTCTCAGCAATCCTGTTTAGAGCGCTAGCTGAAGCAGGTATCAACGTGGAGATGATTTCAACTTCGGAGATTCGAATCTCAGTCATTACCAGCCTTGAGCAAGTTGATGATGCAGCGCGAGCTGTTCACAAGGCTTTTGATTTAGATGGCGATAATGAGGCCATCGTTTATGCAGGAACAGGAAGATAATGTCTAAGCCAAACCTAGCCCTAGTCGGCGCTACCGGTGCCGTTGGAACAGTGATGATTGACATCATCAACTCAAGAGAGAACATCTGGGGCGAAATCAGACTGATTGCCTCGGCTAGATCCGCTGGCAAGAAGCTAACAGTTCACGGTGAAGAGCTAACTGTTGTTGCTCTAAGTGAAGATGCTTTTGATGGCATTGACATTGCTATGTTCGATGTTCCTGATGAAGTTTCAGAAATTTGGGCACCAATTGCAGCTAGTCGTGGAGCTGTTGTGGTGGATAACTCAAGTGCTTTCCGTATGGATCCAGAAGTTCCTCTTGTAGTTCCTGAGGTTAACCCTGAGCAAGCTCAGAACCGTCCAAAGGGAATCATCTCTAACCCGAACTGCACCACTTTGACCATGATGGCTGCCATGGGTGCGCTGCACAGGGGTTGGACTTTGAAAGAACTCGTTGTTTCTAGTTACCAGGCTGTTTCAGGTGCAGGTGTTGCCGGTATTGCTAGATTGCGTGATGAGATCACTGCGGTTTCAGGTTCAAAAGCTGGTGAGGCAAGTGGCGATATCGCTCAAACACTTGAAGCTAATTCACTTGCGCTAGCAGACTCACCTTTTACTGACCCTGTTGTGATGAACCTTATTCCTTTCGCTGGCTCACTGAAAGAAGGCGGTTTCTCTTCTGAGGAGATGAAGGTTAGAAACGAGTCCCGGAAGATTCTTGGTATCGCTGACCTGAAAGTTGCAGTTACTTGTGTTCGAGTGCCGGTTTTGGTTTCTCACTCTCTGGCAGTCCACGCAACCTTCGCTAATCCGATCAGTGTGGCGGATGTTCACAAGGCTCTAACCGAAGAGCCAACCATCAGACTGGTTGATGACCCAGCTAATGGTCTTTGGCCTATGCCTAACATGGTTGCCGGTCAAGACCCAACCTATGTTGGTCGGGTCAGGTCTTCTTTAGATTTCCCTAACTCAATCGAGCTGTTCGTTGTTGGAGATAACCTTCGTAAAGGTGCGGCTCTAAACACTTATGAAATAGCCGAACTAGTTGCTGCCGAGTTTTGATTTATTCGGCTAGATTTTTATTGTGCGCAAATTATTAGTTTTAGTGACCGTCCTGGTTACTACCTTTGCGCTTAGCTCTTGCTCAAGTGGTACCAATAAGCCGAACTCTAATGTTCCTGATAAGCCACCAGCTTCAGTTCACAAAGTGAATGCAGCAGATTATCAAAACAGTTATGGCAGCTATGTTTTTAGAATTGCTGGCGGAACTGTTTGGTGCACACTAAACGGAACACCTAACTTTGTGGTTTGTGAACAAAACGAAGTTGATGTTTCTTATAAGATTCCTGAAACTCCATCAAGCTGCCAGGGTGCTTGGGGATATCAGGGAAGGCTTTGGGCTAATCAACCGTCAATGGGAAAGATAGCTGATTGGTATTGTGCTGGTGGTTTGTATTCAGATCCTGCAGGTGCCTATGATTTGCCAAGTGGCAGCGCTATCCAAGTAGGGGAAATTACCTGTTATGCCTCTGATGTTGTTGTTCGTTGCGATAACTTGAATGGCCAATATCTAGCCCTAGGTTCCGACGTTTACGGGTTCTCTAACTAGTTTTAGCTTTTAGAGTTATTACTCTAACTTCTGGTCTACAGGCAAAACGCATAGGTGCAAATATGGAGTGCCCTAAACCAGCGCAAACATTTAATAAAAGCTCTTTACCCTTGAGCGTGATGCTATTTAGTCCTCTTGCATATTTAGTTGGAAGATCACAGTTGGTCACCAAGGCACGCCCTGTAATAGGCCAACAAACTTGACCACCGTGAGTGTGACCTGCAAATAGCAGGTCAACATCAACGTCACTGAAAGCTTCTAAAACATTGAGATACGGAGCATGGGTGACACCTATAACCACATCGTTTGAATTTAGATTCGTCTTAGATCTAGCGATAGATGATAAATCTGCTCTACCTTCGTGCGGGTCATCAGTTCCGATGAACCCAATCCGAACACCTTTTATGGTTAGTTCTGATTCTTTATTATTTAGGTCTTTCCAACCTAAAGCCGCGAAGCCATTGGTAAGGGCCGTAACATCTAATCCTGAATCTGGTTTGTTTTCGCGATGTCTTTCAGAAGGTTTGATGAGGTAGCCAAGCGGATTGGTAGGCATCGGTGCATACAAATCATTAGAGCCGTAAACAAACACTCCAGGAACATTTAGATCTTTGAAGCTTTCCAGAACCGGCTTCACACCGTTTTTGTGGCCTAGGTTATCACCTGTGTTAACTACCAAATCAGGCCTAATTTTGCAAGCTAGTTCTTTGATAAACGCTTGTTTACTTCTCTGCCAGTCAGCCATGTGAACATCGGAGATGTGTAATACGACTATCTCTGGACTTCCTTTCGGAAGAACGTAGGCATCGTCGTATCTAATTGTGAATAGGAATCGCTCGATAAGGGTTGCCCAAAGAACGCAGGCAACGATTAGGTAAAGGAACCACTGCACCTAAGGACCAGTACTGATAATCAGCAAGATGGCGTTCGCTGAGGAAACAGACTTGCCAGCTGCGGGAAGAGTTCCGACGACGCTACCTGCAGGAACGTTTGGATCGTGAACAAAATACTGATGCTGTGATTGCACAGGAACGCTAACTGAAGGGAATCCAGCATTGTTTAGCGCGGTAGTGGCATCGTTGACGCTCATGTTATAAACATCAGGAACTTTGGTTAGCCCACCTTTTGAAACATAAACCTTAACTGTGCTTCCCTTAGGGATAGCACTTCCCATCTTAGGAATCGTATATGCAACTGTTCCAGCTGCAGCTGTTGATGGCACGAGAACAGTTTGGATATCTACGTTTAGACCTGCAGAAATAATGTTTTGTGAAGCGACATCAGGAACCTGTCCTCCTACTGTTGGCACTGTGATATAAGAAGCGTCAATCATGGTCTGTGGTGGCGCATCGAAAGCGATACCACCATATTCTTTGTTAGCAGTTTTCATGATGGTTCGCCAAATGTCGTGACGAACCGTGCTTCCCTTTGAGCCGTGCAAAAGAATTTTTCGAAGTGAAACACTTCCAGAAACGTTACCCACCCAAACAGAGGTTGCAACATTAGTTGAGAATCCACTCATCCAAGTGTGAACACCAGCATCTGTTGTTCCAGTCTTACCGGCAATCGGAACACCATCGCCGGGACTTGATGCCCCACCAGTTCCACCTGAGATAACTCCTTGCATGGCATAGGTCATACCGGCAGCAACGGTTGGGTCAACTGCTTGAGAACAGATGGTTTTAGGAACTGTTAGATCAGAGTTAGTTTCTCTAACGAAAACGCGATCTATTGCAATTGGTGTGCAGAAAGTTCCCTTGTTTGCAATACCTGCGAAAGCAGCTGCCACTGATAACGGTGCAACTTCATTCACACCTAGAACAGAAGCCGGGTATGAGACCAGTTCGGTTCCATCTGCGCGGTGAATACCGAAACTTGCAGCAGTGTCACGGATGTCACAAAGGTCAAGTTGGCTTGCCATGCTAGCAAAGGCTGTATTCACAGATAGGGCCAAAGCTTTCATAACCGTTAGGTCTTTAGGTTCATTAGGTTGGTCATTGTTTGGAGCCCATGTGCCAACTAATGAACCACATCTGGAACTGAAATCTGATGCGTTCCATTCCTTTACTCGACCATCAACGTGATCCATCAGGTGATGGCCCTGTTTCAGCCATTCGGCTAGGGTGAAGACTTTGTAGGTCGAACCGGTTTGAAAACCTGAGGAACCACCATAAGTCTTATCGGACGAGTAGTTTACGGATGTGTGACCAGGGGTGTTGTTAGCGGTCTGGTCATAGATTCTATTTTCGGTAAGAGCCAGAATACGACCGGTACCAACTTGAACAGAAACAGCGGAAGCTCCAATGTGATTAGGATCGTTCACTGGAACATAAGTCTTAGTTGCAGCATCTGCTACTCGCTGCAACTTGATGTCCATGGTGGTGTAGATATCCAGTCCACCCTTACGAAGCAGAGCCTCGCGGTCAGTTTGAGTTGGGCCAAATTCAGGTGAGTTTCTAATAGTCCAAACCACATAGTCACAGAAGAAAGCAGTTGCCTGATCGGCTTCACAACCAACAGGAACTTTAGTGATGTTTAGTTTGATTGGAGTGGACTTATAAAGGTTGGCTTCTGTCTGAGTGATATCTCCTGCATCGGCCATGTTTTGAATTACATAGTTTCGTCTATTAAGAGCTCTAGTTGCGTTTGCCTTGATATCTGGACGATAATCTTCAGCACCTTTAAGCATCGCAGCCAACATGGCTGCCTGAGGAACGTTTAGATCTTTAGCATGGGTACCGTAATAATACTCAGATGCAGCTTCAACTCCGTTGATGTTAGTTCCAAAGAAAGAGAGGTTTAGGTAACCAGCAAGAATGTCTTGTTTGCTGTAGTTCTTTTCAAGAGCTAACGCTAGACGAACCTCTTGGAATTTACGTTGCAATGCGTGAGCACGATCTGTTTGCATTGCAATAGCTTCTGGATCGCCAGAGAGAACAGCGGCTTCAAGCAAGTTGTTCTTCACATACTGCATCGTGATGGTTGAGCCACCAGGACCACTACCACCTTTAAGAATGTTGGTGAGTGTTGCACGAGTTAGGGAAACCCAGTCAACGCCAGCGTGCTGGTAGAAACGTGGGTCTTCAGTATCGACAGCTGCTCTAACCATGTTTGGTGAGATCTCTGAGTAGGCGACGGAGATACGGTTTTCGTTAAAGAAACGTGCAACCTGGACTGGCTTACCATCTTTGATTGCATAGATGTTTGATGCTTCAGCTGCGTTAACCGGTTTGATGAAATCTGGAAGGTTCTGGAAGATTGAGACAGTTGCGCTAACCCCAAGGCCACCAAGCCAAACGAAAGGGACCAGCAAGGCAAAGCTCAGTAAGCCGGCCAGAGAGCTCAGGCTTAGGAGCGTACCCCACCCGCCCCGCTTAGACTGCTTACCCTTTTTAGACATAGACTCTAGGTTACCTTCAAACTTTGAGAGGATGCTGAGAATATGGTCATTTGGGAATACGTTGTAACCCCGCTGCCACCACACAACCCCAAGCAAATACTGGACCATTGGGGCACTCAGGGCTGGGAATTAGTCCAAGTTGTGCCAACGCCTGAAGGTGGTTTTGTAGCCTATATGAAGCGCCCTAAGGAGTAAAAATGACTGGAAAAATTGAAGCAAGACTAGTCGAACTTGGCCACCCACTTCCAGAGGTAGTGCCACCGGTGGCGGCCTATATTCCAGCGGTAGTAACCGGAAACCTAGTTATGACTGCAGGTCAATTACCTATGGTCTTGGGTAAGTTGGCTGAAACTGGAAAAGTACCTTCACAGGTGTCTCCTGAGCGAGCAAAAGAACTGGCTCAGATTTCTGCATTGAACTGCTTAGCTGCAGTTAAGTTTGCAATTGGCGATCTTGATCGAATCACAAGAATCGTCAAGGTGACTGGATTTATTGCATCGGACCCTGATTTTGCAGGTCACCCAATGATCAATAATGGTGCTTCAGAATTCTTAGGTGCAGTATTCGGTGATGCTGGCCTTCATGCTAGAACCACTGTTGGTGTTTCATCACTTCCACTGGATGCTCCAGTGGAAGTTGAACTGATTGTTGAGTTCAACTAATCAGTTGCACCTGAATGCAGTTTTGCATCAATAGCTTTCATCACTGATGAGTCTGCAAGAGTTGTGACATCGCCAACAGGTCTTCCTTCTGCAACATCTTTGAGAAGTCTTCGCATGATTTTGCCAGATCTTGTTTTTGGTAGTTCAGCAACCACCATGATCTGCCTTGGTCTGGCAATCGCACCAATCTTTTCTGAAACCCAGCTTCGAAGAATCTTCGCGATGTTTGCTTCACCAGGTGCATCGTCAAGTGCGTCTTGACGAAGAATAACAAAAGCAACCACTGCCTGTTCAGTGATTTCATCCTTAGCACCAACCACAGCAGCTTCGGCAACCCATCGATGTTCAACTAAAGCAGATTCAATTTCAGCGGTTGAAAGTCGGTGACCTGAAACTTTGATCACATCATCGATTCGACCAAGTAGCCAGATGTCTCCATCTTCATCAAAGCGAGCGCCATCACCAGCAAAGTATTTACCTGGGAATCTATCCCAATAGGTTTCTTTGAATCTTTCAGGATCCCCCCAAACACCTCTGAGCATTGAAGGCCAAGGCTCATCGATGGTTAGATAACCTGCTTCACTTCCCTTAGGAGTTGTTTTGACTGGAACGCCGTTCTCATCAACAATGCCCACAGTTATACCGGGCAGTGGTCGTTGAGCTGAACCAGGTTTGGTCTTGAAAGCTCCCGGAATAGGGGAGATCATGATTGAACCGGTTTCTGTCTGCCACCAGGTGTCAACAATCTCACAGCGGCCACCACCAACTACCTCTCGATACCAATGCCATGCTTCAGGGTTGATTGGTTCACCAACGGAACCTAGAACTCTTAGTGAGCTCAAGTCGTGACCATCAACTATCTCTCGACCTATCTTCATAAAGGTTCTGATGGCTGTCGGAGCGGTATAAAAAATACTCACTTTATATTTAGCAATTATTTGCCACCAGCGTTCAAAGCTGGGGGAGTCAGGAGTGCCTTCATAAATAACCTGAGTAGCTCCGTTAGTTAGCGGGCCATAAACCACATAGCTGTGCCCAGTAATCCAGCCAACGTCAGCCGTGCACCAATAAACATCAGTTTCAGCTTTTAGATCAAAAACATTTTTATGAGTGTATGAAACTCCGGTTAGGTAGCCGCCGGTGGTGTGCAGAATACCTTTGGGTTTGCCGGTGGTTCCTGAAGTGTAGAGAATAAATAGGGGATGCTCTGCATCAAAACCAACAGCGATATGTTCATGGTCTGCTTTAGCTAAAGCATCATGCCACCAGATATCTTTTGATGTCATTAGGACATCTTGTTTGGTTCTTTGAACAACTAAAACATTCTCAATGCTTGGGCAGCTCTCATCCGCTAGAGCATGGTCCACCGCTTCTTTTAATCCATAAGCTTTTCCTTTACGGAAACCACCATCTGCAGTGATCACAAGTTTTGCTTGAGCATCATTGATTCTTGAACGAAGCGAATCGGAGCTAAACCCACCAAAGACCACGCTGTGAACAGCACCGATTCGAGCAACCGCAAGAATGGCAATCACTGTTTCTGGAATCATCGGCATGTATATGGCAACACGATCACCAGATTGAATACCTAGACCTAGAAGCGCGTTAGCGGCCTTTTTAGTCTCAGCTAGCAATTCTTGATATGTGTAGGTTTGGGTGTCTCCAGGTTCCCCTTCAAATAGGAGTGCAATACGGTTCCCTCTACCCTCAATGACGTGTCTATCCAAAGCGTTGTATGAAGCATTTATCTGACCGTCTTCAAACCAAGTGGCAAAAGGAGCATTGCTCCAGTCAAGCGTCTTAGTGAAAGGCCTATGCCAATGCAGTGCTCTGGCCTGATCTGCCCAGAAGGCTAGGCGATCGCTTTGTGCCGACTGATAGAGGCTGTTTCCCGAATTACTGTCCATACTGGTGATTGTATTAGGCGAACCTGAGAGCTAAAGACAATCATCCTCAAGTCCAAAACAACCCAGACTCGACCCTGAACGTTAACAGTGAAACTTGCCTCAACCTCTATTCCAGGTGTTCGTAATTTGTTATGATTTTCAAGTCAGCTTCGGCTGACCTGCGATATTTTGATTCCCCCAATCATATATCGCCGGCCCCGGTCACTCCCCCCAGAGACCGGGGCCCCTTTTATTAACAGGCACGTTAACGGCCTAGTTTTCAACAGACTTAGAGCTCGAATTGTTGGCGAAACTCAACATATCGCATCCTTGTTCGGTGAACCCACTTGAACTATTCCAAGATTCAAACGTCTCCGACGTTCTGATTGAAGGCACGCGGGAAATCCTGATTGATCTCAATGGTGAGCTAACAGGAACAGCTCTTAGCTTTGAATCTGAGTATCAAACTTTGAACTTCGCGAAGGAATTATTAGTTGATACAAACACGCGATTCGATCTAAATATGCCTTTTGGTGAATCAAATATTGAAACAGAGTATGGCAAGTTGAGAATCCATTGTGTTCACGGCGGCGAGTGTTCCGACGATACTCTAATTTCAATCAGAAGGCATCCCTCTAATCAGCTTTCACTTATGGAACTCCAAGCCCGTAACTTAATTACCGGAGAACAACTTTCACAACTTCTAGAGATAACTAAAACGAAAAAGAACTTTGTGATTGTTGGAGCAACAGGCACTGGTAAAACCACATTACTTAGAGCGATGCTTACTGAGGTTCAGAATGAGCGGATTATCACGATTGAGGATTCAGCAGAACTCAATCTTCAGGGGAAGGCTATTTCGCTTTTCACTAGAGCGAGGAATCAAGATGGTTACGGTGGTATAGGTCTTACACAACTAGTAAGGCAATCTCTTCGAATGAGACCAGATCGAATTGTGTTAGGTGAAGCAAGAGGAAAGGAACTGAAAGTATTACTTGGTGCCCTCAACACCGGTCACCAAGGTGCTGGCTTCACATTGCACGCCAACAGCACTCAAGATGTGGTGACCAGGTTAGAGACACTACTTGCAATGGCCGGAATTGATAACCGCCTTGCTCACCAACTGATTGCATCATCCCTTGACTATGTCCTTGAAGTTCGAAGAGTTCAGGGGACCAGAAAGCTAATGGAGATCCGACCAATGAGGGAACTTTATGTCTGATTCTTTGACTCTAGTGAAGTTCGCTGGCCTAGTCAGATCAGGGGTTTCGATCGATAAGGCAATCCAAATCATTGGTGGGCTGCCTGAAGATCGAAGCCTCCGTTACCTTTTGCGGGTCGCCCAGGATGTGGGAAGTGCTGTGGCAGGTGAGATAGACCAGGTTGCCAGTATTTACCTGAACAGAGAGCGAGCCATACAACGAATAGCTGTTGCTCAGACAGGCCCTAAAGCTAGTGCCAGATTAGTTCTCTGGTTACCGCTAGCTACTTTGTTTCTTGCTCAGCTCACTGGTTTAGATATAGTTCAAGCTGTTAGTAAGAATCAAATCTTGGTTATTAGTTTTGGGTTAGGTGGTTTGCTGCTCGCTGTTGCCAAATTGGTTAGCGGGAAATTAATAAAGAAAGCAACCCCAACCAACGACAATCTTGGTTTCTTTCTGCTCGGTGTTGCGATGGCTTGTAGCGGAGGTATTTCGCTGCATAAAGCGCAGAACAAGGCGTTAGAAATCTACAAAGAAATCTTCAATCAAATTCCAACACGTCATGAGCTTCAGCTCTGCGCTGAAGCGTTGCACACTGCCACTCACACTGGGGCAAGAGTGGGTGAATTACTTCGTGCAAGTGCAGAAGAAATGCAAAGAGAATCTGCAACAAGGTCAGAAGTAAAAATAGAGAAACTAAATATCAGGCTGTTATTACCTTTAGGTTTTGCAGTCCTACCAGCTTTTATCTTGATAGCGGTTATTCCGCTGACGGTTTCAATACTTGGATCTCAATGAAAGGAAATTCAAATGCTAAAGAGAATCTGGTTAGAAGACTCAGGAGCTTCGACCGCAGAATACGTAATCATCACGCTGGCAGCCGTCGGTTTCGCTGGTTTACTTTTAGGAATCCTGAGATCGAACGAAGTAAGGCAGATGCTTTTAGACACAATACGTTCGGCTTTGAGCCTGCCGTCAAGCTAAGAAATGAAACTGGCTCAGTGACAGCAGAGTTTGCTGTTGTTTTGCCAACCTTCGTTTTGATTCTTGTGACTGCCCTTCAAGTCTTGTCTTTCCAGTCTTCGAGGATTGGGCTGATTGAGTTGGCGGCTGAGTCTGCAAGGGCGTTAGCGCGGGGTGAAGATAAGTCTGTTATCGAGACTTTGATTCAGGAGTCTGTATTGAACCCAAAACCAAGTTGGGCTGTTGAATACAAGGACCTCGAGCTTTGTGTCCAACTAAGCCAGGAACGATCTCTGGCAGGACTTGGATTACTAGACCTAGTTGAGAGTCAATGTGCAAGAAAATCTGGGCTATGAGCGAATCGGGATCTGGTTCGATTTTGGGTTTAGGGCTCATTTTTGTGATTTTGGGAATAATGGGTCTAACTTTGGTGGTTAGTAGTCAAAGTCTCGAACTTTCCAGGCTACAGGCCCAAACTGACACCGCCGCTTTAGCAGCGGAGGATGTTTTGAGGGGCTTAGCTATCGGCTATCCCTGCGAAACGGCTGGGAAGATTGTTGAAAGAGTTGGCGGGACTGTTGAGACATGCCATATAGTCAGTTCTGACATCTATATAGGTGTGTATTGGCAACTTATGGGTATAGTTCATAGGGTTCATGCTCACGCTGCGGCGGGGTAGTGTCCGAATAGGTAGGAGAGTTAGTGTCTAAAGGTTCAAAGCTGGTCATCGTAGAGTCCCCGGCAAAGGCTAAGACCATTGCTAAGTACTTGGGCGACGAGTTCCAGGTCCTGGCCTCCGTCGGTCACATCCGTGATCTCATCGACTTGAAGGACCTTCCGCCTGAACTTAAGAAGAAAAGCACGATTGGCCGTTTTGCCATTGACGTTGAGGACGACTTCAAGCCTTATTACGCAATTTCACCTGGTAAGAGCAAAACTGTCTCTGAACTGAAGGCTGCCTTGAAGGATGCCGACGAGCTTTACCTAGCAACAGATGAGGACCGTGAAGGGGAGGCCATAGCTTGGCACCTGCTGGATGTCCTCAAGCCTAAAGTTCCGGTTCACCGCATGGTGTTCCATGAAATCACCAAAGAGGCGATTCAGGAAGCCGTGAAGAACACTCGTGCTATCGATGATCACTTGGTGGAAGCTCAGGAAACTCGACGTGTTGTTGACCGTCTATATGGTTACGAGATTTCACCCATTCTTTGGATAAAGATCCAGCGAGGACTTAGTGCTGGTCGTGTTCAGTCGCCTGCTGTTCGCTTAGTAGTCGAGCGTGAGCGTGAGCGTATGGCTTTCGTGTCAGCTTCATACTTCGATATCAAAGGTCTTTTCGAAACAGGTCTAGGTTCAGAGCCAAAATTTGAAGCAAAACTTTTTACCTATAACGGTCAAAGAATTGCAACCGGTGATTCATTCAATGACAAAGGTGAATTAACTGCTCAAGTAATGCTGCTTGATGAAGATAAAGCAAATGCGTTGGCAGATGCGATCAAGGCAGCGAGTTCAAATGTTGAGGTTATTTCTGTAGAGGCAAAACCTTCAACTAGAAGACCAGCTGCACCTTTCACTACTTCAACATTGCAACAGGAAGCGTCAAGAAAACTTCGCATGTCTGCAAAGCAGACCATGGATGTTGCCCAGTCTCTTTACCAGCAGGGTTACATCACATATATGCGTACCGATTCACCGACTCTTTCAACTCAGGCCATAAACGCCGCTCGTAGCCAAGCCAAAGAAATGTTTGGTGAAGATTATGTGGCAAGTGCTCCGCGTGTTTACCAGGGCAAGAACAAGAACGCTCAAGAAGCGCACGAAGCGATTCGTCCTGCAGGAGAGATCTTCAAGAAGCCATCTGAACTTGCTGGCGAACTTTTAGGAAGAACTTTTGAGCTTTACGATTTGATCTGGAAGAGAACAGTTGCCAGCCAAATGCAAGATGCGAAGGTGTCAACCACCACCGCAAAGATTGCTGTCTTCCCACTACCCAATGGCGACCGAGCCGAATTCACTGCAAGCGGAACTGTCGTAACCTTCCGAGGCTTCATGGCGGCCTACGAGGAAAGTCAAGATGAGCCTCGAAACGAAGATGATGAGAACGAAGAGAAGGAAAGCAAACTTCCAAACATGGAAGTTGGACAAAAGCTCAATGTTCTAGAGATAAACGCTAAGAGCCACCAGACCTCGCCTCCTCCTCGCTATACGGAAGCTAGCTTGGTAAAGGCCTTGGAAGAGGACGGCATCGGCCGCCCTTCAACTTATGCGGCGATTATCAGCAATATCATCAACAAGGGCTATGTGACCAAGCGAGGCCAGGCGTTGGTTCCTGAATGGATTGCCTTCACAGTGATGAGATTCCTTGAAGACAAGGTTTCTAGACTTGTTGATTATGCCTTCACAGCACGCATGGAAGAAGACCTCGATGAGATTGCAAACGGCAAGATAAACAGAAGCGAATGGTTGAAAGAATTCTATTTCGGTTCTGAAGGTAACCCTGGGCTTAACAGTGTTGTTGAGAACATCGGTGAGATTGATGCGAAAGCTTTGAACTCTCTAGATCTTGGTGATGGAATCACTTTGCGAACAGGTAAGTTCGGTCCTTATCTTGAAATCTATATCGAACCTAATGCTGAAGGTGCCGATGAGAACGGTCGCAGGATAATCAACATCCCGGAAGGCCTGGCTCCTGATGAACTAACTATTGGTAAAGCACATGAACTAATTGAAGCTCCAATAATTTCAGATCGAATCCTTGGAATTGATCCAGTTAGTGGCCATAACGTGCTATTCAAAGATGGTCGTTACGGTCCATATGTTCTTCTCGATGATCCAGATGCCAAAAAGCCTAAGACCGCATCTTTGTTTAAGACTATGAGCACTGAAACTATGAATCTTGAAACAGCATTGATGTTGTTATCGCTACCAAGAGTTGTTGGTCAAGATGCTGAAGGTGTTGACATCACTACTCAGAATGGTAAGTTTGGTCCTTATCTTTTGCGGGCTAAGGATTCAAGATCACTTGCCAGTGAAGAACTTATCTTTGATCTAACTCTTGAAGGTGCGCTTGAACTTCTTGCCCAACCTAAGCTTCGTGGTCGCGTGACAGCAGCAACGCCGTTGAAAGAATTCGGTGAGGATCCTTCTGCTAAGACAAACGTGGTTGCTAAGAGTGGCCAGTTTGGTTTGTATGTTACAGACGGTGCAATCAACGCAACAGTCCCTAAAGATGAACCACTTGAGGAACTAACATCTGAAAGAGCTTTTGAGTTGTTGGCTATTCGTCGCGAAAAACTAGGTCTCGAGCCTGGTCAGGCAGCCCCTAAGGTTTCCAAGTCCAGAAGATCGGCTGCTCCGGCTAGGACTGTAAAGAAGGGCACCACCAGAAAGAAAGACAAGTAATGTCTGGCTTGTTCATCTCCTTCGAAGGTATTGATGGTGTTGGTAAGTCAACTCAGGCAGACCTATTAGAGTCTTGGCTTACTGAGCAAGGTAAGACGGTGGTTAGAACTCTTGAGCCGGGTGGCACTGAAGTTGGTGTTGAGATAAGAAAGATTCTCTTGCATCACAAAGGCGATCTAGCACCAAGAGCTGAAGCAGCCTTGTTTGCAGCTGATCGAGCTCACCATGTTGCTAGCAAGATTAGACCTGCACTTGAACGTGGTGAGATTGTTATCACTGATCGTTATTTTGATTCGTCAGTTGCTTACCAGGGGGCAGGTCGAGACCTATCCCAAGAAGAGGTGAGAAATCTTTCACTTTGGGCTGTCGGTGGATTGCTTCCTAAACTTACGGTTTTACTTGACCTTCCAGCCGATGTTGCTAGAAACAGAAGAAACCAGACTGGAACAGAACCAGATCGACTCGAGAAAGAAAAGATTGAGTTCTTCGAAAAGGCACGAAGTGCATATCTTGAACTAGCTAAGGCTGAGCCGGAACGTTTTCTAGTTATCGATGCCTCAACAGATATTGAGACTATGCAAACTCAGATTCGTAAGGCAGTATCAGAGTTACTATGACACTCGCCCCGAATGTTTTTCGTGACGTCGTTTCACAACCTGAAGCCGTCACTGAACTTCTGCGTGAACTAAATAAAGAAACATCAGTTCACCATGCTTGGCTTTTCACGGGTCCTCCTGGTTCGGGTCGCTCGGAGTTGGCTACGGCTTTCGCAGCAGCACTGGTCTGCTCAGAAGGTGGCTGCGGGAAATGCAATGCCTGTCAAATGGTTCGCGTTGGTAATCATCCTGACGTTCAAGTTCTTAACACTGAACGAATTCAAATCAGCATTGACGAGGTGAGTGAGTTCATCGACAAATCAATGCAAATGCCCGCGTTGGCTAAGTATCGAATCATGATTGTTGAAGATGCAGACCGTATGCAAGAAAGAACCAGTAACTTATTGTTGAAGTCTTTGGAAGAGCCACCTAAGGGAACCATTTGGATGCTTTGTGCCCCGAGTGAAGCAGATCTGTTGCCAACTATCAGATCAAGAGTTCGCAGAATTCAACTTAAAGTTCCAAGTGTCGAAGCTGTTGCCCAATTGCTGGTTGATAAGTATGAGGTTCCTCAGGGCTTGGCTTTGCAGTCGGCTGCTCAGGCTCAGAGCCATGTTGGTATGGCTAGAAGACTGGCCACCAACGCCACAGCGAGAGATAGACGAAGACAAGCACTGCTTGCTGTGCTTAGCATTCTTGACATTCCTTCGGCGCTTGCAGCTTCCGATTCTCTTGTCAAACTAGGTGAGAGTGATGGTGCTGCGCTTACGGCTGAATTAGATGAGCAGGAGAGAAATGAACTTCTCACCAGGCTTGGGATTACAGCAGAGTCCAAGCTAAGTCCAAGTTCAAGATCGCAAATCAAAAAACTTGAAGAAGCACAGAAAAGACGTGCAACCAGATCTAAGCGTGATGGTTTAGACAGAATTCTGGTTGATCTTATGGGTTTGTATAGAGATGTTCTAACTGTTCAACTTGGTTCCGGCGAAAGCCTTATCAACATTGATTTGGCTTCGGAGATAGCTGCCTTGGCAAAAGACATCTCTCAGTCTCAAGCAATTCACGCAATTGAAGAGATTCAAAAGGTTCGGGATCGAATGGATAGAAACGTTAGAGACATTGTTTTATTTGATGCTCTTGCGGTCGCGTTGCGCAGAAAGGCAAAGAGATGAAGAAAAGAAACGGTCTGATAGTTGGATTGAGCGTTGCTATAGCGGTAGTAGCCCTGGTTTGTTCTGTTGTTTTGAAGATCACCCCAACTAGTGACAATTCTGTTTCAGCAGCCAAATACGATAAAGCCTCGTTCTCAACTCTTGCTGGCTACTACTCCCAGAAGCCACTCTGGTCTAACTGTCCAGGAGAGAACAAGAAGGCCAGATGCGCCGACATCATCGTGCCGTTGGATTGGTCAAATGTTGGGGCTAATCAAATCAAGATTGCTGTTGCAGTTAATCCTGCAACTGATCCAACCAATGCTCCGTACCTGTTGATGAATCCAGGAGGACCTGGCGGTTCGGGTAAGGAATGGATCACGAAATACATTTCTTCTTTAGGAACTTCTAAGCTCAGAAGCGCTTACAACTTGGTGGGCTTCGACCCTAGAGGAGTCGGTGATTCGACTCCGATTAAATGCACAGGTAGTCCAAGTGCACTTAGAGATTTCCTCTATAACGCTTCACCTTTCGAACTTGGTTCGAAGAAGGACATCAACTACAGCAAAACACTGATTAAGTTTTTTGGCCAAGCCTGTTTGACCTATACCGGAAGTTTGCTAGGGCACGTTGACACTTCATCGGCAGCCAAGGATATGGACATCCTGAGAGCAGTGCTTGGTTCAAAGAAACTTAACTATTTGGGTTATTCATATGGAACTCTTCTTGGAATTACCTATGCAAGTTTCTTTCCAAAGAAAGTCGGCAAGTTTGTTTTAGATGGAGTGGTTGATCCAACTGTGTCACCAACTCAAGATTCATTGAATCAACTAACTGGTTTTCAATCTGCGATGCGGGCATATCTAGCCGACTGCATTAGCAATGTTTCTGGTTGCCCTTTTGCTGGACTAACTGTTGATCAGGCTATGACCAAAATTGGTAATGAGTTTCTGAAACCACTTGAAACCACAGCGATGTATACCTCGGAAAAGAATAGAACCCTGACTATCAACTCCGGTTTCACTGGCATCCTCGCAGCGTTGTATTCGAAGGATAGCTGGCAGTATCTAACCAAGGCTTTCCAAGATGTTATTGGTAAAGCCAAACCGGATGGCCGCATCTTCTTATTGCTAGCAGATAGTTATTACGGTTATGACGATTCAACCAAGACTTTTGGTAGCAATGAGAATGAGGCTTTCAAGGCCATCAGCTGTTTAGATTCTAGAGAATCGGATAGTGAAGCTTCTATGTTGCAACAGAATGCAAGAGTGCTGGCCATAAGCCCAGTCTTTGGAAGATACTGGCAGTATGGCGGGCTTGGTTGTTACAAGTGGCCTTTCGCGGTTGTTCCAGGCCCTAAGGATTATTCAGCAAAGAGTGCACCAACAATTTTGGTGGTCGGAACAACAAATGATCCGGCAACCCCATATTCACAGGCGCAAAACGTAGCTCACAATGTTTTAGCTCACGGTTGGCTCTTAACCTATCAAGGTGAAGGCCACACCGCTTACGGTTCATCTAACCAATGTGTTGCCGATACGGTTGAGAACTTCTTATCGAATGGAAAACTTCCAGCTAAAGAAAAGACTTGTTAGTCGATATCTCTTCTGGTCGTAGTTAGCAGTGAGATAACGACAAAGCTAATTCCATAAACAGTTAGTAGTCCTGCTGCCGGCCATGGGTCAAGGTAGTCAGATGCACTTACGTTGACAACTGGTCCTTGGTAATTGAACTTAAGGTTTTCAAGCCCTGAGATTAAGCCGGTAGGTAACCACTTGCCAACTTCAACAAAGAGAACAGCAAGTAGGCGGTCGATGATGAAGAACCAAATAAGCGCAACTGTAACAGCCAAACTCTGATTACGAATGAGACTTCCGATACCAACACCGATGATGGCGATAATTGCTCCGGTTAGCATTGCAATCAGCGAATCGCTGAGCCAGATCGATGAAGATGGTGCAACAGCTTCTGGATAGAAGGACAGTGCATAGGCAGCAACACCCATACCTACCAGTGTTGCTAGTAGGTTCATGATTGCGCCGGCAACCGAGGCAACCAGAATCTTGGCAACTAGCGGTTGGTAACGCTTAGGGGCAGCTAGGTATGTTGCAATAGCGGTCTTTTGGTTAAATTCGCTGGTCACCACAAGAACACCCAAGATCACAACAAGGATGTATGCACCGAGGGCTTTTGAATAAACACTGTCAACTGCGGCGGTCTGAGTTAGCGGGCTAACTAGAACACCTTTCATTCGGTTGAGGGCATAAGGTGTGAAACCTGTTCCGATAGAAGATAGAGCCATGGCTCCAAGAAGAATCCCGTAGTTTCGTCTTGCGTATAGAAGTTTCAATACTTCAGCTTTGATAAATCTCATTAGTTCTTCCTAACTAGAGCTAGGAAGGCCTCTTCAAGAGATTTTCTTCCAATAATTTTCTTCAAAGGACCAGCGGCAATAATCTCACCTTGGTTGATAATCACAACATCATCAACGGTGTGCTGCATCTCTGCTAGCTGGTGTGATGAAACAAGAATTGTTTTACCCTGCTTAGCAAGACTTCTTAGAAGATCTCGAAGCCAGGCAATACCTATCGGGTCTAAACCATTAGCTGGTTCGTCTAAAACTAGAATCTCCGGGTCGGCAATAAGTGCAGCAGCCAGAGCAAGTCTTTGTTTCATACCCATAGAGAAACCTCTAGTTCTCTTATTGCCAACTGCACCAAGCTCAACAAGCTCTAGCAAAGAGTCAATCTTTGAATCATCAATATCATTAGCTGCACAAATGATCTTTAGGTTTTGTCTAGCGGTTAGAGCCTGGTTGAAGCCAGAGGAGTCTAAGACAGCACCAACAACTTTGCCTGGGTGGTCTAGATCTGAATACTCTTTACCGTTTAGTAAGCAGGTTCCGCTGGTTGGTTTGGCTAAGCCTAAAAGGCATTTGAGTGCGGTGCTCTTACCAGCACCGTTAGGTCCTAGGAAACCGGTAATTCGTCCAGCTTCAAGGGTTACCGATAAATCAGATACTGCGACCAGGTCTTTATAAACCTTACGCAGGTTGTGGAATTCTATTGAGCTCATACATTTGAGTCTATGGTTATAAAATCTAGGTAGAAACACCAGTGGTATAGGCCACCTTAGCTCAGTTGGTAGAGCAGCTCCCTCGTAAAGAGCAGGTCAGCAGTTCGATTCTGCTAGGTGGCTCCAAAACACCGAAGATATGGTCAATTCAAGATAAAGCTGTAACTTTAGCCAATAATGGTATTCCCGCTAGGCCAGAGTCTCTCTAGCTCGGGTACTCAACTTCAACTACCAAAGGAATTACTATGACTTTTCAGGAATGGTTCGCTCAGCTAACTGATCCACTATCTCTCATAACAGAGACCATCTATAACTTGATCTTTGAAATTCTCGCAACCTATGTCTTTGTTCGGCTCTATATGAAAAAACAGGTTGCTGCCCAGGTCAAGAAGATTTTGGATGAGATGAAGGATAAGAAGTAACTAGTCTTTAGTTATGCATGATTTAGCGCTGATAGTTTCTGTTTTCCTTGCCTCACTGGTTGAGGCGGTGGAAGCGTTAACTATTGTGTTGGCTGCCGGTATTGGTAGGGACTGGAAGTCAGCTCAAAGAGGGGCTCTTTTAGCGATGGTGACTCTGGTTATCATCATTGGATCTTTGGGACCGCTGTTAACTCAGGTTCCAGTTGACCTACTTCATCTAATAGTCGGCTTACTCTCATTAGTGTTTGGTTTGCAATGGCTCCGTAAAGCAATCTTGAGATCGAGTGGCTTCAAAGCTTTGCATGATGAGGAGCTAATCTTCGAAAGAGAGTTAGCCGATATCAAGCAAGCCACCTCAAAGAAGACTTTTGTTGGGGACTGGTATGCATTCACTCTTTCCTATAAAGCCGTATTACTTGAAGGTATTGAAGTTGCTTTCATAGTTTTATCTTTTGGTGCCTTGCAAGGAAAAATCCTGGTTGCCTCTTTGACCGGACTGGCTGCCGTTTTGGTTGTGGTTTTAGCTGGCGCTTTCTTACGTAAGCCACTGACTAAAGTTCCTGAAAATGCTATGAAATTTATCGTTGGTCTGGTTATCTCAACCTTTGGTGTTTTCTGGGTTACCCAGGGCACCGGTGTTTACTGGACACTTTCAGATCTTTCTTTGCTACCGATATTCCTAACCTTCGCGGCTTTATCTTTTGTGCTAGTTCTGGTTCTAAAGCAAAGACACAAGCAGTATTTGGATTCAGGCAAAACTGTTTCAACAAAGCTGGCTAAAGCTCCAAAGCTGCACTTTATTGTTCAGTTCATTTATGATTTCTTGGTTGGTGACGACTGGCCAACAGCCATACTTCTTTATTTAGCTCTTTTCACTAGCTATTTGGTCGGAAACCTGAACTCTTTGGTTCAATGGTTCGTTCTGGCGGTTGTGGTTACCTTTACTGGCTTTAGGTTGTTGCGTATCACCAAGAACTGAGCTCTTTCGCACCCTAATGATTCAGATTAGACTGGGCTTAACAGCGCTGCTGTGTGAACAAGGAGGTTCGCATGGGAACCATTAACACCGTGATTTCAGCTACAGAGTTAGCTGCCTCTCAAGAGTGGGAAGTAATCAAGTCTTCAGCTTTAACGCTTAGAGGACACCAAATCCAGGATGGATCTATTCCTGAGAAATCTGTTCACAAGATTTGTGCTATCGCAGTCTCAGGCATTGTTGGCTCGCTTAGAGAGCTAGCTAAGCAGATTACCCATGACAGTGAATATCTTTTGGCTTGTGCTGATGATTTTGAGAAGTGGTCGGATAACGGCTTTACTGTTCCTGATTTCTATGACTCTCTAGATGCCTTCCATCCGGAACAGCACAGGATAGATGGTTTGGCTCACGTAGTTGTTTTTCCTATGTATACCCAGAATGGTTCAACCGATCGTTTCGTTGAAGCAGTCGTCTTAGAAGTTATTTGGCCCGAATATGTTGCAGCATTGGAAGCAACCGATTACAACAACAAAGCCTTCGTTCCAATCCGGTTTATTGATTTCACACCTGGTTATGTCACCAACTCAGCAGTGTTGTTTCCTGAATCAGTTGCGGTAACCCCAAGAGTCAAAGCCGGTTCACCAGAAGGTAGCGCACCAGCACTACCTGTCTTTACCTGGGGTGCCATCTTTGCCGATAGGGAAGCGGCTCGCTTTAGGAAAGTAGTTAAAGCAGCAGCTGAAATAACCCACCTGAAATTACCGGCAGGTGCCATTGAACTTATTGAGAACCAAAAACTAGCTGAAGAAACTTATGTGATGTGGGATTTGATTCACGATAGAACACACATGCGTGGGGATCTTCCGTTTGATCCATTCATGATCAAACAGCGTATGCCGTTTCACCTCTATGGTTTAGAAGAGTTACGTTGCGACCTGACGGCCTTTAGAGAATCAGTAAAACTAGTTAGAGCCAAAGACACTGATGAGATAACCAGAAAACATGCTCAACTAGTTCAGTATGCGGTTCTGTTTGACCGCATCTTCAGGTTCCCGCTATCTGGTAACAGAAAACGCAACTATGACTCTGTTGCAGGTCAATTACTTTTTGCTTACCTTCACCAGCAGAAGGTTCTGCACTGGACGGACACAGCCTTATCTATTGACTGGGATGAATTACCAGATGCGGTGGTTGCGTTATCAGATGAAATAAATGAGCTTTACTGGCGTTCAATTGATCGGCCTAAGGTTGTTCACTGGTTAGCAGCCTACGATTTGGTTAGCCAGTATTTGGCTCCGCACCAGGCATCAAAGTGGGCTAAAAGGGAGATTCCATTAACTGGAACAACTGGTGAACTTACCGACCAGATTATGGATGATGAATTCCCGCTATCAATGTTCTATGAGGCTCTTCACAAGAAGATGGCGCCAGTTATTCAATCAACTATTGGTATTACTGGGACAGAAGCCCAATAAAAAGCCTTAAATCGGATACCGGTGGCTAAAGCGACTCTCTGGGAGTGTTCCCGAATGGATGCTAAACTAATGGTATCAAATTGTTATACATTAGATAGGCAGATATATGGGCTCAGGTCCAGGGGGCGGCTACAGGAATAGCCCGACATTGCATTCAAATATTCAGAGCAAGAAAAACAAATATGGCTTTAGTGCCAAGGCTAATAAATTCGGTGTAACTGGACACGGTAAGTCACGAACTATAGTTTCAGACAATCCAGATGAAACTGCGAAACAATTCTTTAAGGATCTGGGTGCCGGAGGAGAAGTCTCGGAGAAACAAGGTGGGTACATATCCATTTTCAAGGATGGCTCAACAGTTTTTTACAGACCGACCTCGTCTAGCGGTAGTCCAGCTGTGAATATTAAATTAAAAGGTGCAAACGGTATAAGGTACAAAATTCATTTTGAACCTACTGGTTGGGCAAAGGATTAGTTAGGAAAGCACATGGAAAGAATGTTTACGCAAGAAGAGAGCACCTTGCTCGAGTCGCTTATTGGTCATCGATTCAGAAATGTATCCGGGCCAGCTCTTTGGCATCACCTCACTGCTCCGCTTGTCTATGTTGCAACGGACCAAGTTGTAATAGCCGTAGAAGCAATTTCGGAAGAGGTTCAACTTGAAGAGGACTTTGTGGACTTGAGTCATTTACGAATCTCGCAAGTCGAAATCGGAGTTCTTGAAGAGTGCTTTATTAAGGGTTACGTTTACAAGAAATATGCGGATTCAGAAATCCAGTCCATTGCTGTCGTCTCAGACCTTGTTATAGGAGAGATTGACGGTGCTCAGAACCTCAATTACAAATCTGAAACAGCAATTGCCTTATCAACTGAAGAAGGCATTTTATATGTTTCTAAAAGCGACATGAATCTTCCAACACTCCAAGTTCACTATTTACGCACGCTCAGCCTCGAGGATCTGCCTCTTGTAGATAGTGATTTCGAAGATGACATAAATCAAAAATACTACGTCACAAGAAAAATCAAATTCCTTGGCCAGAAAGACGGTTTGAAGAATTAGAACTAATTTTGAAAGCGCACTAGACATAGTCTTTTTTGGAGGTGTCCCAGCGTGGTATCCGTTGGGACATGACGTTTCAGACGTTAATCAAATTCCAGTTCTTGAACCAGTTCAAGAACTGGAAATACCAAATAAAATTATCGCTTTCAATCAGCGCGGCAGAGCTCAAAATGTAAAAGAAACAGGTTTACATTTTTTTGTAAACGACACGCAATTTAGGTCAGTTTTGCAGCAGCCTAATAAGTTCTTGGAACCTTTCAGTCCATTCCCAGTAATTCTCACGCCGGACATTAGTTTGCTTGAAGAGATGCCTGAGTGGCTCCGAATCCAGCGAACCCACTTATCTCGGTCTATAGGCGTGTATTACCAATTGAGGCAATTCAAAGTCATTCCTACTCTGAGATGGATTTCTATCAGCGATCTAGACTTCGTGTTAGAAGGCCTACAGAAGCACAGCGTAGTCGCAGTCGGGGCGCTAGGAAATTACAGAGACTTGAAACTGAGAGCAATTTTTGAAGGCGGATTGAATGAAATTGTGGACCGCCTATCTCCCAAAGCTATATTAGTTTACGGTTCAATTCGGCCAGAGTTTCATCAGCAATTGGATAGGCGTACAAGAGTCATCGTTCATAAAACGTACATGAGTGAATTTGCCCAAATCGTAAAAGATCCAGAGTTCGAAGAAGGAGATTTGTTTTCGAAGAGGTCGGCTAGTTTGTGATTCTGTTTTCGCGCATACCTAAAATGCGGAAATAGCTATTGCTACCTTAGCCCTGTGGAGCCTGGTCACAAGTTCAGCTTGTCTTATGCCCAGTGCTTGTGAAACATCAGACATTGTTGTCTGGGCTCTTTGTGTTTGGTTAGGAAACTAACGATTAAGTGGCACACTTAAACCATGTCAGCAATGAGGCTTGAACACGACCTGCTCGGTAATTACGAGATACCTGCTACCGCTTATTGGGGGGTGCATTCCGCCAGAGCAGCAGAGAACTTTGCTATCACCGGTGTTCCTATCGGTCACTACCGATCACTTATCAAAGCTTTAGCGATTGTTAAAGAAGCTGCAGCCAAAGCCAATCAAGAAGTTGGCGAACTAGATAACGAGATTGCAAGCGCAATCATTGCTGCTTGTCATGAAGTTGCCGCTGGCAAGTTTGATAAAGAATTTATTGTTGATGCTATTCAAGGTGGTGCTGGAACTAGCACCAACATGAATGCCAATGAAGTTATTGCTAATCGAGCATTAGAGTTGGCTGGTTTTGAAAAAGGCGACTATGACAAGATTCACCCACTGAATCATGTGAACATGTCTCAGTCGACTAACGATGTTTATCCAACAGCTTTGAAGGTTGCGCTAATTATTGAGATTAGAGAACTGATGAAGGCTATGGAATATCTTCGCGCTTCCTATACTCGCAAAGCAGTTGAGTTCAAGGATGTAATCAAGATGGGTCGAACCCAACTTCAAGATGCAGTTCCTATGACTCTGGGTCAAGAGTTTGCAACTTTTGCTCGAATGACTCAAGAAGACGAACAACGCTTAGCTGAAGTTATTCCTTTGCTTAGTGAAATCAACTTGGGCGGGACTGCTATTGGTACTCAATTGAATGCGCCTCAAGGGTATGCCGATGCCGCTTGTCGTCATCTTTCTGAACTAGCTGGTTGGCAATTCGTAGTTGCTGGTGACATGGTTGAGGCCACACAAGACACCGGAGTATTTGTTTTGGTTTCTGGTGTTCTAAAGCGAGTTGCTGTGAAGCTTTCTAAAGAAGCAAATGATCTTCGTTTACTTTCATCAGGTCCTAGAGCTGGCTTTGGTGAGATAACGTTGCCTGCTCGTCAGGCGGGATCTTCAATCATGCCAGGTAAAGTCAACCCTGTTATTCCAGAAGTTGTGAATCAAATTGCTTTCTCGGTTATTGGTAATGACATGACTGTCACCATGGCATGTGAAGCAGGTCAACTGCAGTTGAATGCTTTTGAACCTATCATTGCAAGGGCTTTAATGATGAGCATCATTTATCTTCGTCAAGGTTGTTACACCCTTGCCGATAAATGCATTGATGGCATAACAGCGAACGTTGACAAGATGCGTAAAGATGTTGAGTACTCAATTGGAACAGTAACCGCGCTCTCACCTATGCTCGGCTACGAGAATGCCACCCTGGTTGCTCAAACAGCTTTAGCTGAGAACAGCACAGTTAAAGAAGTTGTTTTGAAATTGCACTTGATGACTGAAGCCGAGTTTGATGCAATCTTGGGCGATGTCGACAAACTTGTTCGACCTAACTCCTGATTATTTTTGACGACGTCTAATCAGAACTGAGCCAACAAGGCTGCCCAAAATAATAAACACAGCACCCCAAACTAAACCAGTTTCAAAACCGTGATTCTGGGTGTCTGTTTTTGAAAGCAAATCTTGCTTTTTAACATCAAGCTCATTGCCGTTTGAATCAATGCATTCGTTGCCGGGTTTATCTGTTGTGTAGTTACTGTTGTTGACCAGCGTGAAGGTGAATTCACCTGAAACCACGTGACCATCATCTGAAACTTGACGCCATAAGACTTTGTATTTACCAGGTTCTGAAAGGTGAAGGGTAGTGGTTAGGTGATTGTCGCTCGTATAAGCACAGGCAGCACCAAGTTGTTCCCCGGTTTCTGCCTTAGCAACAGCTATTAGGTTTCCTTCACCAAAGGGCAGCTCTAATGGTGCTTCTTCGAAGGTGAGATCAACATTGACTGCACCGGCTTCAACAGTGGAACCATCGGTTGGGTAGGTGTCAATAAGTTGGTTGTGAGCGTAAGCAGGTGAGCTTAAAGCCAGCAAACTGAAGCAAATAAAGGCTGAAATGGATAACTTACGCATGAGCCCACTCTATCAGGCGGTAAAGGAAGTAAAATTGGGAGTATTAGACCCGTTCGGAGCAGAAATGTCTACACCTAACTCACCGCTGAACTACCTTCGTCAGATAGCTATCGGCGCAGCTTCTGGACTGCTGCTTCTTGTCTTAATCATTGGTGGCTTCACGTTATCTGCAGGGGGATCTTCAACTACAAATCCAACCGCTTCAAACACTCCAACTGATAGCCCAACGGTGACTCCAACGGCTGAAGGCAGGAATTGTTCTGTGGCCGATCTTGCGGCAGATAAACGTCTAGTTGGCTTGCACGCTCAGGTCATAAACCCAGCTACCAATGAAGTGCTCTTTGATATTCAAGGTGACACCCCAGCTCAAACAGCTTCAGTTATGAAGCTTCTAACCGCAGCTGCTGCTCTTCAGGTGCTAGGGCCTAATTACAGAGTTCAAACTAAAGTTTTTGCTGATTTGGATCACCCTGGTCAGATTGTGTTCATGGGTGCCGGTGACCCAACTCTGTCACGAGTCGGTGTTGGCAAGGAAAGCGTTTATGTTGGGGCTCCAAAACTTAGCGATCTTGCAGTTCAAATAAATTCATGGGCTAGAGCAACACCCATTACATCTATTGTTTTAGATTCGACATATTTCACTGGTCCAACTTGGGAATCAGGTGTGCCTGAATCTGAGCGAACCTTAGGATACCAATCTTTGGTAACTGCATTGCAGGTTGATGGTGACCGCGATAACCCAACCAGAGAGACATCTGCAAGAAGCCTAGATCCGGTTGGTCGGGCTGGAACTGCTTTGAAGAAAGCCATCGGTGCTTTGGCAACCAATGCAACAAT
This sequence comes from uncultured Micrococcales bacterium, assembly GCA_903922825.1. GTDB lineage: Bacteria > Actinomycetota > Actinomycetes > Actinomycetales > Microbacteriaceae > Rhodoluna. The sequence continues at coordinate 18,340 of CAIXVE010000091.1, read as the reverse complement.
CACTCAAGCCACAGCTGGAACTAACCTGCTCCAAATCGGTGTGGTTCAATCGCAACCTATCAGCAAGTGGATTACCCACATGCTTCAAGTAAGCGATAACACTGAGGCAGAATTTCTTGCTCGTTTAGTTTCGAAACAGTTAGGTTACGACGGTTCATTCAGTTCAATAGATGCCGCTATCAAAGCGGCTCTAACCAGATCTGGATTAAACACCACTGGTTTGCTTCTCAAAGACGGTTCTGGGGAGAACGAGGAAAACCAAGTTTCAGCAACTTTTATTAACGCCCTACTAAAAAAGATTCTGAACGGTGATGGCAATCTGTCTGTCATCAAGCAGGGGTTACCTATCTCTGGTGAATCAGGTTCTCTAGAAAAGCGTTTCACCGGTGACAACGTTGATGCCGATGGTCACATCGTTGCTAAGACTGGTTGGACACGTCACGAGTATTCTCTCGCCGGTTTGATCACTGCTAAAGACGGAACCAACTTGACTTTCTCGATTGCAGCTATAGGCCAGGTAAACGACACCGCTAAAGAGGCAATCGATAACCTGGCCACAGGTATATATCGATGTGGTGACAAGCTTTCAGCTGAAGTTCCAAAGACAAGTAATTAGGGAAGGTAGCAATGTCGCTAACCGAGCAAGACCTTTTAGCTAAGGTTCCAACCAAGCTTTATATCAATGGTGCATGGGTTGATGGTCATGGACAAGGAACTATTGAGGTTGAAGATCCAGCTACCGGTAAGGTTTTAGCGGTTATCGCTAACGCTAATGAAGTCGATGGCTTGCTGGCTCTAACCGCAGCTTCTGATGCTCAAGAGTCTTGGGCTAAGACTGCTCCGCGAGAACGAGCAGAGATTCTCCGTAGAACTTTTGAATTAGTTAAAGCAAGAACTGAAGAGTTCGCAATGCTAATTTCTTTGGAGATGGGTAAGCCAATTGCTGAAGCTAGAGGCGAGGTTACCTACGGTAATGAATTCCTTCGCTGGTTCTCTGAAGAAGCTGTGCGCATCTCTGGAAGATATGGTTATTCACCTGAGGGTACGGGAAGAATGTTGGTAACCCAGAGACCAGTAGGTCCTGCTTTTGCTATTACTCCTTGGAATTTCCCTCTAGCAATGGCAACAAGAAAGATTGGACCTGCGATTGCTGCAGGTTGCACCATGGTGGTTAAACCCGCTGAGCTAACTCCGCTAACTACGCTTTTGTTGGTTGCAACCCTTGAAGAAGCGGGATTACCTAAAGGTGTTGTGAACGTAATTACGACAAGCACTTCGGCGCAAACAAGTGCACCGATTATTGCTGATCCAAGATTGAGAAAGATTACCTTCACTGGTTCAACTGCTGTTGGTGTGAGATTACTTGAGCAGTCAGCTAAACAAGTTCTAAGAACATCTATGGAGTTAGGTGGCAACGCACCGTTCCTAGTCTTTGAAGATGCAGATATCGATGCTGCTGTTACCGGTGCGATGCTAGCCAAGCTTCGCAACATTGGTCAGGCTTGCACCGCTGCTAACAGATTTATTGTTCATGAGTCTTTGGCTGATGAATTCGCTCAGAAGCTAGCCGCTCAAATGGAAGCTATGCCTCTAGGACGCGGTGTTGATCCGGAAACGAAGATTGGTCCAGTCATCAACGAGAAGGCAAGAGCCAACCTAAAGCGTTTGGTTGATTCAACTACTAACGAAGGTGGAAAGATTGTCACCGGTGGTTCTGCGGTTGATGGTGAAGGTTACTTCTTCCAACCAACAGTGCTAAGTGATGTGAAGCCAGGTTCAACTATTTTGAAAGAAGAAATCTTTGGCCCAGTGGCTCCAATTGTTCGATTCAAGACTGAAGATGAAGCAATCGCTCTGGCAAATGACACCGAGTATGGGTTGGTTTCTTATGCCTATACACAGGATTTCAAGCGCGGTCTTCGACTTATTGAGAGACTGGACACCGGTATGACAGGTTTGAACACCGGTCTGGTTTCTAATGCTGCAGCTCCTTTCGGTGGTGTGAAACAATCAGGTTTAGGTCGCGAGGGTGGCCTTGAAGGTATTCATGAATATCTTGAAACCAAATACGTAATGATTCCAGATCCAAGCATTTAGTTAGGAAAAGAAGTTGACCCAAGACGCAGTTAAGTTCAACACCGGTGCTGGCTACTGGCTAAAGCTTGTCCTACCGTTCTTGATTGCTCTGGCAGCCTGTGTTCCTGCAGTGTATTTGAGAGTGAATGCAGGCTTGCATGCCGACCCGATGTTTGGGCTTTTGGCTTATGGTCTTGCTATCGTTGCAGCCGCTTTCATCCTTGGCTGGATTGGTGAAGCCGCTGAAGTAGATCTCTCCGGTGGTCTGGCAGTTAGCATTTTGGCTTTAGTTGCCATTCTTCCTGAGTATGTTGTTTCTATTTATTTCAGTTGGGCAGCGGGTAAAGACCCGAACATGATCCCTTATGCAACAGCTAACCTAACCGGCGCTAACCGTATTGTTCAAGGTTTCGGTTGGCCGGTTGTTGCCCTGATTGCCTATGCTTCAGTTCGTGCAGTGAAAGCTCGAAAAGAGGGCGGCAAAAAGAAATTTGGAATTGAGCTTGAAGAAGACTCAAGAGCCGATCTTGGTTTTCTAATTTTTGGTTCAATCGTGATGCTAATTGTTCCGGTAGCCGCATCCATGCATCTGCTTATCGGAATTTTGCTAGTAGTGATTTACGTTATTTATCTTTGGCGAGTTTCAGGTTCGTCTAGAGAAGAACCAGAACTTGAAGGTACTGCTGCATATGTTGGTGCGCTTCCAAAGATTGCTAGAAGAATCTTCATCATCACATTTTTAGCAGTTGCAGCAAGTGTTATTTTCATGTGTGCTCATCCTTTTGGTGACAGCCTGATTGAAGCTGGTAAATCGCTTCACATCGATGAATACATCCTGGTCCAGTGGTTGGCTCCGATTGCCTCTGAAGCACCCGAGTTCACTCTGGCATTCCTCTTTGCAGCAAGAGGTAAAGAAGCTGCGGCCCTTGCAATTCTGATTTCTAGCAAACTAAACCAATGGACACTTTTGGCAGGTTCTATGCCAATCGCATATGTAATTGGTGGTGGGGCCAATGCAGCACTACCGGTCACTGGTCGAAGCGCTGAAGAGCTTTGGCTAACCACTGCGCAGACTCTTCTCGGTGTTGCAATTTTGTTGACACTTCGTTGGAGTATGGGATCATCATTGTTGATGCTCGGTTTATTCCTTGTGAGCATCGTTCCAGATGAGGCTTTTAGAAACGTCCTTGGTGCGGTTCACCTAGTTATTGCTTTGGTGTATTTCTATATCAACAGAGCCAAAATAATCCCAACACTTAAAGCTCCTTTCGCCAAGCCAAAGGGGTAACTTGAAGCCGGTAGGGAAGATTGAAGCGCCTGCTCTCTGGGCAATAACTTTAGGTCCGTTAGTTACCTTCCTCGGTTACACAATCGGTGCACTACTCTGGCCCGGGTATGACGGCATGGTCCACACCATCAGTGATCTTGCGGCCAATGATTCACCTGTTCAACTTTTTATTTCGGCTGTTTTTCTTTTCGGTGCCTTATGTGATGTTGTGGTAAGCCACTTTTCAAAGGCGTTGGCTACGCCAGGGCGCATCGCCATACTTTTATCAGCTTTCACAACAGTTGGACTAACCGTCTTCACTACACCTAGCCAGACTGGTCACTCCATCCCACATAGAATTTTTGCCATTGCTTCATTTGCTCTGCTTGCCATCTGGCCAGCGCTGTCTATGCGAAAAGGAACGAATGTTCCACCCCTACTTCGGCCAAAAGCTGCCATAATCGAGACTTTGATCTTGCTTGCAACCTGCATCTGGTTTATAAGTCTTTGGGGTTCTCACAACAACTCAATTACTGGTCTTGGCGAGCGGATTGGAATTGCCGTTGAAGGCATTGTTCCAATGGTTGTTCTCTGGCATAGCTGGTTGTGGCAACGAAAGAAGAACAAATGATCTTTAAGTTCGTCGATGACAAAGGCAATCAAATAGGTAGCACTGCTTTAGGCAGGCAGGTAATCCTAGAGTCACTTAAAGCCAATAACCGAGCTAAAAGCAAAGTTGAGAGCTTAAAGTCTTGGCGTGATGATTATCTAATTGCATTTCGTGAAACAGCTAAAGCTGAATTAGCCAATGACCAGGCTGCTCTATCTGTCGCTAGCGCCGGTTTGGCTATGTTTGAGAAATCTGTTATGAGCTCAAACAATGCGTTGCTGATTGAAGAAATAAAAGATGCCTGGCGCTTAAACAAAGATTTAGTTTCAACAGTTGTGGTCCGTGGAACAGGGGTTACCACATTTATTGTTCCTGATACCGCTCGGGAAGTTCAGCAGCATCTAGCCGAACCAGAAGTGTTATCAGTATTAGAGGATCTGTCTAATGAAAATATCAAGAACGATTTGCTAATCGCTCTTGCCGGTGGTGCTGAATATTCACCAGCTAGAACTTGGCTCGATTGGGGTGGGGCAACCGCAATTGTTGCGAGGAATCGTAAAGAACTTTGGTTGGAGCTTATTCAAAGAGCAAGATCTTCCTCCGGAACTCTCTATGTTCCAGTTCTGAAATCGAGAACTACAAAAAATATTCAAGAGCTTACTGATTCCGAACTCGCTGAAGTAGCAGGTTTAGATTTGGTTGAAGATTATCTTGCGATAGCTGGCTGGCTTTCGTCTCTGGCTAGGACAGAAACTAGAAGACTGGTTCTTGGTAGTTATGCATATGCCCCAGGTGTGAAACATATTGAGGTTCAAGCGGTTCAACATTGCTTAGCAAGGGTATTAACTGTGAACCTGCCTAAAAGCAGGGTTTTCCTAACTTGGTTGGCCACACCAACTGATTCGTATGGTGTTTCCTTAGAGGTTTTGGCAGATATAAAGGCAAGATATTTCAAACGCACGTTCTTGACTAAACTCAGGGACCTTTTCTTTGGCTTGAGAGCAAATAACCCAGAGGTGTTTCAAGATGATAAAGGGGAGAGTTTAGTTGTCATAGATTCAACCTCATCGATGCAAGGACCTTCATATGCCTTGGCTAAAAGGGTTCAGCGTTGGATGGCATACGAGCAGATCTATGCTGACAGGGGAGTCGCCTACCTGGTTTCACCCCCTGCTAAGACCTACTCGGTACTGAGTAAGAAGATACTGAAGGCAACATATAAAGGAGCGCCGGCTTTTGGCCTTAAACCCTTTGAAACCAAGAAAGCAGTTGATTTAAGCGCTGCTTTGCTTCTGAGCCAGCTAAACAACCCCACAAGAACCAAACCCATGGCCAGTTACTTGAATCTAGCGGTCCATGGCGGCCTTTGGAGGCTTGTTTATAGCCCTAAGAGCGTATGGCGGGCAGCCACAATAAGGGGCTTTTTTGCCCTGTTTTCTAGGTAATTTGAACCTGAAACCCGCATAAATTAGCGGAAAACGCTTACATAACGAATTAGTAAAGACTCAGTGAAAGCGGTTTCTTGAAAGCGATTTCAGGCATAAAGTCTAAGCAAGCCATACATATGGCGTGCTTTACCGTTACCTACGGATCCTACCTAGGTAGCGTCTCATAAATACTGAAAGGTACAGGGATGAACCTCAAAAATTCTAGATTGATGTCTATCGCGACATCACTCTTGGTTATCGGTTCCTCATTCGTTGCTCTACCGGCAGCTCATGCATCATCGGCTCCGGTAAACGTAACATTTGAGAGCAATGACACATCAGGCTATAGCTTCGTTGATTACGACGGCGCTGTGACCACTACAACCTCTTCGGCCCCAGCTGGAGCCGGATTCACTTCTGGCGTAGCTATGGCGCAAGACAATCAAGGCGCGCTTTGGTCCGGAACAACTTTCCTAACTTTAGATTCTGGATCAAGCTTGATTTCATCCGCAGATAAGACTGCGACCCTATCTGTTTACTCACCAGATTCAACAGATAGATGTGTTGACTTGAAGCTAGAGGGAACTGCTGTTGCAGAGAAGACCCTTCATGTGAATGGCGCTGGTTGGCAGACTCTGACCTTTGACTTCAGCGACTCATTCAATGATGCACAAAAATATTTCAAAGCCTCACTTATGCCAAACATCGGTGGCGCAGGTTGTGCTTGGTCCGCTGATAAAACTGAAACCGTTTGGTACTTCGATAACATTTCATTCCCTGGTGCAACCAAGGCTGACGTTGTTACTCCTAGAACTACTCCAACAGTTTTAGTTAACTTCGAATCAAATGACACTTCAGGTTATTTGGCTGGCGGTGCCGCTGATTTTGGTGGAACAATTTCTTCAAAAGTAAATGACGCACCTGCTGGAGGATCAGCAGACTCGACTTCCGCTCTAAAGCTTTCTAGCGCTGGAGCATGCTGGTCTGGTGCTACCTTCCTAACTAGAGGGCTAAAAGAATCATTGGTTTCAGCAGGAAAAACAACAGTCACAGCAAATGTGTATTCCCCTATTGCTGGTGGTTCAATTACTTTGAAACTTGAGAGTAGCGTAACCGGAGGGGCAAATGTTCAAAAGACATTAACCACCACCGCTGGTTGGCAGACACTAAGTTTCGACTTGAGTGGATATGACACAGCTGTTGACTTCAACAAAGCAAGCATCTTCCCGGATTTCAACCCAGCAACTGCTGGTTGTGCTGACAAGACACCTTCTGTTTGGTACATCGATGACATCGCGTTCAACGGTGCAACTGGTGCTGCTCTAGCAGCTGGTGGATCTGGTGGAAATTCAGGCGGTGGATCACCAACTGCTTTCTCTGGAAACGCAACTGTACGTCTAGCTGGAATTGACGCTACTAACTCAGTGGAGAACACTGGTGCAGAGCAGGACTGGTCTGTTGCTCACGACTGGTACCGCGGTGGAGTTCGCGCTCTAACCAAGCAGGTTCCAGTTGGTTCAACTCAGCACCTAACCTACGTTGTTAACAACTCTGCAGACGGCAGCCCGCTAGCTAACGTCCAAGTTACTTTTGTAATGGGCAAGGCATACTCTGGCTCATCTGCAAAGGTGAACGTCGGTGGAGTTGCTTCAACAGGTAACGAAGTTACTGTTACCGGTGTCACAAACTCACAGGGTCTAGTTTCATTCGATCTAGTTAACAGTGACATTGCTGCTGATGCTGCTAACAACCCAGGTTCTGTTTTGAACGTCTTGCCTACAGGTAAAGACCTTCGTACTCAGATCGCCGCATGGGTAACTAGCCAGGCTCAAGACACAATTGACGTTGTTGATATGGTCTACTACGCACCAGCTACTGTTGCTCCGACACCTACCGTGGTTTCACGCGTTACAGGTATCGATGAAACTAACGCAGCTGTTGGAAGCACCGATGGTTGGGCACAGTACTACGGCGCCGGTCTTCGTTACTTCGAGCGTGGTGTAACAGTTGGAACTACAACTCACCTTTCATACACAGTGACTGCTGATGGCGCACCTTACGCCAACAAGACAGTTCACCTATTGCTAGGTAAGACATACTCTGGTTCTTCTGCAAACGTAACTGTCAACGGAAGTAACTTCCCAGGTGCTGGTGACCAGACATCAATCGATCTAACAACAGATTCAAACGGTGTTGTTTCATTCGATGTTGTGAACAACAACTTCTCTGCACAAGCTGACCCATACCAAGCAAACAACGTATTGCACCCACAGGGTGGAAAGCACTTGTTCGCTCAGTTGGCACTTGTTGGTGAAAAGGGTAACCAGGATGTCCTAGACATTCTTGACCTTGTTTACTACCAGCCTCAGGGAGCTCCAGCTCCTACTGTCTACAACGTACGTCTAGCCGACTGGAATGCAGGAAACTCATTCGACGGTACTCACGTATGGGGTGACGGTGGCTTGGGCAACTGGTTCGATGTATACACCGGTTATTTTGCTCACTACGTAAAAGCTGGTACTACAACAACACTTCGTTACAGCGTAACTAACGCCAAGACTGGCGCAGCTGCGCCAAACGGAACCGTTGTTGACCTAGCTCTAGGTTCCGCATGGTCAGGCTCAAACGCTAAGTTCACAGTAAATGGTGTTAGCGTTTCAGGTCTAACCAAGTGGGGTGCAAACGGTCAACTAGACCAGGCGTCAACTACAGCAACTGTTTCAAACGGTTATGTAACATTGACTCTTGTCGCACTGGATGACCCAATGGACGCAACTCAAAACCCAGGAAGCCCTAAAGCCAACCCTGACCAGTTGAACCCATTGTTCATGCAGATCAAGACCAACGTTGAAGGTAACGCTCTGACTCACCAGGACTGGATCAACATTGTTGTAACCCAGCCTAAGAGTTCAGCTCCTACCATCACCTCGGTATCAGCTACAAGCGGTAAGAAGGGTCAAGCAATTGACATCGTCGGAACCAACTTGAATGATGCTCTAGGTACCAGCGTTGTTCTATACACCGCAGCGACAAAGACAGCACAGGCAGTAAGCCAGAGCGTGACAGTTCTTTCAGTAAATGCTGATGGAACTAGAGCGACTATCGCTTCTCCTGCAAATGCTCAAAAGGGTGTCTTCAAGGTCACCACTTCAGGTGGAACTGCAACTGCAGCGGCAACGTTCAGTTCGAGTGCTACCACCACCACAAAGCCGGCAATCACCTTGCCAGCTTCATTGGTAAAGGAAGTTGGTTCAACCTTCACCCTAAACGGAACTAACATCGCTTCAGCAAGTGCGATCACTATCGGCAGTGTGAATGCTTCATTCACCATCCTTACTGCTAACAGCGTGATTGTAACTGTTCCAGCTGGTGTTGTATCTGGTTCAACTGTTAGCGCAACTAACGCTGGTGGAACTGTAACAAGCAGCAAGGTAATTTACCAGGCTCCTGTTGTGGCTACTGCTACCGCTAGTGGCAAGGTTGGTCAGACCGTTACTATCACCGGTTCCAACTTGAAGGCAACCAGCGTTGTCTTCGGTGGTAACAAGACAGCTAAACCTGTCATTAACACCGGAAGCACCTTGACTGTAGTTGTTCCTACTGGAGCAACAACAGGTGCTATCAAGATAGTTACTGGTGGCGGAACTGTTTACACAGCTTCATTCACCGTGTTGCCTCCATCACCAACCATCACTTCATTCACACCAGCTTCTGGTAAGAGTGGCGTAGTGGTTTCTGTAAAGGGAACTAACTTACTTGGTGCAACCGTTACTATCGGTTCAACCTCTGTAACTGTCAGCGCTGGTGCGACAGCAACACTACTGAAGTTCGTGATTCCTGCAGGTGCAACAACCGGCAAGATCAACGTGACAACAGCTGGTGGAACTGTTAGCTCAGCTACAAACCTGACTATTACTAACTAGTTCAAGTAAAGAAATCAGCCCACCCATTAATTTGGGTGGGCTGATTTCTTTTAAGCTACTGGGATAACAATGTAGAGTTCAGTTTTATTAGTTAGGCTGTTCCAGCGAAGCTGATTGACTGTGCCCAGAGTTTCAAAAAGAACGGAACCTATTCCACTTCTATTCTTTTCCTTAGGCCTTGAACCGTTGCTTGAAACTAATATTTCGAGATTGCTGGAGCCATCTAATGAAATAGTTATTTCGACTTCATCGGAGCTTCCGTGCTTAACCGCATTGCTGACCGATTCTTTTAGGATTTCATTTGTTACCAAACTCGCATCTGTCGACGAGGTTACTGCCCTTGATGCCGAAGGTTCCACTTTTAGATGGATTTGGCAGATTCCCTCCCATGTTTCACGCAGCCCATTCAGACTCTCCTCCAAAGTTATGTTCTCCTTCTTTGGATTTCTGAGTGCATCCATGGCTCTTTTTAGGTCAAGAAGTATGGCTTTTCTATCACCTTCGCTAAGAGTCTTTGAATGAGAGGCGCGAATAGAGGCGGCAGTCAATGCAGATTGCACGGAGCCATGAAGCATGGTGTACCAAACATGTCGAGCAATCCAGAGCTTTTGCTCGAAGAGTTTGTTTTCTCTAGTGAACTGTTCCACAACTTTTTTCAACCTGTCTTCAAGCACAATTCTAGAAAGGTCAAAGATGTGTGAATATCCAAAGATCAAAACTGAAAGCCCGCCAGTGACATAGTATGCAGCGATAAGTGGTGATTGCGTGGGAAGATGAGGTTCCTGGTAAAGCAAATAGTAACTAGCGAACGGTGCCAGTAGGGCGACTATGGTCAATACAACTAGGGCGATAAATATAGAGACCGGCTTGAATGCTAGCAAAGCAAACCTCAGGACGCTAAGGCAAGCGAAGTAGACCAGAGCAGCAATCATTGCTTGTTCTAGGCCTTGATTTGGAATTGCGACAGCAACTCCGAGCCACCAGGCGAATGTGGTAAGCGCAAAGCTCTTGAATGGTTGCACCATTTTGTGAAGTTGAACTTTTACCACAGGCAGTCTTTTGGACTCGGTAAGAGACTGGGGGGTCAATCTGGACAAACTTTGCGCATCTCGAGCGATTTCGGCACTAAGCGGTCTAACCTCTTTTGTTAGTAGGTTAAGCAAGTCGCTCGTAAGAGTCTTACCATCTAAACCAAGTTCAACTTTTTGTTGTAGTGCTTCAAATCTTGGGAGTAATTCTCTCCTGGTGCGCTCACGGAGTTCTTGTTCTTCTTCAATGAAAAGTTCGGTTACGTTATCTCTAAAGCCAACTAAAGCTCGCTCTTTCGTAGCCAGATCTCCTAACGACTTGACTCGGTCGATTCTTCCTGCAACAACAGAACCATAAACTATGAATGCTGCGATTCCAATGACTGTTCCACCAAGGAATCTCGACCACACATTTCCCTGGTCTTCGATTCCAAACGGAGCACAAAGCATAAAAGTTAGCGCGTTTTTAATCCCCATGCAGACGGCAGCGACAAAAAAGTTAACAATGGTCATGTATGGATGCATCAGTTTGCGCGATCTAGCGATAAGCACTACAACCACAGAAAATCCCAGAGAAATTGAAAATGAGATCAGGTTTATTGGAATCCAGGAAAGCGAATAGTTATTGAGGCGAACGGCGTCAAAGGCGTAGCTAAGCAAAGCCACGAGGCTCGCGGTAAACCAAAAGAGTCCCCAGTTCCAAATTTCGGTTAACCCAAACCGTCTCCAAGATCTTGTGTTGGTTAAAAATGAAAGATTCACCGCTTACTCGCCCTCTAATCCCTATAAAGTCTAGGGTTAGGTGATAAAAGTGCCAGCAAGGGGGCCTTAGAGGCCTGAGACGCGCTCGTTTGCTAAGAGCTACTAGTTGCTTTCTTCAGTCTCGCTGAACTCAGGTAGGCCAATCAGGGGACCTTTTGACTCAGGCAGCTCGTAGTTTTCGACCTTAGACAGAGTCTTTTTGACAGCTTTGGTTCTGGTGCCCACCTCTTGAACCGTCTTTTGTGCTGTTTCTAGTTGTTTAGCAAGCTTGTCCATCACTTCACCATATTTGCCAAATTCCTTTTTAGCAGCGGCAAGGACGTTCCAAACATCAGAAGCACTCTTCTCGATGGCAAGGGTCTTAAAGCCCATCTGAAGGCTATTTAGCAAGGACATTAGTGTGGTTGGTCCAGTGACCAGAACTCTGAAGTTGTTCTGCAAATCGGTCGTCAAACCAGGGCGTCTGACTACCTCGGCAAAGAGACCCTCGGTTGGTAAATACATGATTGCGAAATCAGTTGTTTTAGGTGGGTGAACATACTTGTCCTGAATCAGCTTGGCTTGAGCCTTAATTGCCTTCTCAAGATCTTTCCCAGCCTTAGTCAATTCATCGGCGGAGCCGCTCTCTTGAGCGGTTTGCAAGCGCTCGTAATCTTCTTGAGGGAACTTGGAGTCAATCGGAAGATAAACGCTTTCACCTTCGGCACGACCAGGAAGCTTGATAGCAAACTCAACGATGTCGTTCGAGTCGATTCGTAACTTCACATTCTGTTCATATTGGTTCGGAGCTAAAGTGTCCTCTAATTGTCGAGCAAGCTGAACTTCTCCCCATCCACCCCGCGATTTAACGTTACTTAGAACTTTTTGCAGGCTACCAACGTTGGTGGCAAGGTTCTTCATCTCACCGAGTCCCTGTTGGACGGCTTCAAGTCTCTCGCTAACCAAACTAAATGACTCGGTTAGGCGCTTTTCAAGTGTGCCCTGAAGTTTTTCGTCAACCGTTTCACGCATCTTCTCGAGTTTCTCCTCGTTGCCTTTGCGGAGTTTTTCTATTTCTGATTGGACAGTGTTAGTTAGTTCTTGCTGTTTCTTGGCATTCGAGTCAGTCAGCTCAGTTATTTTGGTTTCTATGTTTCTAAGAGCATCAACAAGTGATTTCTGCAATTCGGTACGACTTGCTGTCGCCTCATCGCGTTGAGCCTGAGCAGCGGTAGAAGTGGCAGTTCTAATGGTTTCAAGGCTCTGCTGAATTAGTTCATGATTGCTATTGATAGAAGACCTCAGTTCGTCGCGGTGAAGTTGTAGATCCTTAGAGATGTCTTGGCTAGGTCCGGATTGTTTCCTCATTAGGAAAATAGCGACCAGCACAATTATGGCAACAAGGTTAGCTAGCGCGATGATGGTTAAGGTATCCACGGGTCTCCTCTGGGATTATCAACAAAACAATACAGGTAACAGGTGACAATTAATGATTGATGATCTGGCCATAGCCCTGATACTGAGAGTAATGAATCCAGTCAACAAGTACCTGCCCCTTCAGAACTGTGCCCTCCGGTGTGTTGGCTGGCAAGCTGGCTGAATAAGGGTAGAGGCTAAAAACCATAAACTCTGGCTGATCGAAAGGCCACGTTCCGCCAAGCTCTAGCACCTGAGCTTTTGTGTAACTAGAGTAGGAGACTCCATCGATTGTGAAAGCGATGGAGTTTGGAGTCCAGAGTAAACCATAGGTGTGGTACTCGGAAGATAGCTGAGCTCTGGTGTACGGCACAGTCTTAGATAACCCTCCGCCACCATTCCAGTCACTAGTGCCATCGGGGTAGTTACCATGAATGGTTCCACTTGAACCAAAGTCAGTCCATGGACCGGCTTCTTCTATATCAAACTCACCACATAAAGGCCAGTGTTGAACATCTTCTCCAAACATATAGAAAGCACTGAACCAGCCAGCATCTGAGGCAATCTTTATTCGAGCTTCTATTTTTCCGTATAAGAAAGCTGTCTTCTGCCAGGTGTGAATAATTGCACCATCCCAGTTACCACCAGAACATTTTTCCATTCCCAGAGACAGGTTTCCATTTCCATCTTCTGAAACAAGATCTGGCTGAGTGCCAACAATGAAATTGTTCCAATCAAGACCATATTTCCAAGTTGCTGAGTTTGGTCTAGAACCGGTTTGTCCGTTGAACTCTTCAGCCCAAAGATAATCTCCTGTAGCTGTTGGATTATTGGAAAGAGTGGGGCTAGTAGATGAGGTGCTCAGCAAGGTGTTATCTATGATGGCACCAGGAAAAAGAAAATTCTTGAAGAAATACTTTTGCCCAGTTGAAGCATTACCCGCATCAACCAGCAGCGCTAAAGTTGAATAAACAGCATTTGAATCTAGTGTTTGAGAACCTGCTGCTAAGTGATTGAAATCAAAAGTAAGTTTTTCCCACTGGTTAGCCTTAGTTGTTAAGGCCTGAGCCTGAATGAATTTGTTGTAACTAGATCTGCCATTTTGTAGGCGAAGCAAAATTGGCACACCGACTTTAGGGGAGTAAACCTGAATAGTGACTGATCTATTCACACTCGAAGTGAAACTTCCTTTAGGAAGAGAGGCTAAAACTGAATAGTCCCAGATACCCGAAGGTTGATCCGTTCTTCCCCTAGTTATCGCAAGTGCCGTAGTTGATGGGTCAGTTGGATCGACATCGATGTTAGCGATTTGTCCGTGCAGAGCAACTCCGGTACAAGGTTGATAGAAGAGACTGTCTATCGCCCCAGAGGGCGCAGTTAGGGTTGGGTCTGGAGTGGTTCCACCGCCTTGATTTCCCCCGGATGTGATGCTGTATTCAAGGTTTGTGATGTCGATTGTGTCTTTAGTTAGGTCAGTTATCCAGGCAGCAACCTGTGTATATAGACCACTGCGCGCAGTGGTATCCAAGCCAGTTACTGACCAAGTGACAATTCCTGAAGAATTCGTAGTTCCAGTAACCTGAATCTGATCCTGAGGTGTTTTATCTGAACCATTACTGGTAAAGGCTCCCACTTGAACTTTGGCGTTCGAGCCTCCGTAGCGCTTACCTACGCTGAAGTTCACGAGTTTATTAGGTGTTGGCCGACCTAAACTGTCCGTAACTAAATAGCTAATCGCGGTAGTTGACAGTGCCTCAACCTGAACTGACCTATATCTAAGACCTGAGTGATACCAGCCATTTGCAACCCAATCACTTTCAGCAGCAGTGTCTTCGAAAGAGTTACTGTCGTCAAAGCTAACCTGGCGAATGGTCCAAGGGCCGATTGGAGTAGGCGGTTGAACATTTGAGGTGAGCGCTATCTTGACTGATCTAGTTACCGTTTTTGCAGAGCTGTAATTAAGAGTTCCGCCGTTAGTGCCTTTAATTGTGCAGGTTCCAACTTTTAAAGCAGTCACTTTGCTATTTGAAATTGTGCAGACCTTAGGGGTGTTTGAACTTAGGAAAGTAACTCCACCATTTTGAGTGGTGAACAAATCTGCTGTTGGGTTTTTGAGTGAAATCCAAGGAAAATCAGAAATGGTTATTGCGTTAGGAGCCTTACTCACAGTGAAACTTTTAGAAACATTCCGAGCTGGCTTATATCCAGTAATCCCAGGGTTAGTAGCCACCAGTTTACATAGACCAGCATTTAGGATGTGAACTTTCCTTCCACTAGCCATGGAACAAATGTCTGGAGTATTAGAACTGACAGTAGTGAACCCAACATTCTGATTCACAGTAATAGAGATATCTGCAGCTCCGTATGTGGCTTTGGGTATGCTCAAAAAAGATATTGTCGTGCTTGGCAAAGTAACAGCAGTTGAATTCATGGCTAAACCTAAAACCGTAATGGTTATGGCAACGGTCACCAAAGCAAAACTTTTGAGACGTTTCATAGAGAGCCCAAAATACAAGAACTAGTTATTGGTAGGGGTAGAACCGTAACCATTTGCACTGTAGTAGCGGAAATAGTCGATGCTAAAGGTTGCTTTCGTTAGGTTAGAGTCAATGCCACCACCGTAGCTTCCGCCCATGGCTAGGTTGAAAATGATATACATCTTCGGATTCACTCCAGAAGAATTCGGACCGAAAGGCCATGTTGAAAGACCGGTGTCAGATTTTTTCACGGTGGCAACAATACGATCATCAATATAGAAAGTGACTTCAGTTGGCAACCAAAGCATTCCGTAGTTGTGGTAGCCGGAAGCCAAAGCAGTTGAATTGTTCATAGCCCCCATCTTGTAGTCATGGACTCCACTTGGGTTCAGGTAGTGAGCTGCCGATGTGTCAATGAATGGGTTATTACCTGCATATTCAACGATATCTAACTCACCACAGCTAGGCCAAGGCACAGTGTTGATGTTTGATCCAAGAGCCCAAAAAGCAGGCCAGGTACCGCCACCACTAGGCATTTTGAGTCTTGCTTCGAAGTAACCATAGCCGAAACTCTTCTTGCCGTAGCTTGTGAATTTAGCGCTAGTCCAAGTTTTATTACTTGTGCAATTAGGGTCACCAGAAACTGTTGAGGCTGTGATGTTCATTACGCCATTGCCATCAGCTTTGCTTGCGCAAGATGCATAAGATTCAGCTTCACCATTACCCCAACCGCAGCCGGCTGGATTATTGCAACCATCACCAATATCTGCAGTCCAGTTGGCACTATTAGGAGCGGTGCCAGCAGCACCATCAAATTCATCTGACCATAAAAGGCTCTTGTTTTGAACAGCTGTTCCAGAACTGCCACCACCATTATTTGAGCCACCAACTGGAATGCTGAACTCCAGGTTAGTGATGTCGATGGTGTCAGTTGAAAGATCTGTAATCCAAGCAGCTAACTGTGTGTATAGGCCACCTCTTGCAGCAGTGTCTAAGCCGGTAATAGACCAGCTAACGATTCCGTTCGCATCGGTAGTGCCTGTAACCAGAATCTGATCCTGCGGTGTCTTGTCGGTTCCATCAGAGCTGAGGTTTCCGACTTTGACTTTCGCATTAGATCCACCATTGCGTTTACCAACACTCAGGTTCACAACTTTATTTGGAACTGGGTTTCCTTTAGAGTCGGTAACCAGATATCTCATGACTGTTGTGCTCGAAACCACAACTTGTGCAACTCTAAAACTTAATCCAGCGTGATACCAGCCAGCGTTAACCCAGGCTTGTGAAGCGCCAGTATCTGCGGCTGAGTTTGTGTCATCAAAGGTAAGTTGCCTAATAGTCCAAGGCCCAACAGGTGCCGGGTTAGGTGGTGTAATGCTTGAAGTCTGGGCAATTGCAACAGTTTTAGTAACCGCTTTAGCCATCAGGTGATTACTATCTCCCGAATTAGTTGCTTTGATTGTGCAGTTACCAATCTTTATTGCATGAACTGTGTTGCCTGAGATAGTACAAATTCTCGTAGTTGAGCTAGCAAGGTTTGTTGTTCCAGCCACTTGAGTGGTGCTTAGCGCAACGTCAGGGAATGCTAGCGAAATCCAACCAAAATCAGAAATGGTGATTGGATTAGCAGCTTTGGCTATAGTGAAACTCTTGCTCACCGGTCTGGCTGGTTGGTGGTCTAAGGATCCAGAATTATTTGCAACCAATTTGCAAAGTCCAGCAGAAATGATGTGAACTAGGCGAGGAGCCACCACGGAACAGACATCTGGGGTATTAGATGTGACGGTTGTTGTGCCAGCAGTTTCGGAAATAGTAAGTGGAACATCAGGATCGCCAAAGGTGGCTTTAGTCAAGGAAGCGAAGGAGATGACTGTGGTTGGCAGTGCTTTACCGGATGAAATATTGCCTATTGAAAGCACCATTCCAATAGAAGCCAGCAGGGCGATTAAGGACTTCTTTGAGATGTGCATGTTTGTAGCCTAACTCTTTTGAAAGGGCTTTCACAGGCTCAGAACTGTGAGTTTGACAAGGCAGATAGCCTATAACTAGGAGATAAAACATGTTTAGACGTATTGCCCTGGCAGTGACCCTGTTAGCTCTGATTGGTGCAAGCGTTGGGTTGGAGCTAAATAACAGCCAACTAGCTCTGGCTTTAGAGCAAACTAAGCCAGTGATCAAACCTCCGGTAGTCGATCCCATTCCTGACCCTGTTATCCCTCCAGCTAGCATCACAGCTATTAAGACGAAATTGGCAGCGGATGGCTGCAACCTAAACCCAGATGTTGGTGCTCTCAAGAAGGCTTTGGGGAACTGCAGATTTCTTTTAGTTGGTGATTCTCTAGGGAACAATCTGGGTTACGGCATGAAATCAGAACTAGCCAAAGCAAGCTCATTAAGTTTCATTTTGAAGGCTAAAGCATCAACTGGTCTATCTAATCCTTGGTTCTATAACTGGCCAAACAACCAAGCTGCATTCCTAAAGACCTATAAACCAAACCTAGTAATAGTTTTCTTGGGGGCTAACGATAGGCAAGACTATGTCGTTAATGGAAAGAACCAGAACTTTTCAACACCTGCATGGATTAAGACCTACCGAGCTAACGTAACCAAATTAGCTTCTGATGCCACCAATAGCGGAGCATATGTTCTTTGGGTTGGCCTGCCAATTATGAAACCTTTCAATTACGCAAAAGGTGAAACTCTAATAGATCAACAGTTTGCTCTGACAGTTCCTAAAGTCCCTGGAGCCACCTATCTTGAAACAAGAAACTTCACTTCGGATGCTAATGGAAATTATCGAGAGGGTGGCCCGGTCAACGGCAAATACACCCAAATCAGAGGCCAAGATGGAATTCACTTTAGTAGTGCAGGTCAACCGGTTCTGGGAACATATGTGATCAACTACATCAACAAGACCTACCACGTCAATCTTGTCCCAGGCTACGCCCGCTACCTAACTAAATAGTTCGCAGCCAAAGGTTCTCTACCAAAGCGATAACCATCCAGGTGAAAGCTAAACATATTGATCCAATTAAGAAAGCCGAAAACCTATCTTTATGCAGAGTGATTGACTTGTGAATGGGTCTTTCAAAGAAGTGATATGAAAGAACTGAACAAGCAACTGCACCGCCCAAGAAGACCCATTTCCAATAATTATCAGTCACAGGGTTTTCGAGCTGAACTGGAAGAACTAACCAAACGAAGTGCCAAAGATACAGCGAATAAGAAATGTCGCCTATGTATCTAAGTGGAGCAAAGCCCAAGGGCTTCAACGGAAAAACTAAAACCAGAGCAGTGCCGATAACTGGAATCCAAGCTAAGACACCAGGATAAACACTTTGGCCATTCAGATAAAAAAGACCAAACCCTATTATT
>CAIXVE010000090.1 GCA_903922825.1 uncultured Micrococcales bacterium | reverse complement strand
CCGACCTGTTTAGCAAGATAGGCACTTCCATACCCTGCATCAAAAGAACCAACCGCTGCATCGGTTTGCTTGAACCTTGCATGTTCTTTTGAAGCAATAGAAAGATCTGCAATCACATTAAGTGAATGACCACCACCGGCCGCCCAACCTGAAACCAAAGCGATAACAACTTTAGGCATAAACCTAATCAGTCTTTGAACTTCCAAAATATGTAATCTGCCAGTTTTTGAAGCATCACCATATTCATACCCCTGAGGGCCTCTGACCTTCTGGTCCCCGCCAGAGGAGAAAGCCCAGCCACCGTCTTTAGCTGAAGGACCATTACCGGTTAGCAGAACAACACCAACAGAGGTATCTGCCTGAGCGTGAGATAACACCTCAACTAGTTCATCAACTGTTTGAGGTCTAAAGGCATTACGGATTTCAGGTCTATTGAAAGCAACACGTACCACACCTAAGCTCACATGCTTGTGATAGGTGATGTCTTGAAGCTTCTCAAAGCCTGGAACATTGGCCCAGATGGTCTCATCAAAGAGCTCTGAAACAGTATTGGTCATACTCCTAGACTAACAATGTGGAGATAACCCCAGAAATCAAAGACCAGATCCTAAAAACAGCCAGGGTCCTATCTATCCCTATGCGGGTTAGATTCCGTGGGGTTGAAACAAGAGAAGTCCTATTATTTGAAGGTCCTTACGGCTGGGCTGAATGGTCACCCTTCCCTGAATACCTAGACGAAGAAGCCAGTATCTGGCTTCAAGCATCCATCGAATGGGGCTTCACAGACTTCCCTGAGTTAGAACTAAAAACAGTCAAAGTCAACGCAACTCTTCCTGCGGTCAACAACATCAAAGAAGCATTAGATCCTTTTGGTTCTTTTGATGTTGTGAAGATAAAGGTCGCTGAGAAAAACCAAAGCTTAGAAGACGACCTAAACAGAATTCGTGAAGTTAGAAAACTCTACCCAACAACAAGAATCAGACTCGATGCTAACGGTGGCTATGACATTGAAACAGCACTAAAGCTAGCTCAAATACTTCATAAAGAAAACACACCACTTGAATATCTAGAGCAACCAGTCAAAACAATTGCCGAGATGGCTGAACTAAGACTGAAAATAAAAGAACTAAACATCAAAATAGCTGCCGATGAATCAGTAAGAAAAGTTAGCGACCCGCTAGCCGTTGCCCAAACCCAGGCAGCAGATCTGCTTGTTCTCAAAGCAGCTCCACTCGGTGGAATAACAAATGCAGTAGCAATAGCTCAAGAAGCAGGATTGCCAGTAATAGTTTCAAGTGCCCTAGAGACATCTGTTGGATTAAGCATGGGTGCATACCTAGCAGCAAAACTAAACTCAGGTTACGCATCAGGCTTAGCAACAGCAGCACTACTAACCCAAGATGTTACAGATCACTCACTAATACCAATCAACGGTGAAATACCTGTAACAAGAATCCAAGTCAACAAAACAAAACTAGACCCACTACAAGCAACACCAG
This sequence comes from uncultured Micrococcales bacterium, assembly GCA_903922825.1. Taxonomy (GTDB): domain Bacteria; phylum Actinomycetota; class Actinomycetes; order Actinomycetales; family Microbacteriaceae; genus Rhodoluna. Next base: position 205 of record CAIXVE010000090.1, on the reverse strand, counting down.
AAAGAACTAAGTGGTGGATGCAGCGGTTGGAGAGATGTTTGGAGTTACTTTAATTCTTTTTGGTGTTTTCTGCGATTTTGATGATAGCCACTCCCAATTCAAGAGATAATCGCAATACAATCACTTCCAACAGGTAAGCAAAAGGTAGTGCCACCATAAAAGCAACATAGGGCCAGTTATCAAAAGAGGCTGACCCATAGATTGT
>CAIXVE010000089.1 GCA_903922825.1 uncultured Micrococcales bacterium | reverse complement strand
GAGTAATAGCCATAGATTCTTTTAGGTTCAGGAACATAGATTTCTATTTTGTAATCAAAGTTGAATAATCTTTTAGCTCTATCTCTTTCCCAAGTTAGAGGATCAAAAGGGGAGAGAACTGTTACAAGGCTTGGCTTTACTGTTTTGACATCAAAGTTCAAATAATCTTTGTGAAGGTATGCAGGTTTATCCCAACCTTCAACGCTTACCGGGTAAACAATCTTTCTTTCTATCAGGGTTTGTAATTCTTGTTTGACTTCTGTTGGGGTGTGAAAAAAGACGTTAGCGAGATCTCTAATAGTTCCAACCCCCAGGAGATTGGCTCCGTGAGCTAAAAGTTTCACTCTAGCTTCGTAAGGGTCTATGGTTCTGTTTCTGTCTTTAGCACTTAGGGACTGTTCTGGAAGGGAATAGAGTCTAGAAAAGTTATTTCTTCCAGAACCAATCAGAATTCCCTGTTTGAAGAGGCTCTCCAAAGAGCTCTTAACTGGTGACCAGCCCCACCAGGAACCCCTTCTTTGGGTTTGTTCATGTTCAAAATCTGAGATAGACATTGGTCCATTGTTTTTGATTTCATCTAAAATCCATTTGATCAGCTTTGCATTTTCTTTATCGAAACTGTTTGCTCTAGCTGCTCTATCTCGGTAATACTGCATTCGCCATTCATAGAGGTGAAGGTTCTCAGGTCTAATAAAGCTAGCTTGGTGAGCCCAGTATTCAATGAGTTTAGGTTTAGCTCCTTGGGTTAGTGAATCAAGCTCGTTCTTGTCGTAGCTACCTAGTCTTGAGAAAAGGGGCATGTAGTGGGCACGTTCGAAGACGTTGACACTATCGATCTGGAGAGTTCCAAAACGGTCAATGACATCTAAGACGGTTTGGTCCTGATTACCGGCTAAACCAACCGCATCTAGGGCGATTAGCTTGGCTTCTTGGCTTGAAAGGTCAAAGGTTGGATTATTCATGGGTTCACCTGCTCTAAAATCTAATCATTACCTAAAGCGAGGTTACATGACCCAGAACACGCCTAAATCAGCGATCACTAACCCGAGCCTGGACGATTTTATTACCGCTGAAACTAACCTTCAGGGGGTTGCTAAGCAAACCCCGCTTCTAGAAAGTTACTACCTTTCTGAAGTCATGGGGTCAGAAGTTTTACTCAAGGCAGAGAACCTACAAAGAACCGGTGCTTATAAGCTTCGTGGTGCTTATAACCTGATGTCTAAGTTATCTAAAGCGGAGCGTAAAGCTGGTGTGGTTGCAGCTAGTGCTGGTAATCATGCTCAAGGTGTTGCTTTAGCTGCTGGATTGCTAAAGATCAAAGCAGCTATCTTTATGCCGATAGGCGCATCGCTACCTAAGGTTCAAGCAACTAAAGGCTATGGGGCTGAAGTTGTTTTGGTTGGGGCTAACTTCGCAGAATGTTTGAAAGCCGCTCAAGAGTTTTCTAATAAAAGTAATGCAATCTTTATTCCACCGTTTGATCACATGGATGTTGTGATTGGTCAAGGAACAGTTGGTTTAGAGATCCTGCGTCAGGTACCTGATGTTGACAACATAGTTGTTGCTATCGGTGGTGGTGGCTTAGCTGCCGGTGTTGCGACCTATGCAAAGCTCTATGCGAAGGCTAATGGTAAAAAGATTAAGGTTTACGGTGTTCAGTCTGAACACGCTGCAGCATATCCACCTTCGCTTAGAAGCGGTAAACCAATTGAGATTCAAACCACACCAACTATTGCTGATGGTATTGCTGTTTCTAAACCAGGCAAGGTTCCTTTTGAACTAATCAAAAAGAACATCGACAAGGTTGTTACAGTTTCAGAGAACGAGATAGCTAAAGCCATCCTGGTAATCCTTGAAAGAGCTAAGCAGGTTGTTGAGCCGGCTGGTGCTGTTGGTGTCGCAGCAATACTTGCTGGAAAACTAAAACTTAAAGGCAAAACAGTTGTGATTCTAAGTGGTGGAAATATGGATCCACTACTTCTGCAAAGAGTAGTTAGACATGGTCTAGCAGCAGCTGAAAGATACACAACTATCTCTGTGATGCTGCCAGATAGACCAGGTCAGCTAGCTTTAACAGCAGAAGTTATTGCTAAAGCTAACGCCAACGTTGTTGAAGTGCTTCACACCAGACACGGTCTTGGTTTGAAGATTTCTGAAGTTGAGCTGAATCTTTCGGTTGAAACTTCAGGTCACGAACACACTCTCGAAGTTGTGAAAGCACTCAAGGCTGCAGGTCTAAAGCCAAGAATTATTGAAGCCAGAGAAGATTAATTTAGCGAAACTTAACCAGCGAAGTGGTTGACTTCTAAAATCTTCACTGTGATGGTTTTACCTGTTGGGGCTGTGTATTCAACAGTCTCACCAATTTTTTGACCCAAAATAGCATTACCGATTGGGCTATCTGGTGAATAAACAGTTAGATCAGTGTTTTCTGCCATTTCGGCTGAACCAAGCAGGAATTCCATTTTGTTGCCATTGAGTTCAACTTTGATGACCATGCCTTGATGAACAGTGTCTGAAGCTTCAGGGGCTTCACCAACGACAGAGTTAGCCAAGATGGTGTTTAGTCTTGCGATACGAGCTTCGATGGTGCCCTGCTCTTCTTTAGCGGCGTGGTAACCACCGTTTTCTTTGAGGTCACCTTCCTCACGGGCAGCCTGAATTTTCTTGGCGATGGCCTGACGTTCGACGTTTAGAAGTTGGTCTAGTTCTGCCTTGAGACGGTCATATGCCTCTTGGGTTAGCCAGGTAGATCCAGTCATGATGCTCCAAAGTAAATAAAAGCGCCTGACCGAAGGTCAGGCGGGGAAATGTTGCTTATCGATATTCTAACGAACCGAGCAACTATCGGCTACCCCCGTAACAGCAGGCTCTGAGGTGAGTAAAACTACCTTGCCGGTAAGGCTATAGACATTTTTGGGGATGGTTATTTCTTTGTAGCCGACGATGCCAAAATCTGCTCTTAGAGCCTTCAGGACACAAATTCCGCCAGCTTCGCCTTGGTCGGTGACCTCGTAGCTGACACTCACATGAGAATCGTCTATGACCTCGTAGGCGGTGGTTGTGATGGTGGGTCCTAAAGAGGTGGTGTTGGCATAGAAAGCCCAAATGATGAAAAGAAGTCCAAGAACCCCAGCCACAATAGCAATGGCGTGCCGATTGCGCTTAGCCTGTTTAGGGCTCCTGCCATATCTTGCAGCAATTGGGTCTTGAATCTCAGTCATCAGAATAAGGTTAACTCATGAACTTCTTTGATTCGATTGTTTATCCAAAGTTAGCCCAAGATGACTCTGCGGGAGCCATAGCAACCAGCCCAGGTATCTTAGGTTGGGTCTTCACATTCCTAATGGTTATAGGAGTTGGCTTTGTGATCTTCGACATGGTCAGAAGAATCCGTAGGGTTCGCTATCGTGAAGAGATTCAGATAGAGATCTCTGAAGAGCAAGCTGCTTTGGAAGAGGCAGCTGAACTAGAACGCGAGCGTAAAGCACGTGAGGGTAAATAACTAGAAATCTAAAGAGGTTCCTAGTGGAGTTAGGCTAACCAATAACACAGCAACCCAGTGACAGATAAACGCAATCACGGTTAGTGTGTGAAAGATTTCATGGAAACCAAAGTGACCTGGGAATGGGTTAGGTTTCTTTATGCCATAGATAACTGCGCCGATTGTGTAGCAGAGGCCACCAATCAAGATTAGATTCATGGCTATGCCATTGAAAGCATAGAAGTCAACCACATAGAACATCGCAGCCCAGCCGAGAGCTATGTAGAGCGGTACATATAGCCATCTCGGTGCATTGATCCAAAACACTCTAAAGAATATTCCTAGGAGTGCTCCAGCCCAAACGGTGATGAGTAAAACTATTCCTTTATCTCTAGGTAACGCTAGAACTGCCATCGGGGTGTAACTGGAAGCTATCAAAAGGAAGATGTTTGCGTGGTCTATTCTTTTGAGAATCTTTTTGGTTCGAGCTTTCCAATTGAACCTGTGATATAAAGCAGAGTTACCAAATAACAAGAAAGAACCAACAAAGAAGACCGTGGCGGCTAACTTAGCTGGAATCCCGTTGGCTAGAACCAAGAGAATGATTCCTCCGGCAACAACGATTGGCAGAACACCCGTGTGAATCCAACCACGCCAGGAAGGCTTGGCTTCCAGAGCATTATCTGGAATGGTCTCGGCTATTGGTAAATAAAGGGGATCTGGGGTTTCTTGTTCCATGTCCTAAAGACTACGCCTAGAAAGGTAACCTTAAAGGGTGCGAAATCTGATTTACCGCCTTTATGAGCGAAGAATCCTCGGGACTCTAAACAATCCTGAGCTACCTAAGCACGTTGCTGTCATGTTAGATGGTAACCGTCGTTGGGCTGAGAAGAACTTTGGGGCTAAACCTAAAATAGGTCACAGTGCCGGTGGCAGGAAAATCCATGAGTTTCTTGGTTGGTGTGATGATCTAGGCATTCCGGTTGTTACTTTGTATATGCTCTCCATCGATAACCTGACTAAAAGATCAAACGAGGAACTGGTTGATCTCTTGAGAATTATCGGTGATGTTGCAACTGATTTGGCTAATGCCAAGAAATGGCGAGTTCGTTTGGTTGGCGACAGGGCAGCACTACCCGAGAATCTTAGAAATGTTCTTGAGAAAGCAGAAAATCAAACTAAAGATCTAGATGGTCTGCATGTGAACCTAGCGGTTGCTTATGGTGGTCGTAATGAAATTGCTGAAGCAGTTAAAGCTTTACTTCAAAAGCATTCAAATGAAGGTTCAAGCATCGAAAGCCTGGTTGAAAAGCTCACCCCAGAACTTATTACCGAACACCTCTACACAACCGGTCAGCCAGATCCCGATCTGATTATCAGAACCTCTGGTGAGCAACGATTAAGTGGTTTCTTGTTATGGCAATCAAGTAACTCGGAGTTGTATTTTGAAGAAGCACTCTGGCCTGATTTCCGCAGGGTAGATTTCCTTCGTGCTCTAAGAGCTTTTGGTAAAAGAAGACGACGCTTCGGTGCTTAGGTAAACAATAGATTACGCCCCACGTAACCGGGCGTGTTGAAACATTCATTAACTTATTTAAGGTTTACTCTCAAATCAACCAAACCGTAACGGGAGCATAAATGGCCACTAGAAGCAGTTCACCATCCACCGTAAACAAGACTGCCAAGGCCGATAAACCCGATACGAAGATAAAGACTTTCGTCATAGACACCTCAGTATTACTTGCTGACCCGAGGGCTATCTTCAGATTCAAAGAACATGAAGTGGTTATCCCAATCATTGTTATCAATGAGCTAGAGAAAAAACGTAATGATCCTGAGATAGGTTATTTCGCACGACAGGCTCTGAGACACCTTGATGATCTGCGTATGCAGCATGAAAGACTAGATTTCCCAGTTGAAGTTGGTGACGGTGGAACACTTAGAGTGGAACTGAATCACATTAACCCTGAAGTATTACCAGTTGGTTTTCAACTAGGGGACAACGATTCAAGAATCCTTGCAGTGGCAGCAAATCTAGCCAATGAAGGCTTTGAAGTCACAGTGGTCTCTAAAGATCTACCACTAAGAGTTAAAGCATCAGCATTAGGTCTAACCGCCGATGAATATCGTGCTGAGATGGCTGTTGATAGTGGCTACACCGGTATCGCTGAACTTGCTGTTAGCGCTGAACAAATGAATCAACTTTATGATGATGAGATTTGTGAACACGAAGAAGCTAAGAAACTTCCAGTTAACTGTGGTGTTGTTATTTCAAGTGAACGTGGTTCTGCTCTAGGAAGAGTTACTCATGATCACCAAATCAGGTTGGTCAGAGGAGACCGTGAAGT
>CAIXVE010000088.1 GCA_903922825.1 uncultured Micrococcales bacterium | reverse complement strand
TCGTGCCTGGGACAAAGGTTCACTCCGTGTATCCTTATGGTTTTAATCATGACTGCGGTGGAACATGCATGCTAAACGCTGTCTATAAAGCAACAATCGATAACTACTCGTATTTGTATCCAGAGGCGCACAAAAACGGATCGACATCAGGTGTTGAAGCTACCAAGTCAGCAATCGAATGGGTTACTGGCCTAAAGATCGATGCCTACGTTCTAATCAACATGAGAAGCTTTGCTGGTTTGATTGATGCTCTTGGCGGCATTGATGTGAACGTTAAGAAGGCTTTGCCTATCGGTGGACAGATTGATTGCACACCAGCAAACAATATTCATTTATCAGACTGCCCTGATGCAATGGGTTGGATTGAGGTTGGTAAGCAACACATGGACGGCAGAACTGCCCTTTGGTATGCGCGATCAAGACACAACACCAACGATTACGATCGCATGAAGCGTCAACGCGAAGTTGAGAACATTGTGTTAAAGAAAGTCGACCTCAACACACTTCTGTTCAAGTTTGGTGCTGTAGCTGGAGCAAGCTCAAAGCTTGTTCGCTCAGATATTCCTTCTAGTGCTATCCCAACTCTTATGGATCTAGCCTTCAAAGCTAAAGCTAAGGGTTTGAAGAGTTTGCAGTTAACCGCTCCTCTAATTGATGCTTCTAACCCAGATTTTTTCTTGATGCGACACCTAATTGCACAAAAGCTTCGCACGTTTAACTAAGGTTTCTCCCAGTTTCGCAGAAGCCCTTTTAGCCTTTCAAAAGTTAGTCTGAAAGATATGAAAAAGCTAAGTTTGCTCCTAGGAGTCACCCTTCTACTCACCAGCGTGACTGGCTGCACATTGTTATACCCAAACTGGGGTAAACCAACTGCTAGCCCAACCAAGACTAAGACCGGTGATCCAAAACCTACTGACACCGGAACTCCAGAACCGACCGTCACTAATAAAGGCAAAGCGGATGTTGAAATTATGGATGCTTCGGTCTATGCCCAAGATGGAATCATTCAGGTTGTGGCACAGGTTACAAACTTCAGTGAAGATGGTGGAACTTGCACTGCGACATTTACCGGTGGTGGTAAAACAGTTTCTGTTTCAGCCAAAGCAGAATCAAATGCGGCTAACACTCAATGCCATCCCCTAGAAATAAACCTTGCGGGACTACCTTCAGGTGCAGGTTCGGTAACTGTCAGCTATGACTCTGAAGCTAAACACGGTGTTTCCTCGGCGGAGCCTGTAACAATACCGTGAGGCAAACCTGGCTAACTCGACTCACAGCCGTAGCGGTTATATCGCTTTTGGCTGTGTTTGGGTTAACCAAGATAAATGAAGCAAAGGCGTTGTCTGGATCTTCTTTTGACCCTGGTTTGATTATTAGTGACAGCGTCTTCTTTGACTTTGGAACCATGTCGGTAGATGACATCCAACGTTTTCTTGAATCGCAAGTTCCTGAGTGTAAATCTGGGCCTAAAGGCATGCCTTGTCTTCGTAACTTCAAAGCAGATACACCTGAAGAACCAGCCGATATTGGTAAGTGTGCATACATGCAAGCTCAAAAGCAAATATCGGCAGCACAGATCATCTACAACATTTCAAGAGCCTGTGGCATTAACCCAAGAGTTTTGCTGGTAACCCTTCAAAAAGAGCAAGGTTTAGTTCAAGCATCCATACCTTCGCCGTATATGTATCGAGCGGCGATGGGCTACGGATGTCCAGATAGCGATCCTGGTATTTGTGGAAAAGTTTGGACTGGTTTATTCAATCAGCTTTATAAAGCAGCTGGTCAGTTCCAATGGTACGGAGACCCGAACGGTTCATTCACCTATCTTCGACCAGGTAGACAAATCTCGATTGACTACAACGAGGTGAAATCGAAGAACTGCGGCAAGAAGACTTTCCTGCTCAAAAGCCAAGCAACAGCAAACCTCTATTACTACACTCCTTACACTCCAAACGATGCAGCGCTAAACAACCTTCGCGGTGCAGGCGATAATTGTTCGGCTTACGGAAACAGAAACTTTTGGCGTTACTACTGGGATTGGTTTGGATCACCGATAGGTGGTGGGTTCCTGCTAAAGAGCGCAACCAGCGATCCGTATTTAGTAGTGAATGATGTGAAATATCCGCTAAGCGATCCTGGAATGGTGGCTGATTTAGGTCCGTTGGGTCCATTAGGTGAAATTTCAACCGACTACTTGAATTCATTTACCACCGGAATCCCGCTAACTCGGTTAGTCAAATCTCCTTTGACTTCAGGCACGAACTACTACTGGTTTATTAGTGGCGGCAAGAAATACTTCATCAACAATTGTGATCAGGCAACGAATCTGGGCCTCAATTGTGCAACAGCAGTTCAGCTAACTCAGGTGCAGCTTGACGCTCTGCCTAACGGACAGTTCCGACCGGATATATCGGGCATCGTGAAGAATGTTCCTGTTGCACCTGCGAAGACTTCCTATTACATGGTCACAGCCACCAAGAAATATCCGGTTGACTGCGGGAAAGCACCACTACTTGGTTTTAACTGCAATAACGCGACAATCTGGACCCAGGCCCAGTTGGATGCAGTTCAAACCGTTCAACTAAGCGCAACTTCTCTGGGTATTTCTTCAATGATTAATAGCCCAGATGGCTCCAAGGTGATTATTCAGTCTGGCGTGAAACATGAGATTCTTGATGATGCTTCACAGCAAGCAGCGGGAGTGGGTGTAATCGCTCCATCTCCTCTAAAAGTTAATGACTTTAGTTATCTGCCTTGGGGAGCACCTATTGCTATCGATGGAAGTTTGTTCACAAATAGAGATAACCAACGCGAAGGTGTCATAGTTGCTGGAGCTTTCTTTGACATTGATCCTGTAACCAGATCGGAAGCAGATTTCACTAAGTGGTTTAGACAGAGCACTGGAACTTTAGGTAAAGATGGTCTGAGCACCATACCAAATATTGGTGTGGTGAAATCACTCATCAAAGATGAAACTGGTCAAGCTTGGTTCATCACTCCAGATGGCAAACTAAAAGTCGATGCAACAGACTCGTGGCTAGACAGTGCAGCTCCGGTAAGTAATGCTTTAGTGAATATGATTCCAACGTCAGCCCAAAGCATCACGGGGTTTGATTATCTTCAGGTTTCTGGACAAAAAGCAATCTACCTCCTCAAAGATGGAGTTGCTCGAGTAACGTTCAACGATGCCGACCGAGTAATACTCGGCAATGGCATGAGCTCTAATGATCCAGTGCAGATTACGGCCAATGATTTCACCTTCATCCCACAGTCTGTAATGGTTTTACCGCAAGGTCTTGTCGTCAAGAATAAGAGCACCAAAGTAATTTCCATTATTGATGGAACAACCAGAGCGGTAACAATCTCTGGAACTTCAGCGAAGTTGCCGCTCCCAGCTCCTCGTCTCCTAAGCAATCTGCAACTGGCGGGCTATCAAGATTTTGAAGAGCTTGGTCCTTATAAAGTAACTTGTGCGGGGGCTATCTACGTTGTTGCGAATAATTTGCTCTACGAACCTTCCCTGAGTATTGCTAAAGACCTGCCTGGTAAATCAACAGCGCTTAGCTCTGCTACATGTGCATTGTTGACCACAACTGATCAGAGCTTTGGTCACTATGTAGGGAAGAAGACGGTTGATCCAAAGACTAAGAAAACTACCTACATTGCATACAAAATCTCTAAGGGTAAGCGATTCCCTTTCAAGACTCTTGCCGACTATAAGAAAGACAACATGACGGACCCACCATTGGTTTGGGTCGATGATACTTTCTTGAGTAATTTGCCTTTAGGTAATCAAATAGATTTAGGGGGAGGCGTTAAGCCAACTCCTGATCCAAAACCAGGCCTCAAGCAATACACCATCCAGGCCGGGGACTCGCTGTCTTCTATCGCAATCAAATTTAAAACTACGGTTGCTAAATTGATGGCCATAAACAATCTTGTGAATGCAGACCGAGTAAAAATCGGTCAAGTGCTTAAATTACCTTAGAGTTTTTAGTTTTGAGATTGGCTTCTTACCAAGCTGTTCCAGCTGGTTTCGCTTTGGTGGCTTGGAATTTTCTTCAAGTAGCGCATCTGGTTCTGAAGATTTCACTGCAAAAATGATCAGCATCAACATCGCTGATTGAATCAAAAGCCTTGATTCAGTAACACCACGAACCAGTTGGGTAACGAGAATTAGTAGGGGCCAAAGGTAGAGCGCATTGCTGTGATGGACTCCCAACCGCCAAGTGTTGACAAATGTCCTGGTCAAAAGGATCACGAAAAGGATTAGACCAACAGCGCCTAATTGCAGCCACATATCCAAATAGGCGTTGTGTGCTTGGTAATAGTAATGGCCATGGATAACAACTAGTCCCTGATATGGCTTGACCCCTGGGACCCAGACACCAGTGAAGCCCCAACCTTCAAGCGGACGCTGAGAAATCAACGAGAGGACTCTACGCCAGATGTCGCTTCTGTGGGTCATATCTGGGCTTTTACCAAGAAACTCAAAAACCGCACGACGGAAAACCAAGACAAAGAACATCGCAACACCGGCTACCGACCAAGCGATCCGATAAATGCGATGACGAGTTGCTTTATCTTTACCCTCAGCTATCAGTGAAACCGTTGCAGCCAAAACTACAGCGACTGTCGCAAAAATAACTCCGGCCGATTTAGCAACAACAATCATGGCAATTGATGCAACCAGGCTTGTTATTTTTAGCCAACGTAGCTTCTTTTCTATTGTTATTTCAATGCCAAAAGTGACTACACCCATCAAAGCCCAGGCTGCTACAAGATTTGCATTGCCAAGCAGTCCTTGAATGCGACCACCATCAAACAGGTGCCCACTGTTAGCTAAAGCAGCTCTAACTTCTTCATTTTGAAAAGGCACAAGATTTGCTATTGCGCCTTTCGAACTTGAGGCAATAAGTTCAATAAGAAAAGAACCGAAAATGATTACTCGAATGCCGTTAGCAAAAATGGTTAGCAGTTCACGCCAGTTGAAGTTGGCTACAAAAAATAAACCGATGATGACAATCCCGATTTCAATTAGAAATCCACTAACCGTGTCATTTGCGTAAGCCGACCAAGGGGAGCTTCCGATCATGAGCGCTAAGAGAAGAGTTAGTTCTATTGGAATGCTGCGGAAAGTGTTTCGCCAATCTGCTTTGAAAAGAAAGTAGCCACAGCCTGCAACCGTGATGACTGACGCGCATAGCCAGAGTGTCCAGGTGGTGGTTGGGCGAATGTAGTCTTCAGCGAAAAGGCTGTCGCCGGCTATGAGAACGAGTAAGGCTAGATAACCAAAGAGCTTCTTGGCTTTTAGGCTTGTTGGTCTTGGACTTATATCGGTCATAGCAATACTGGCAAGTCTATGACCTGCCCTAACTTCTGGGAAAGGCCCTTTGGCTAGGCTTAGAGGATGCTAGTGAAACTAACCAACGAAGCCCTTGATTATGCCTGGGGTTCACCCAATTTGATCAGCGATTACTTTGGTATTCCAGCCAGCGGGAAAGCTATGGCTGAGATTTGGTTTGGAACCCATGACGGTTCTCCAACCAAAGTTGTTGGTTTGGATTCCTCGCTACACACCCTGTTGGATGCTCAAGGCAGAGCAAGCAGGCTTCCTTTTCTATTGAAGATTCTGGCTGCGGGAGCGCCGTTATCAATTCAAGCTCACCCAAATCCGGAGCAGGCCAAAGCAGGTTTCGCAAAAGAAAATTCTTCTGGGATCCCAATTACCGCAAGTCACAGAAACTACAAGGACGACTTGGCCAAACCAGAGCAAATTGTTGCACTCAGTGAAAGTTTTGAAGCCCTGGTTGGTTTCGCTGATCCAAGGCTAGTCATTGAGAAGTTTGAAGAGCTTCAAGAAGTTGGCAGTTCCGAACTGAAGAGTGTTTTATCCAGATGGATATCTTGGTTAGTGCAAGCCGATGGCATTCGTAAAGTGTTTCTAGACACTTTAACTTCAACTGAGGTGACCGAGAGTTTTATTAGCGATCTTGTTGATGCAGCAGAACAATGCCCGAGTTTGGTCGATCTGGTTTCTTATCTCAACATTCACCATGGTTTGGATAGAGGAATTGCTTCAGCGTTGCTACTAAATCACATGACCCTCAAAAAGGGCGAAGCGGTATTTGTTCCGGCTGGTATGCCACATGCATATTTATCTGGCCTCGGCATTGAAGTGATGCTAGCCAGTGACAATGTCCTACGTGGAGGGCTCACCCCGAAACATGTTGATGTTGCTGAGCTAGGCAATGTTTTAGTCTTTGAACCAACCGAACCAAAACTAACTTCAACTAAAGTTTTGGCAACCGGTTTATCCAGATTCGAAATTCCAACCAAAGAGTTTGATTTCTATAGTGTGTCCGTTGGTTCAAATAATCTATTGATGGATATGAACTTGCCTGGGGATACCATCGTGCTTTGTGTCTCAGGGTCGCTAGCGGTTTCAAATAGCAAAGAGGAACGTGAAGTTATCAACCCTGGTGAGGCGGCTTTTATTTCAGGGGATGCGCGAACTTTTAGCGTTTCTGGTAATGGTTCAGGTTTTATTGCAGTTAGTTCAAACTAGCTCGATAAGCACTTTCAACGATTTCATGCAAGTTACGTTTAGCCTGCCAGTTCAACGTGTTCTTTATTCTCGAAACATCGGCAGCTAGTTCTGCTGGATCTCCAGGGCGCCTATCAACTAAGTCAACTTTGAAATCTGTCCCGATTACTTCTCTAAGTGCCTGAATAACTTCCAGAACTGTTGACCCTGATCCAGTTCCTACGTTGAATACCAGGTGTTCACGGTTAGCAGTTCCAAGAAAATTCAGCGCGGCTAGGTGAGCATCAGCTAAATCAGCAACGTGAATGTAGTCACGAACACAACTACCATCTCTAGTTGGCCAATCAGAACCGAAGACTTGAATTGCTTTAGCTTCCTTAATAGCTTTGAGAGCAATAGGAATCAGATTGGCAACAGAGGTATCACCGAGATCATCAAAGCCAGCTCCAGCAACATTGAAATAGCGAAGAGCTACTGCTTTCAACCCCCAAGCTTTTTCAGCGTTAGCAATCATCCATTCACCGATTAGCTTGGTTTGGCCATAAGGGTTAATTGGTTGGCAAAGGTAATCTTCTGCAACAAGTGAGACATCTGGAGAGCCATAGACCGCTGCACTCGATGAGAAAACTAGATTCAAAACATTAGTTTCCTTCATGGCTTCTAGCAGATTCAGCACTGAATCTAAATTCTGTTGGAAGTAATACTCAGGTCTGGCAACCGATTC
>CAIXVE010000087.1 GCA_903922825.1 uncultured Micrococcales bacterium | reverse complement strand
TTGGTTCTTCCGCTTCTTTGGGCTAGCCAATCGATGCGGGCATTCATCTCGTCGTCAATTCGAAGGGTCAACATGGCCATAATTCTCTCCTGTATTACATGTAATACAAACACAATAAATCAGAATGTGGATAAGTTCAAGAAGTCTTTTGATGTTGGTAACTGATAAACCAAGCACCTGTGGCTTAGAGGAATGGGAGATGGCAACTGATAAGGCATCCAAAATCTGACCCCATATTGAGGAATCAAAAATGAAATAAAAGGCTGGAATAAATGTCAGTGGCATGTAGTTATATAAAAAGCCTCGAAACTTATAAATCAATGGCGATCTACTGGGAAGGACGTAAACATGAGCTATAAAGCAGCTAAGTATCAAAAACCACAGGGAAATAAACACAACCAGCGTTGTAAACAAACCCCAGATAAAGTTCGCTATCGTGACACCAAAGAGGCTCAAAGGGCGCTTACACGCCTACGTGCTCATTCAAAGCGTGAGTTAGCGGAGTTTGGTGAAACCAAGTTCCACCAGGATCGCTATTACTTCTGCGCTGGCTGCAAGGGTTATCACACCACCAGCGAAGAAGTAGGTTACGGACGCGGCACCAGAACCGTAGACCTAACCCTGGCCACATAATCCGTAAGACATCCGTAAGGATGAGCTTACGGATGCTGTAACGGATCATGTAACGGATGGTTAGCGGAAAAGCCTTCTGTCGGATAATCTGTCGGATCTCTTACGGATGAAAAGATCCGGGAATAAAACCAAAAACCATTAGTTATATAAATTAGAGCAAGACCAAACAAACCAAAAAGATATTTAAATAGTCGGGAACGGCGTGTTCCGACTAAATGTCACTGGTGCGTTAGACAATAAACCTCCAACTTAAAAATCCAACCCCCACAGGCCTGATTTGGTGACCCCAAATGGTCAGAAACTTGGTGATACATGAACGCAGATTTCGAAGGCAACGAAGACGACTTTTGGAAAGAATTCAAAGACCCTAAAACCAGTGCGGCACGTAAAGTAAGAGTCCTTTACTCCCTCGCCTATAGAGCAAACTTGGCTAGAGATTTAGAGGTTGAAGCAGCTTTGCTTGCCAATGGTTTAGATCTCGCCAGAGAGCATGGCCTCAAAGATGAGGAAAACACGATTTTAGTTTGTTTGAGCCGTAAAGCCTTAAACACTGACAATGAAGCCGAAGAAGCCATCCGGCTAACCACAGAGGTTATCGAGAAGAACCCAGACTTTGTTCCGGATGAAGACTTCATGTCAACTATTGCTGAGGCCTACATGAACCGTGGACGTGCCTTGAAACGTCTAGATCGTGATGCAGAAGCAATCGCCTCTTTCAGAGTTTGTTTGAACTACGCAGAGTTCTTTGAAGACACCCCAACCATCGCCAATAGCCAGCGCTATTTGGCTAAGTGTCACCTAGCTTTAGGTGAACTGGAGGCCGCTAGGAAGGCCATCAACATTGCCCGCAAGCTCTATCAAGATAATTCACAGATGTTCGATGTTGCCGATTGTGATTTTGTCATAAGCCGGATTTTGATTGAAGATGGTCAATACGTTCAGGCAGTTCAATTACTGCGTCAGGTGAGACTACTGGAGCGTAAATTCTGGGGACGTTCGAAGCCTGAGACCAAGCTCTATATCGGTGTCGCCTATTTTCACATGAATCAGCATGAACAGGCAGAACCTATGCTTCGTAGGGTCTACGACGAGATGCTAAGACCCTGGGAAGCGAAATATAAGTTGGGAATAGAGGCCGGTAACTACTTGGTTAGAACCCTTGAGGCTCTGGGTAGAACTGATGAGGCAACCGAGATTGCTCTAACCGTCCAGGCTTTCGCCTCTCGACTACCAGATTCTAAGCAGGATGACTCTAAGAAGGTAGAGGCGATTGATGAGCTGCTAGAAACTGGAGCAGTAGACATTGCTCTAACTGCGGCCGGTGAATTCCTTGAAGAGAAAAATAACCTGGGCGATGTTTCTGGTCGTTGGATTGGTCTTTATCAGCAACTCAAATGCCACTGGGCTAAAAACGATTTCGAAGCTATTGCAGTGCTTTGGGATCAGAGCTCACAGGATGGACTTAACTTCCAAGATGAAATCGTCATACCTTTCAAGAACATGGTCACCCATGCTCTTCAAAAAGTTGGAAGAAAAGAAGATGCACTAAATCTCAATGATCAAGTTCTCTCCGACTTCCGATTGGAATCTTCGGCTCAAGAAAAGGTTTATGCTCATGAAAATAGAGCAAGAATCCTGAAACTCATGAAGCACAAAGAAGCTAACAAGTTTCGTAAGTTAGCTGAAAGAGAATATTTAGAGTTAGGTGATTCACAAAGAGCACTTAATCTGCTAGATTTTTGGGAGTCTCAAAACAAGAAACGCTGGGACAACTACTAAAACTAAATACAAAATGCTGAGAAGCGAAAGCTTCTAAGAAGAGTGCAACCTGCCGCCCATCGGTAAGGTGCCAAAAAGTAACAAAAGCAGCCGTCCAACACAAAAGTGTTGGGAAACCAAGATGGGGCGAAATGCCCCGGAAACAACGAAGGGGCATTTTTCATGTCTGAAGAAACTAATCCACAAAACAACGAACCAACCTACCTGCAGGTTTTTAGTAGCGGAACAGGTAAGCAGCTCAACAGCAATGCCTTAGAGGGTGCTGAACCCAGGTTTGAGCTTGAAAAGATCGCTGTACAGTGCAGCACATACGCTGAAGGACACCACTTCCACTGGATCCCTATCTTCCGCTACTCAGAGCCAAGACTGAAGATCAAGGCTAGATGGCTTGAAGAAGACAAGTTCGAGATAATCACTGGCAGCCACACAGTCATCTGGCGTCACCATGACCCTGAACGCCTGAAGGCAGCTTTAGCTCAAGCTAAACCAGAAGACATCAAAAGAACTCAGGGTCGACCTTGGATCTTCATTGAAACAGGTAATGGGGCTTATGCCTTTAACTGTGCTGATGAAGAGATGGTTCCATGTGTCACACCAACCGAATCTAAATAACTAAATAACAAATGTTGAAGAAGCGAAAGCTTCTAAGAAGAGTGCAACCTGCCGCCCATCGGTAAGGTGCCAAAAAGTAACAAAAGCAGCCGTCCAACACAAAAGTGTTGGGAAACCAAGATGGGGCGAAATGCCCC
>CAIXVE010000086.1 GCA_903922825.1 uncultured Micrococcales bacterium | reverse complement strand
TCAGATTTCTTTTGGGCTTGATAGCGTTTGTCAGCGAGGATCTTTTCTTTTGCTTTGTCAGTTTTGATTCAATTCAAGGCGAGGTTTATGTGATCCCTTCAGCTGTCGTCGCAGGGCACATCAAGGAAGGCCATGAAAAATGGCTTTCGAAACCAGGTAAGCAAGGTCAAAAGCACAATGACAGCGCCATGAGGAATTTGAGTTCTTTAGAAAACTCGTACGGGCCGAGTTGGCTGTCTACTTACTTTGAAAATTGGGATCTGCTTCGCTAACACAGATTTGGTATTTGCAGTCAGAAAGCGCCTAGACAGGCAAACCAAAAAAAGTAATGTCCTTGTTATCTTCGCGATTTTGGGCGTCGATTAGTTTGAACCTGCGCGAACGAGTACACGTTGTGAGAGAGTGTTGTCTAAGGTTCGGCAGACCCCCAAAAAAGTTTGGCGGTCATTGTCAATGGGTGCTCAAACTTGTTTGGACACCTTCGGACTCTATTCCAAAATAGCCACGGAATTGTGTGAAAATCATGTCGATGCGATACGCGCAGAACCTGCAGTGAAAGGGAACTCTGTCTCTTTGACGCGCAGAAATAACGCTCTGGAAGCGGAATCAAACCTTCAATTCACCCCGAGTCAGAGTTAGCTGTAGACCACCAAATGAAGACAAAGTTCAACTGGATGCTCACTCGCTGTAGCAATGTCTCCGCACGGTAATAGCATTGAAGTCTAAGCAAAGTGGCTGCCTACTATGGGGTTCGCAGATGCAAGGGTAATGGGCACGCTATGGCAGGGAAGACAATAAACGTGAGTTCAACAACACAGCAAGAGATTGAGTCTTGGCTTTGGGATGCAGCAAACATCCTTAGAGGGCCAGTAGATCCAGCCAACCTAAGAGACTATGTATTCCCTTTGCTATTCCTAAAGCGACTAAGCGATACCTGGGATGAAGAGCAAGAGAAGGCCATCAAACAGTTCGGCATCGACATTGACCGTGAAACAGCCGCTGACTTCCATACTTTCCAGATCCCAGATGGTTGCCACTGGGCTGATCTAAGAAGAGCCACTGAAAACCACGGTGTCCTGATCCAGAACATGATGCAAAAGATTGAAGAAGCAAACCCTAACCAGCTAGCTCAAATCTTCGGAAACGCACCATGGGCAGATCACAACAAAATGCCACCAGAGCGACTCGAAAAACTAGTCCAGCACTTCGGTCTAAGAGACATTTCTCCAAGCAAGGTATCTAATGATCTTCTCGGTGGAGGATACGAATACCTCCTAAAGCGTTTCTCAGATGAAAGCGCAACAAGTGCAGGCCAGTTCTTTACACCTAGAGCTGTAGTTCACTTACTAGTTCGCATTCTCGGCCCAGAGCCAACAGACTCTATTTATGACCCCGCTTGTGGATCGGCGGGTATGTTGATCGAGGCGGCGGCTGAAGTTAAGCAGTCAGGTGGCTTGGTTCAACGGATGCGCTTCTACGGACAAGAAGTTAACCAAACCTCTGCAGCTATTGGGCGAAT
>CAIXVE010000085.1 GCA_903922825.1 uncultured Micrococcales bacterium | reverse complement strand
GACTCACTTCATCTTCTTCAGCAAATTCAACCTCAGAGGAGAACCTTCTGGGAATAGAGATAACAGTGACTTCAAACCTAGGATCTTGAGCCATCAGGCTATAAATACCCGCTAAAGAATCCCAAGCTTCAAAATAGAAGACAAGAAAGACGACCCTAATCTTCATCGAATCCGTGGAGGCCATCCTTCAAGCGTATTGGATGAACCGGCAATTGAATATGCGTCAATCTAAGTTAGTCTGCTACCTATGAGTGATTTAACTGCCATCGGGGATAGCGATAACTGGGTTTGCTGGATTTGTGATGCAGCTGTTGATCCTGAAGGTTCTGTGAACTCTGATTTGGGTCCAAGTATTGATAGTTACTTTGTTGCTAAGAACCCTAAAGATAAGAGTGCTAAGGAAAGACTTGCTCACCGTATGTGTAACACGATGAAAGGTAAGAAGGCTCCGGTTGTTCCTTGGAATAAAGACTTGTTTGTCTTAGACCCTTCACCAATAGTTGAAACTGTGGAACGTCTATCTCGTAAAGGTGGTCGTGAAGTGGTTTGTCGTTGCCCTGATGAACAAGATGCTAAAGCAGTTTCAGAATGGTTATTAGATCGACTAAGTCGTTTAGCGCCCGAGGTCAGCTTTGAAACAGAAATCAAAGCTGGTGGCGGGCAATACGTAGTGCAGCTAAAGACCTTTTAGTTAGGCATCACATGTTCTGGGTTCATCCAGAATAAATCCCAAGCGTGACCGTCTATATCTTCAAAAGCCCAGCTAAACATGAACCCGTGATCCTCAGGATCATTGACTCTCTTAGCACCTAGTTCAAAGGCTTTCTCGGCAATTCGAATAACTTCCTCTTTAGATTCACATGAAAAAGATAAAAGAACTTCAACTGTGTTCTTGTCAGCTATTTGTTTTGGGGTGAAGCTTTGGAATTTAGCTTTCTCAAGCAGCATCACATAAATGCTGTCTGAGATAATCATGCAGGTTCCTTGCTCATCTGTGAACTGAGCATTGAAAGTGAAACCCAAAGCGCTAAAGAAGTCGACTGATTTCTTAAGATCCTCGATGGGTAGATTTATGAAAATAGATTTGAACACTAGTAAATACTATTGTTTGCTCTTCAGCTCGCGCTGATTTGATGCAAGTAATAGGACAAGCACTAAACTCGCCAAAAACATCAAGATGCTGAGAGCGGGTATTGAAAGTTGCAGACCCAGCGGGATTAGAACAAATGCGGAAATCATGGAGACTTTTAGTTTTGATCCTTTGATTCTCAAAGTTCTCACATCAGATTTCACTTCTGTAGAAGCTTGGATCTTGAATGAATCGTTTTTCAATGTTCCATACGCCAACATAACCACACCCAACAAATATGGAACTAACACCCAGTTGCTGGTTTCAGCTGGAAATGGTGGTTTGGCATTGCCGTAATTACCAGAATCAAACCCAACCAAGTAGTTACCAAGTGAGGTTAGCCCGTTTATCACTTGCATAAAGATCAGGCCCACCAACGAGAGCCCGACTGCAGCGTAACCAATACCGCTAAAGGTTTTATATGACTTAGTTTTCGATGTGTTTGACATTTATTACTCCCCTCAGTTGTGTAGTTGAGATTCTATTGGAGCTCTAAGCAAAAATTAAGCCCCAACGGCTCGATTTGCTTTGGGCTTATGTTCGCGTGCTCATAAATAGATCCCACCCCTTAAGCGTATGCTTTGGTTTGGATAGACTCAGAGAACAAACCATTTCTTCTAAAGAAAGCCAAAGCCATGACTAAAGTACTTCTTACCGGTTCAAGCGGATACATAGGTAAGCACATAACTTTGAGACTGCTATTAGATGGTTTTGAGGTTAGAGGTTCAGTGCGTAATAGCGCTAAAGCTGATGAGGTTAGAGCTGCTGTTAAAACCCACTTGCCTGAAGGATTCGATTTAGCTAAAAAACTGTCGTTCGTTGAATTAGATCTCGAAAAAGATTCAGGTTGGCCAGAGGCATTAAAGGGCATGGATGTTCTGATTCACAGTGCTTCACCTTTCCCAATTGCATCACCTAAAGATGAGAATGAACTGGTAAAACCAGCCGTTGAAGGAACCCTAAGGGCACTAAAGGCAGCACATGGCGCCGGTGTGAAGAGAGTGATACTAACTTCATCTGTTGCAGCTATCTATGGAACTGATTTACCAAAGGGGAAAACAGAGTTTGATGAAACAGTCTGGAGTGATCCAAACCACATCATCGGTCGGGTGGCATACACAAAGTCAAAGACCCTAGCCGAGAAGGCAGCCTGGGATTACATCAAATCTGATGCACCTGAAATTGAACTCACCACCATCAACCCAGTGTTGGTCGCAGGTGTTCCACTAGATGTAAACTTTGGCGCTTCTGTTTCAGTTGTTGAAAGACTCATGAATGGTAAAGACCCGGTCTTGCCAGATATGGCCTTCGGCATTGTTGATGTTAAAGATGTCGCAGCTATGCACGTGAAAGCAATCAAAATTGATGCCACCAAAGGTGAGCGCTTTATTGCTAATGCAGGGTCAAGGACCTTTATTCAAATGGCAAAGACGCTGAAGGCAGAATTTCCGAACCGCAAGATTCCAACTAATCAAGCCCCGAGTTTCCTGATTCGCTTCCTGGCATTATTTGACGGTGAAATCAGGGCAGTGCTGCCAACTCTTGGTAAACACATCAACGCTAGCTCCAAGAAAGCCCAGAGCATTCTTGGAATCGATTTCATCGCACCGGAAACTTCCTTAGTTGAAACTGCACAATATCTAATTGATAACAATCTCCTAAAACCATAGGGCTCAAAATGATTCAAACAGGAAACCTGCCGGCAAGAACACTAATTGGTTTATCTAGACCTTTCATTTCCGCATCAAGCTCAAACTCAAATGCGGATAAAGTCATTGGTCCACTATGGGGTGAGATGTCAAAGAAGTTTTTCAGCATGACACTAAAGCGAGATGCTAACCCAGTTGGCGTTGGCGCGATGTGGCGAGATGTTGAGTTTGAAACCGATGGCTCAATGATCTACTTCGCAGGGTATGAGGTTCATGAAGTGCCAGAAGATTTAGCTGGCCTTGAACTTCTAGAAATACCAGAGAGTAAGTATGCATTTGTTGAACATAACGGACCGATTCAAGAACTTCCGTCTGTAATAACAAATTTTTATACGAAACTTTTACCCGAAAGCAATCTTGATCGACGCGTCGGATTAGATCTAGAAATTTACTTCGAGAACGAAAACCCTGAGTTAGCACCGAGAGTCGTCATAGCAGCTCCCGTGAATGGCTAAATGCAACTTTCCTTAACCTGCGGGGGCAGGGAGGTAAGCAATTTGCAATTCTTTATTTTGCCATTCAGTTTGGTTTTAGACCCTTCCACATACTCACTATCTCAGGTGCCTTAGGTGCCTTCTCACCATAGATTGCTTTGTATACTCTTCGACCTGATAGATAGTGAGTTAGCTGAATCATCGCATTCTTGAGCTCATTGCCTTTTAAATACTTCATGTAAAGTCTTGCTGCTTGTTTAGCCCAAGGGTCTCCGTGGTAACCGCTTGATAAAGCGTGAGCAACTTCATGCAGCATGGTTTCTTTATCAAAGTGACACAAGAACATGGCTTTGATTTCATGATCCCACCAGCCCATGGCATGAGGAACATCACCCTTGTGACCGAAATGTGAATGCACTCTTACCCAGTTAATCTTCAGTTTCTCTTTTTTAGCAACCTCGTTGAGTAAAAGTAATACGGGCTTCCAGTTTTTCCAGGCTCTAGAATCAAATTTCTGACCTGGTCGAACCTCAAAATCTAAGTCTGTAACCCAGATCGGAATCATTCGATAGCGACCAGCTATCTTCAGTTCGATTAGTTTGTTGGGGTTAGCAGGCATTGATTAATTGTAGTTTCAGGCAGTAATGACAAAAGCCCCCAATTTCTTGGGGGCCCCGTTCGCTGTCTCATTTGCGAAAGTCCTCTTTAGAGGAACGCGGAGAATGGGGGATTCGAACCCCCGAGGGCTTGCACCCAACGCGCTTTCCAAGCGCGCGCCATAGGCCACTAGGCGAATTCTCCTGGGTGTCTTTTAGACTTGTCCAGTTTACTTTGGCGATAGGAGGCTGGAAACCACTAGTTTTATCCCATTTGGGGACTCGATGTCGGTGTTGGGCACTAGATTGTTTAGGTAGAAGGAGTTCTTATGAAACTATCTGGCGGTCAAAGCTGTTTCCTATTGATTGTTCTGGCATTCATTATCGTGGGCTTTCAGGCAGCCGTTCAAACACCAGGAGGCATAGCGATTTTATTGCTGCTACCAATAGCTATGCTAGTTGGTATTTTCTTTGCAGTTAGAAACAGCAAACGCAAACACATTAGTGATTTGCTCGCCCAAGCCTCTGTCTTAGACAAGCTCGCAGGTGGTGATTTCAGTGTTGATACTGGTGTCTTCGCAACTGGGGAATCTGAGGAAGTTGTTCTTCACTTGAACAACATAACTTTGAAGGAATATCGCAGTAATGGCACTTCTTATAGCGGTGGCTACGGTGGAGTTAGTTTCAGGGTTGCCAAAGGTGTTAGAGCAAATGTTGGAAGGACTGCTGGTCAAAGCACTAGAAATCCTGAAGTGTCAACGCCGCTAGATGTCGGAGGGGTCACTTTTACAAACGAGAGAATTGTTTTTGCTGGGCACAACATGGTTCGAGAATGGGACTTAGCAAAGATCGTAAGCATGTCATCTGATGACAATGGAGTCAATCTTGAACTGGCGGTATCAAACCGCGAAAAATCTTCCGTATTGAATGGTAAGCACTATCCGGAACTCACGCCGGGCATGGCCGTTACAATCACGTTAGCTTGGCAAAAGGGTGGAAAGAAAGCTGCAATGGAGGCAGCCAAGTCAATGGCTGTAGAACTGAGAAGCACTATCGCTCAGGCTCAAGCAAAATAACGGGGCTTCCCTCAAGATAAACTGGTTGCGGACTCCCCGTGCGGCGTCACCTCGGCTAACTCCCCCAGGATCGAAAGATAGCAAGGGTAACTGGGCTCTGGCGGGTGTGCGGGGAGTCTTTACATATTTGGCTAGCTAAGCTTTCTCTGATGATTCACCCAGAAAGAACAGGCCTGCTATCAAAATAATTAACCCGACGATTCCAATCGGGACGCTGACCACATGTTGGAGGCCAATACCCGGATTATTATCCGTTCTTAGAGTCTCTCCAGTTGTCTGAAAATTCCAAATGGCATAAAGTACTATCACTGTGCCAATGGCGGCAAAAATTATGCCAGGTAATCTTGAGCTCTTGGAAGAACTAGCCGATCTTTGTTTGAGGGTTTCACTTTCAAACACATTCCTACTGTTCCCACATTTCTGACAGTGCGTTTGGTCCGCGGACATTTCGTTCCTGCAACTAGGGCATGAGTCAGTTTCTGAAGTGGGCAAGCCGATTGATTTCGATCCGCAACCACCGCAGAATTCATCCTTTGGATTCATTTCGCGATTGCAATTTTGACATTTCATAGCTTTCCTTTCGTAAATTAGTTTTGACTCTAGGTAGTCAAGAAATCCCAGAATCTTTTAAGGAGAATCAGAGGCATAAGGCTTGATAGGAAACCTACCCCAACGTAGAACCAGAGAGTAAAGAATGGGAATTCTCCTGCGATCGCTCGTTCAACCAAGTCTGGGTTTATAAGCTCTGTTAGATACTTGAGTGTTCCAAGAATAAGCAACAAGACCACACCCACACAGGCATTGAAGACGATTAGACGAGTGAGGAAACTTCTTTTCTTGCGCCTGGATCCGCAGGTGCGACACCAGTTATCATCTTCACTGAACTCTGAGCCGCAGTCTCGACAATGTTTCATCGTTCCACGAAAGTAAGTCAATATAGCGTTCTTTGCTTTTCGGCTGAACTGCTTCAAGGCCCCCCTAACTCAGTACCTATGATTGCATTTTACAAGGATTCACAGGATGTCAAGAGATTAGCCTTGGAGGCTCTAAAAAGGCTTAAACTCTAAGAGTGTCTACTGCTTTATATCGCCGTTATCGTCCGCGGGGAGTCTTTACACAGCAATTTGCCAAGCTTAGAACTCAACAACAGACAATTGTGGTTATTCTTTTTCACCAGCAGTTCTAGGACTCCGAATTACGAATATTTGGATACAAAGCAAAGTCAAAATTATTGTTGAATCAAAATTTACCCACAACACCGCCACCATCGGGTTATGCACATCATAAAGCCCCCAATCTTCGTGAGAAATCGATTGGGGGGAAACTAATGGACTTAGCAACCTAAATGCAACTGTTGAAACAGCAAGAATAAGAGTGGGACACCTAAATTTCCTAATCTTCGCCAAATCGTTCTTTTTCATTCCCCTCAAAGTTGCAACGGTCAAATAGACAGAGAATCCGAATGCTAACTTCTCGGCAAGGGTCACAATGCTTGGCTCGCCCCAAGAAAGCGTAAAAGGGGCTACACCTGGAATCTGCAGACCAATGAAATAGAAGAAATAAATCTGATCATGGTGTGAAACCCATTCTGCGCCGGCAGAGTCCCAAGGTCGAAGTGCAAACAAAAGACCTGTACAAGAAACCACTACGTAGTTTGCCAGCAATAGTGTCACTAAAACAAATGCTCTCTTCATTAGAACGCAGCTCTTTGCTCAAGATTGTTAACGTCACAGATGTTGCCCACAAAGGGAGTGAAGCAACCAAAAAACGGGCCTCCCTCTCTATAAATTTGGCGCCATGAAGTGTCGACGTTGTCTCTTGCGTAGACCTCATGGTAGGGGACAGGCAAGTAATTTCCAGTTACCGTGTAAACTCCATCTCTTCTTACATAAAAATGCAAGTCAAAATTTATTCCATCAGCACCAAGGCAAAAGGGATTTGCAACATTTTGCTTAATTCCAAAACTTACGTAGTCAGGAGAAACTACTGTTGCATTCAGCTTCATACTCTCTGATGAGGCAGTGGTTCTAAAAGTGGGCGCTACCAAAGGCGGAATCCCAATATAGGCAACAGTTTCGCCAATTGAAAGTTCAGGCTTAACTGAGGGGTTTGCGCCCCAGGTGATGATGCTGTCAAACCTTGTCTTATACGAGTCAGAATCTGCATCCCAAGTTCTATTATTACCGTTGAAGTGCGTGATTCCAGGAATGTTTATGTAGCTCCCGAAGCAAACGTCTGGCGCGCTAACGTAACTACTTCCTATGAATGTTTGATATCTAATTCGCGTTTTAGTAGCGCTAAGTGATTGAGCTATCGCTGCGTCGGCGGTTCCTAGATTTCTAACTGTAAAACTTCTTGAGGCAATGTGTCGAAGAATGTCATTTGAGTCGGCACTGTGTGCAGAGACGCTTGAGAGAATAAGTTCAGATTCGATTTGTTGCCCCATGTCAAAACTGTAGTCACCGTTAGAATCTGGCTGAATGTCCAAACCATCAAACATAACAGTATCTATTGCATCGGGATCGAGGTCTACCAAACGCACAGAAACTTGAGATCCAGACTGAATTACAACGAATTTTGCTGAATCCAAGACATAGGTATTTTCAGACATTCTCGGCACTGAAGCCTGAAATGGTATGAGAGAAAGCAACAGAGCAATTGCCACCAGGCTGAAGATTTTCTTTTTCAAAACGATTCCCCTATTCCTGCCCAAAAGCAAGGTCAATTGAACTTAGGGATTTTGGCTGAAACTTGTAGAACTCCCCAAGCGGGGACAATTCCCCCCCCCGATGTCCATTAGCCTAGCATGTCATCCACTGAAATCAATGGTCGTCCCAATCTCCCTATAAAAGGTCTTAAACTCTAAGAGTGTCCACTGCTTTATACCGTCGTTATCGCCCAGAGTCGTTCGCTGAACTCATTGGGCAGACTCAGGTAACCATACCTTTAATGGCTGCTTTGAGAAGCGATCGCGTTAATCACGCCTATTTGTTTAGTGGTCCTAGAGGTTGCGGTAAGACAACCTCTGCTCGTATTTTGGCTCGTTGTTTGAACTGTGCTGAAGGACCAACTGATACTCCTTGTGGTGTTTGTCCTTCATGTGTTGAGTTATCTAGAGATGGTTCAGGTTCTCTGGATGTTATTGAAATTGATGCTGCTAGCCACAACAAGGTGGAAGATGCGAGAGAGCTTAGAGAGAGAATTGCTTTTGCGCCAACCAGAGATCGATTCAAGATTTTTATTTTGGATGAGGCTCACATGGTTACCAAAGAT
>CAIXVE010000084.1 GCA_903922825.1 uncultured Micrococcales bacterium | reverse complement strand
GGGAAGATGTCGCTTGAAACATAAAAGACATTAGCTTCAACTTTTGATGTTCTTCTAGCAATCAGCATCGCTTCAACAGCAGCTGTTCCTTCATCGAGCATCGAAGCATTGGCAGTTTTCATGCCGGTTAGATCATTGACCATGGTCTGGAAGTTGATTAGAGCTTCAAGTCTTCCCTGAGAGATTTCAGGTTGGTAAGGGGTGTATGCGGTATACCAAGAAGGGTTCTCTAAAACGTTTCGCTTGATAACAGCTGGAGTGTGAGTCCCGTAATAACCTTGACCAATTAAAGAAGTTGTGATTCGGTTCTTGGAGGCAATCTTTCTCAGTTCAGCAATAGCATCAGCTTCACTGATAGCTTCAGGAAGAGTTGAATCTCCATGGAACTTGATTGCATCAGGCAGTGCTGCATCTAAAAGATCTGAAAGTCTGTTGTATCCAAGAACATCAAGCATGTCTTTTTGTGCTTGAGCGTTAGGACCAATGTGGCGGTATTTGAAATCCTCGTGGGCTAATACCATCTTGTTTTAAGCCTCGCCAGTGAGAGCGTCGTACTCTTGAGCCGTCATAAGTGTTGGCAGGTCTGTGAAACGAACCTTAATCAACCAGCCAGCACCAAAAGGATCTGAGTTAACAGTTTCAGGAGCATCAATAACACCAGAGTTAATTTCAACCACTTCACCATCTAGTGGAGCGTAAAGTTCACCAACAGACTTAGTTGACTCAATCTCACCACAGATCTTCATGTATGTGGTTGCTGAACCAACTTTAGGTAGGTCGACGAAAACAACGTCACCAAGTTTTTCAGCTGCGTATGCAGTGATGCCGATGGTTGCCACATCGCCTTCAACTGAAACCCACTCGTGTTCTTTGGTGTATTTGAGGTTAGTTGGATTGCTCATCTTTTTCCTTTTGGGTTATTTCGAACGCTTATAGAAAGGTAACTTCACAACAGTCATTGTTAACCTGTTGCCACGAATGTCTACATCAACTTTAGAACCAACTTCGCTTAAAGCTCGGTCAACGTAGGCCATAGCAACCGGATATCCCAAGGTTGGGGATAGGGCACCAGAGGTTATCTCACCTATCTCGGTATCACCATTCAAAACCTTGTATTCGGCTCTGGCGGCTCTCTTTCCTTCACCAACAAGTCCGACTAACACCGGGTTGGCTTCTTGAGCAGAGAGCTCTAATAGAGCTTTCTTGCCTACGAAATCTTCTTCACGATCAAGTTTCACAACTTTGCCAAAACCTGCCTGGTAAGGATTTATGTTCAGGTTCAGTTCATGTCCATAAAGTGGCATACCTGCCTCAAGCCTCAGGGTGTCTCTAGCCGCAAGACCACAAGGTGTGATTCCTGCATTGATTAGAGCATTGAAAATCTGAATGGCGCTAGAAGATGGAACTAGAACTTCAAAGCCATCTTCACCTGTGTAGCCAGTGCGACAAAGGTAACCGGCAACACCATCGATTACACCTCGGTCAATTGAGTAGTAGGGAAGTGTCGACAGGTCAACATCAACAATTGTTTGTAATTTGACTGTTGCAGTTGGACCTTGAACCGCTAAAAGTGCAAAGTCATCACTTTTATCTTCAACACCTGAAAAACCAAAGTCATTTGCTCGCTGGTTTAAGGCGGCAACTACTTGGTGACGATTACCAGCGTTAGCAATAACAAGGAACTCTTCCTCGGCTAAACGATAAACAATAAGGTCATCGATGATTCCACCTTGCTCATTACAGATCAACGCATACTTAGCTTTTCCAACTGAGATAGCCGAGGATTTGATAACTAAGCAGTAGTCCAAGAAGGAAGCTGAGTTTGGACCTGAAACAAAGATTTCAGCCATATGTGAAATGTCAAAAAGACCTGCATTAGTTCTAACCGCGTCGTGCTCAGCTAGATCGCTGGTGTAACGAACTGGCATATCCCATCCGCCAAAATCGGTAAAGCTCGCACCCAGACGGGCATGTTCAGCGTGAAGTGGGGTTTGGGGCACAAAGATAATTTACCCCGAGATTAGCCTGAAGGCTAATTGACACTGGGAACAGCAGGCTGCTGCTGGGTAATGCAGTGAATACCGCCCCCACGGTCAAATATGGGTCTGGCGTCGATTAGGCGGATTTGCCTGCCCGGATAGGCATCCTCAAGGATTCCTTTGGCCTTTTGGTCATTTGGGTCATCAAATGAGCACAGCAACACGGCATCATTGAGGATGTAGTGGTTGATATAGCTAAAATCAACCAACCCTGAGCCATCTTTCAGAATCGTAGGCGCTGGAACCCGAATAATCTCTAAACCAACTTCTTCTTCCAGTCTTGAGATGACCTCGTGGCTAACTGAGTAGTCAGGGTGGTTATCATTTTGCTGGTCATGAACCAGGAGAGTGTTCTCATCAGAGAAACAAGCCACAATGTCGATGTGTCCTTTAGTTCCAAAACTTTCATAGTCACGAGTGAGTCCGCGTCTAATCCAAATGACTTTCTCTGTGCCAAGTCTGGCGTTTAGTTCTGCTTCAACTTCAGCTCTAGTCCAATCAGGGTTACGTTCTAAACCAAGCTGAACAGTTTCAGTTGCTAACAATAAACCTTTACCATTTGTGTGAATTCCTCCACCTTCATTGACCAGTTCACTCCTGAAATGTTTAGCGCCAGAGTATTCCGCCATCAAAGCTGCAACTTTGTCATCGTTCTCATATTTAGACCAGCTCTGCGCACCCCAACCGTTGAAAGTCCAGTCGATAGCACCCAACTCATTGGTGATCTCATCCACTACAAAAGTTGCACCACTATCTCTTATCCAGCTGTCATCAAGTTGAGTCACGATGAGTTCAATTCCTTTAGAGAGATATTTCTTTGCAATATGAACATCTTCGCTTCGAACTAAGACAACTACCTGTTCATATTCACTAGCAGTGTTAGCAACTTCAGCCCAGGCTATATAAGCATCTTCTGCTTGCGCATAATCACTGGCTGGCCAGGCCAACCAAGTTCTTTCATGTTTGACCCACTCGGCGGGCATTCTGAAATTCATTGGTAGTCCTTAGCAACTCCAGCAATACCACCATCAACACCATCACCAGAGTCGGTTCTTACGTTCACGACAGGATGAGTAAGCGCTGAGTAGGTGTCTGGTCTTCTGGTTGCAAGGAAAGGAAAAAGATCAAGCCAATCTCTTCTTTGATCAAGATCTAGTTCTGCGACTAAAACTTCATCCTGATTTTTGCTGGCTGAAACTAAGACACGACCATATGGATCTGAAATGAAAGAAGAACCATAGAAATTCAAGTTGCCTTCAAAACCCCAACGGTTTGGAACCACCATGAAAGTGCCATTAGCGATGCCGTTACCAACAATCACCTGCTGCCAGAGCTTTGATGTGTCAAAGTCAGGATGATCTGGTTCAGATCCGATAGCGGTTGGATAAATCAAAATCTCTGCGTTTGAGAGGCTATAAGCTCTAGCAACTTCTGGAAACCATTCATCCCAACAGGTGGGTAAACCTAAGCGGGCAATGGTTTGTGCTTCACCTAAATCAATTTCATACACCGGATAAGGTTGCGGATCATTAGGTCCCTGAGCAAAGTATTTATCTTCGAAGTAACCGGCGGTAACAGGGATATGAAGTTTCGGTGTGTAACCAACAAGTTCACCCTCAGGGCTAACCAAGATAGCAACATTATATCCTCTGCCATCAGGAAGTTCTGATTGTTCATATAGCGAAGCATGAACATAAATGTTGTTTTTGATAGCTGCTTCTCTAGCAAAATTCAGGGTAGGACCTTCAAGGTCCTCTGCAAAAGCAGATGGAATACCTAAAGGCTTTGCATCGGCTGGATATCTTGAAAGGGTCAGCTCCGGTAAACAAACCAGTTCAGCACCAGCCTCTTTAG
The DNA here is from genome assembly GCA_903922825.1 of uncultured Micrococcales bacterium. Lineage (GTDB taxonomy): Bacteria > Actinomycetota > Actinomycetes > Actinomycetales > Microbacteriaceae > Rhodoluna. The sequence continues at coordinate 17,300 of CAIXVE010000084.1, read as the reverse complement.
CTAAAGCAATACCTTCGTTTAGGTTAGTCAGGTGTTTATCTTGGTCTTGCTCCCAGTGCATTTGAACCAAGGCAACGATCACTGGTTTCCTGGTTGGTTCTTTAACTCTGGATAGCGAGGGGAGAGCTTTAGCTTTCGTTACTTTCATTTATTCACTCATTGAATCGACTAGTTGGGTCAGGAGCTTTATATCTGTTCTAGGGTTCACAATTGCAAAGCGAGCGTTCGGTCTGCCGTTATGCGAACTTGGGGTAACAAAACCTAAACCTGCTTTGAGGATGCGGTCTGACCATTTCTCGTAGTCAGCTAACTTCCATCCTTCTTTTTCAAAGACCACAATTGATAATTCGGGTTCACGAACCAACTTCAAATCAGATCGGTTACGGATAACATCAGCGATCTTGTGAGCCAGATCAATATTCTCTGCAATAGCAGTCCTATACGCACCAATTCCATGGGTGGCCAGTGAAAACCAAAGTGGAAGACCTCTAGGTCTTCTCGTTAGGTTGTAGGCATAGTCACTGGGGTTGAATTCACCTGAATGGGTTAGTGTGTCTAAATATTCACCGTGTTGAGTGTGTGCACGGGCAGCCAGAATTGGTTTGCGATAAACCAGAGCACAACTATCAAAAGGTGCAAAAAGCCATTTGTGTGGGTCAACGATAAACGAATCTGCCTTGTTAGCACCTTTAAACAAATGCTTACGCTTTGGATCTAAAACTGCAGCTAAACCATATGCGCCATCAACGTGGAACCAGATGTCAAGTTTTTTAGCCGCTTTAGCTATTTCGTCTAAACGATCGACTATGCCGAAGTTAGTCGTTCCACCTGTTCCAACCACAGCAAACAAACCATCTTTTATCTTGCTTGCGGTCTTGAGAACAGCCTTACCGGTTAGGCGACCATCTGCATCTGCTTTAGCGATATGAACATCGATGTCCATAACTCTGGCCGCTGCCTTCAAAGAAGAGTGAGATTCACTTGAAGCAATAATCGACCAGCGCTTAGGTAATTTCTTATTGTTTTTCTTACGTTCTTCAATAGCGGTGTGTCTAGCCGTTACCAGGGCAGACAGATTGCCTAAGGATCCACCTTGAACAAAAACACCGCCAGCTGATTTAGGCAGCCCAACTTCAGCTGCTAACCAGGAAAGAACCTCGTTCTCAGCGAAGACAGCACCTGAGCCTTCAAGCCATGAGCCACCATAAATGCTGGTCGAAGAGACAACCAGGTCAAATAGTGTTGCAGCTTCAGTCGGTGCTGCAGGAATGAAAGACAGATAACCAGGGTGATCTATTGAAATACAGGCGGGGGCTAGAACTTCTTCAAAAAGTTTTAGGGCTTTGTGGCCACCAAGTCCTTTTTCACTTATTGAATTGCTGGCGTGCTTCTGCAGGAACTCAAGTGTTTGCGGTCCATCTAAAGGAACCGGATCCATTTCCATGCGCTCTCTCGAGAACTGCAGAATCTCTTCTCTTAGGGCGATAGTTGCCGGAGTGGAACTGTGCATCTTTGCAGCAGGTTTAGTCATGATTACTTCTTTATTCTTTTAGAAAGTGAAAGAGCAAAACCAATCAAGCAGATAGCAAACAAAACAATTGCACCAACGGTTCGTTGCTGAGCGATAGCAGCACAAGAAGTCCAGTCGTTTTGTTGTTTGACTGTGCAGTATTCAGGACTGAAAAAACCGATAGCCGATGCAAGCATTCCAACCAGAGCTACGGTGGCAAGCATTGCGAGGCTGTTGTTTTTGATTTCACGTTTAGCCATGGTTAGCTGCTCCTCTGGATGTTTCGGCCAGAACTATTCCGGTAATAACTATTAAACCCCCAAAAATCTCCAACATTGACATGTCTTCTTTTAGCCAAATCCAAGCAAACACAGAAGCAAACACTGTTTCTGCTGTTGCAATCACCCCAACTGCGGTTGCCGATAGATTACCTAGAGCTATGTAGTCAAGGAGCATCGGTAGGAAAGAGCCCATGATGCCAAGCCAAAGTAAAGAGCCCCAGATTGGCCAATCTAAACTTGCCAGGTTTCCAGTGAGGGACATCATTTTGGAAATATCAATAAATTGATGTGGATTGCTCAGATTGATAATTAGCCAGAATATGGCCGCAACAAAAAAGGTATAAAACAAGGTCGACATGGCATCGCGATTACGTTGAGTTCGCTCACCGATTATGAAATAGATGCTCACACATATCGCTGCCACGAAAGCCCAGGCGACTCCTATTGGATCTAGGTGAGAATCCCAGATGTTGCTCACAATTGCTAAACCAGAAAGCACTAAAAGAATCCCTAGCCAAAGTCTTCCTTTAATTTGTTCTTTGAATAAGAAAAGTGAGACCACAGGGACTATTGCGATAGCGGTGTATTCAATAAGGAGAGCAACGCTGATTGGGAGCAAGCTAACTGCATTCGAATAAGACCATTGCATTAAGGCAACACCAAAGATTCCGTAAATGATCATCATCGGAAGTTCTTTACTTCTGATCTTGAATGCCTTGCGGTTGGTGAACAATAAAACTAGGCCTGCTATACCGGCTGTGAAAGTAGTTCGAAATAGCACTAGTTGCTCAGGACTAATACCTGTCCCCAGGATCGTTTTCACAGTCGATGCGTTTAACCCAAACAAGAGGGCTGCAAAAGATACCGCAGTTATTCCAACCGCTGGTCTTCTGCTGCTCACTCTATTCACCAAACCAGCCTAGGCTAGTTACATGACTGAATTTGTTTTAGCTGGTGGCTGTTTCTGGTGTTTAGACTCCTCATACTCTCAATGCAAGGGTGTTATAGACGTTGTTTGTGGTTATGCCGGTGGTCACAAAGAAAACCCAACTTATGAAGAGGTTTGTGGTGAAGGAACTGGGCACGCCGAGGTTGCCAAGATTATCTTCGATGAAAGCGTTATCCCAGCTGAAATAATCCTTGATCTGTATTTCACTGTTCATGACCCAAGACAGCTAAACCGTCAAGGCAATGACATTGGAACAAGTTACCGCTCAGCTATGTTCTATCAAAATGAAGAACAGAAGAAATTTTTTGAAGAGGCTTTAGTCAAAGCAGGGCAGATGTGGGAAGGTGAAATTGTAACCACGTTGCAGCCGCTTGAAATCTTCTGGGAAGCCGAAGAATATCACCAGGACTATTTCGCCAAGAATCCAGGGAACGCATACTGCCAGGCAGTTGTGTCCTCAAAGATGGCTAAGACCAGATCTGCTTTCACTTCCTATTTGAAATAGTTGTGGATAACTAAAGCAAGAAAACTATTTTCTTGCGAATCTTTCTGACATCAGTTCTTAGATTTCAGAAAGGTCAAAAATGTCTGACACATATTCAGTAACCGGTTTAGTTGCAACAACCCCGAGGCATCTGGTAACCCAAGAGGGTTTACCAATCACTTCATTTCGCCTAGCATCTTCATTTCGCAAATACGACAGAGTTAAAAACAAGTGGGTGGACGCTGAAACCAACTGGTTTACTGTGACCAGTTTCAGGCAACTAGCGGTTAACACGGCAACCTCAATTTCTAAGGGCGATCGTGTTCTAGTTATCGGCAAACTACGAGTTCGCGACTGGGACAACGGTGAGCGAGCTGGCACCTCCGTGGAGATTGAAGCCGAAAGCATCGGCCATGATCTGCTCTGGGGTTCATCAAGCTTTGTTAGAACTGTCCAGGTTCGAGAGTCTGATGATGAACAACTTCCTGAACCTGAGCCTGAAAAAGTCAAGGTTTAGCCTTAGATTCCGCTCGGCATAACCCTCGTCCAGTTACTCATCGCCGGCGGTAAGCGACACTCACTATTGGTTTGCACTTCTAGGCTCCATGCGCCTAAACCCAGACGGATAAACTTATCCGTAGCGAACCTTTAGTGGGTGTCGCATTTATTTTGAGGAAATCCAATGGCTGAGTTTATTTACCAGATGATTAAGGCGCGCAAGGCGCATGGCGACAAGGTCATCCTTGATGATGTGACCATCGCTTTCTACCCGGGAGCCAAGATTGGTGTTGTTGGTCCTAACGGTTCTGGTAAATCAACTGTTCTAAAGATCATGGCTGGTCTAGAAACCGCTTCTAACGGTGAGACCAGACTTTCACCTGGATACTCTGTGGGTATCTTGTTGCAGGAACCACCTTTGGATGAGACCAAGACTGTTCTAGGTAACGTCGAGGAAGCCGTTTCACATATCAAAGCTAAGGTTGACCGCTTCAGTGCGATCAGTGCTGAACTAGCTAACCCGGATGCTGACTATGACACTTTGCTTGCTGAGATGGGAACTCTGCAAGAAGAAATTGATCACCTAGATGCTTGGGATCTTGAGAACCAGTTGGAGCAGGCTATGGATGCTCTTCGCTGTCCGCCGGGGGATACTTTGGTCACACATCTTTCTGGTGGTGAGAAGCGTCGTGTTGCTTTGTGTAAATTGCTTTTAGAAAAGCCAGACCTTTTGCTTCTTGATGAGCCAACTAACCACTTGGATGCTGAATCTGTTCTTTGGTTGGAGCAGCACTTGGCTAAGTATCCTGGTGCAGTTCTAGCTGTTACTCACGATAGATACTTCCTCGATAACGTAGCTGAATGGATTTTGGAACTCGATAGAGGTCGTGCTTACCCTTACGAAGGTAACTACTCTACTTATCTAGAGAAGAAAGCTGAACGTCTAGATGTTCAGGGCAAAAAGGACGCGAAGTTATCCAAGCGCCTAAATGATGAACTTGAATGGGTTAGATCTTCACCGAAGGCTAGACAAACTAAATCTAAGGCTCGACTTGCTCGTTACGAGGAGATGGCTGCTGAAGCGGATAGAACTAGAAAACTTGACTTCGAAGAGATTCAGATTCCACCAGGTCCTCGTTTAGGAAACATTGTTCTTGAAGCTAAAGATCTGCAAAAAGGTTTTGAAGGAAGATCACTTATAAGTGGTCTAACTTTCTCCCTTCCACGTAACGGCATTGTCGGCGTGATTGGTCCTAACGGTGTTGGTAAGTCAACTCTGTTCAAAACCATCGTAGGTATGGAACCACTTGATGCTGGAGATCTGAAGATTGGTGAAACTGTAAAGATTTCTTATGTTGACCAATCACGTTCAGGAATTGATCCTGCTAAGACTCTCTTTGAAGTTGTTTCTGATGGTTTGGATTTCTTGCAGGTAGGTAACGTAACCATGCCTTCAAGAGCTTATGTTGCTGCCTTTGGTTTCAAAGGCCCAGACCAGCAGAAGCCTGCAGGAGTTCTATCAGGTGGTGAGCGTAACCGTTTGAACCTTGCTCTCACTTTGAAGCAGGGTGGAAACCTGTTGCTTCTCGATGAGCCAACAAACGATCTAGATGTTGAAACACTTTCATCCTTAGAAAATGCTTTGCTTGATTTCCCAGGTTGTGCTGTGGTGATCACTCACGATAGATGGTTCCTGGACAGAGTTGCGTCCCACATCCTTGCCTATGAAGGAACTGATGACAACCCTGACCAGTGGTACTGGTTCGAAGGTAACTTTGAAGCTTATGAAGAGAACAAGATTGCTCGTCTAGGGCCTGATGCCGCTAAACCACACAGATCTAAATATCGTCGACTAACTAGAGACTGATGAACTACTGTTTCGTTTTGCCTGAAGAGTCAGATGTTGCTGACCTGCTTCGCTATCTTGAACGCGCTGTGAAGTTGGATCCCAATGGCGCGGTTCGTTTTAGGGCCTATGGTGATGTTCTAACAGTTTTTGTTGCCCCAGTATTTTCAGGTGATCTTATTGAAGGTTCACCTTTAATTCTTGGACTTAGAACCATGCAGCTAGCCGAGAGCGCCGAGTTTGATGTCTGTGTTTCGATTGCTAGAACTATTCAAAGACTCAGAGGAGATAGCCTTGAAGATTTCAGTCTGGCTAAAAAGTTAGGTCGGGTAACTAAGGAAAGTTCAGCTAACAAGGTTTGCTTAGGTGAAGAAATCATCGACGTAGCATGGTCAAGAGAAACCCCAACTCGAACTGGTTGGGAACTAGGTGGTTCTTTCCAAGAACAGCAGCTAACAGAGATAGCTCGTAAAGGAGTGGCACAGATAACTGAATCGCTCCCAACTTCAGTTGGTGGACCGATAGCTGCCAAGGTTAGAGCTGAAATCTGGGGCGGAGCCTTCGATTACAAATATCCATTGCCGATGGGTGCAGCTTTTGCAGCCGCAGGTTTAGGTTTTCTAACCGAAGGTGAAACAGTTCAGTGGTTCACTTCGGGTCACTGGGTGAGACTGAGTGCGGAGCACGGTCACGTGCTAACTCACTTTGCTAGAGACTACGTATCTATTAACGGTTAGTCTTCGAAAGTGTTTATCATCGCTGTTGCTGCGCGATCTAGATAAGCCCACATTTGATTTTCATAAAGTTCAGGAAGCTTTTGTGCTTCTAGAGCCACACGCATGTGTTTCACCCAAGCAGCTCTGGCTGCTGGGTTGATTTTGTATGGGGCATGACGAAGTCGAAGTTGTGGGTGACCTCGTTGTTCTTGGTAGGTTTTTGGTCCACCCCAGTATTGCTCTAGAAACAGTTGAAGTCTTTCGGCAGCCGGACCTAAATCTTCTTCTGGATACATCGGCCTGAGAATAGGGTCTTCTGCAACCCCTTCATATAACTTAATGCAGAGGTTCACAAAGAATGCTTTACCGCCAACAAGTTCATAGAGTTGTCCTTCAACATCTTCACCCTTGTTGGTGACGATTCTTAGAGTCTCAACTCTGTCTTTATCTTCGAATTGGTTATCGGTCATTTGCTTGAAACATTGACATAAACATTGTTAGCACCAGCAGCAAGTTGAATTCCTGCCTGGTCAATGTTGTTCTTAATGGCAAGTCTTAGCTCACGAGCTAGTTCATCTTTGTGTTCTGGTTTAGTTTTTTGAACTAGGCGAACAACAACTTGATCTCCTGACAAAGCATTCACACCCCAAACTTCAGCTTCATCAATAGCCGTTCCAGGCATTGCTTCAGATGCTGCTTTAGCTGCTTTCTTCAGTGCGTCTTGAGCCTTAGCAATGTCTGCTGTGTAGGACAGGGCAATGTCGATAACAATCCTTGACCATCCTTGGTTCTGGTTACCAACTCGAACTATTTCACCGTTACGAACAAACCAAAGTGTTCCTTCAACATCTCTAACTTGGGTAACCCGAAGGCCAACACTTTCAACCACACCGGATGCTTGACCTAGATCAACAGAGTCACCAACACCGTACTGGTCTTCGAAGACGATGAACAAACCGGAGATTAGGTCTCTAACCAAAGACTGGGCACCAAAACCTAGACCAGCACCGATGATGCCGGCTCCAGCAATGATGGCTCCGGGGGAGACGCCAACTTCAGAAAGCACAACCGATAACACGGTTAGGGTTAGACCCCAGGTGGCTAGGTTGCCAAGAACCGAGGCTATGGTCTTAGTTCTCTGCAAAAGTCTTGCTTGAGCTAGAGGTGAGCCACCGTCTTCAATCTTGCGAACACTTTTAGAGACACCTTTGATGATTCTTCTGATCAAGAACTGCATGAAGGCGCGGGTGATCAGTGCTACCAAAATGGTTAGCACGATTCTGATTGCAGGTCCCCAGTCTGCATAGAACTGAGTTAACCATTCTGGAAAGATCACTTGACTCATAATTAGTTATCTTTAGCCTGCACCTTTAGAGCACGATCGATTGGGTCTAGGTTTTCAACTAGCAATCTTCGAAGTGCTGGAATAGCAACAACTTCTGGCTTATCTAAGAATGAACGAGTCTTCTCAGCTAGTTCACTAGTTGCCAAACTCATCGGATACAGGTTCACCACTGCATATTCGGCCATCTTGAAGGTCTTGTTATTCCACATCTTCAAAAGATCTTCGAAATACTTCTCAACATATGGGGTTAGTAGTTCTGCTTTCGCTCTTCCGAAACCAAGAGTTGAATACTGCAGGATGGTGTTTGACCATTCGTTAGTTTCAACTGCGGTGTGCCAAACAAGAGCTTTAGCTGCTGCGGTTGGGATAGCACCCTTAGCCAAAGCAGCTGCCTTTTGACCATTGGCAGTGTTATCGGTAGCGAGCATCGCATCGATCTCAGCTTCATCAGCCTTACCAATTAGCACCAAACCGGTTAGTAGATCCCACTTCAGATCAGTGTCAATTTCACGACCAGCTAGTTGCTCTTCACCTGAAAGAAGTGCACGAAGGATTCCAGCATGCTCGTCGTTAGATGCAAAGCGAGGGAAGTACTTCAGGAACTGGAGTTGAGCTTCAGAACCAGCAGCAGCGTTTCTTGCCATCTTGATAAGTGCATCGGCAATCTTGATCTTGTATTCACTTCTGTTTTCTGGCTTTAGATACATGCTCTGAGCTGTCACCAACTGATTTAGCAATGTCATCATCGCTGTTGCATTTGATTCAGTGGCGATGTTCTTTAGAACCAGGTTGATGAAATCCTTAGGGTCAGCTTCAGCATCCCGTGTTGAATCCCATGCAGCACCCCAAAGCAAAGCTCTGGTCAAAGAATCTTGAACATCGGCTAAGTGATCTAGTGTTGTGTTCCAAGACTTCTCATCTAGACGTAACTTCGCGTAAGCGTAGTCGCCATCGTTTAGAAGAATTAGGTCTGGTCTGGTTGTTCCAACTAGTTCTGGAATAGCGGTTTTAGCACCGTCGATGTCAACATCAACACGATGGGTTCTAACCAGCTTGCCGTTTTCTAGGTTGTAGTAACCAATGCCTAGACGGTGTGGTCTAAGGGTTGGGTAGTCAGGGTGGTAGGACTGGAGCACAGAGAAACTGGTGATCTTGCCATCAGCTTCAGTTAGTTCTGGTCTTAGAGTGTTCACACCTGAGGTCTCAAGCCAAAGCTTTGACCACTCGCGTAGTTCACGACCAGAAGTTAGTTCTAGTTCAGTCAACAGGTCGACTAGCTCTGCGTTAGCGAACTGGTGCTTCTTGAAATATGAGGCTAGACCTTTCATGAAGTTTTCTTGACCAACCCAAGCAACCAGTTGTCTTAGAACAGATCCGCCCTTGGCATAGCTAATGGCATCAAAGTTGACCTGAACATCTTCAAGGTCACGAATGTTTGCAACCACTGGGTGAGTTGAAGGCATCTGGTCTTCGCGGTAGCCCCAGCTCTTCTCGTGGGAAGCAAAAGTAGTCCAAGCTTCTCTGTATTCGGTTGCTTCTGCTGTTGCAAGGTATGAAGTGTATTCAGCGAAAGATTCGTTAAGCCACAGATCATTCCACCAGCGCATGGTCACAAGGTCACCGAACCACATGTGAGCCAGTTCGTGAAGAATTGTGATGACTCGTCTTTCTTTGATGAAGCCGTTTACTGCGCCGCGGAAAACATAAGTTTCAGTGATTGTTACAGCACCAGCGTTTTCCATTGCTCCAGCGTTGAAATCTGGAACAAACAGTTGGTCATATTTCTCAAACGGGTATGGGAAATCAAATTGAGCTTCAAAGAATGTGAAACCTTCTTTAGTCTTCTCAAAAAGATAATCAGCATCAACATACTTAGCCAATGATGAACGTGCATAAACACCTAGAGGAATAGTTCTGCCATCGGCTGAGGTGAGTTCATCGCGCCACTCAGAGTATGGACCGGCAATTAGAGCAGTGATGTAAGAAGAGATTCTCTGGGTTGGAGCAAATACCCAAATAGCAGTGCCGTCTCCACGGTCAACAGGAGCTGGGGTAGGTGAGTTTGAAATCATTTTCCAGTTGCTTGGAGCTGAAACTGTGAACTGGAAAGTTGCTTTCAAGTCAGGCTGCTCGAAAACTGCAAACATTCTTCTTGAATCAGGAACTTCGAACTGAGTGTAGAGGTAAACCTCTTGGTCAACTGGGTCAACAAATCTGTGCAGACCTTCACCGGTGTGCATGTATGGGTTGTCTGAGATAACAACAAGTTCGTTTGAAGATTGAAGGTCATCCAGTTGGATTCTTGAACCATCAGAAACCTTCGCAACATCTAGATCAGTTCCGTTTAGGGTCACTCGGTGAACAGTCTTGGTGATGGCATCAATGAATGTGCTGGCACCAACCTTGTTGCTTGTGAACTTTACGGTTGTGGTGGCACCGAAAACTTCTTCACCTTTTAGTAGGTCAAGTTCAACTGTGTATGACTGAACCTCAACGAGCTCTGCACGTTCAACGGCTTCGACTCTAGTTAGGTTTTCTCCTGGCATTTATGCTCCTGTGTCTAGGTTTTAACAACAGGAACTAGCCTAGTATTGTCTTGAACTTCGCGAGAATTAGAGGTTTCCATGCGTATTCACATAGCCACCGACCATGCAGGTCTTGAGCTGAGTCATTATCTGATTAGTGAGCTTACAAAGGCTGGCCATGAGGTCTTTGACCATGGGCCTAAAAGCTATGACCCGCTTGATGATTACCCTTCCTTCTGCATCAATGCGGCTCTAGCCGTTAGATCTGATGAGGCTGCTGGCTCTGTAGCCCTAGGTATTGTTCTTGGTGGCTCAGGTAATGGCGAGCAGATGGCCGCTAATAAGGTTTCTGGAATTAGAGCAGCTCTGGTTTGGAATGAAGATACCGCGAAACTGGCCCGTGAGCACAATGATGCAAATGTCGTTGCTGTTGGTGCTAGACAGCACTCTCACGAAGAAGTGCTAAAGCTAATCAAAGTCTTTATGGAGACGCCTTTCTCTCAGGATGAACGTCACGTTAGAAGAATTGGCAAGATTGCCAAGTATGAACAAACCGGAGAGATTCTTTAATCCATGCCTGAAGGGCATAGCGTTCAACGAACCGCTAACTGGTTCAATGAACATTTCAAAGGTCAAAAGATTAAGGTTGACTCACCTCAAGGCAGATTCTCCTCAGACGCTAAACGAATCAATAATCGAGTTTTAGTTAAAGCTAGGGCTATCGGGAAGCAACTGTTTCTAGATTTTGATAATGACCTAACTTGCAGAATTCATTTGGGTATCTATGGCAAGTGGCGTTATAGCGAACCTTTTCATAATGAAATAGTTGGTGAAGTTAGAGCTAGGTTCTATACGAAAGCTGCTTTAGCTGATTTAAGAGGGCCAACCTACTGTCAAGTAGTTGCAACTGAAGACATGGTTCACTTAGAGAACAAGCTAGGTCCAGATCCGACTAACCCTGACCCAAGGAAACTAAATCAAAAACGTTTTATTGAGAAGGTAAGTAAATCTAAGTCTGCTATCGGGCTGCTCTTGATGAATCAAAGTGTGATCTCTGGTATTGGCAATGTCTATCGTGCAGAGATTCTTTTTAGAGCAGGCATAGATCCACACACCCCAGGCTCAAATCTCTTAATGTCTCAAATAACTGAACTATGGGTGGATTCAGTGAAATTGATGAAGATTGGTGTTCAAAAAGGTGCCATGGTTACTCGCGAAGATCAGTTAGCTAAACGGGGGATAAGTAGTGAACGTAACTACGTATATAAGCGTGAAGGGTTCAAATGCTTTAGATGTAAGGGGACTGTGGTCATTGAAGTGATGGCTTCGAGGAAGCTTTATTGGTGTCCAGGCTGTCAAAACTAGCCTTATTTGGAGCGGATGACGGGAATCGAACCCGCACCATCAGTTTGGAAGACTGAGGCTCTACCATTGAGCTACATCCGCAGTTAGTCGATTGAGTTTCGACTAACACATTCTATCGGCTAAGATAGGCAAGGTTGTTAAGTTCTGAAATTTCAGGGCCAATAACACCGGGGTGTAGCGTAGTGGCTAGCGCGCCTGCTTTGGGAGCAGGATATCGCAGGTTCGAGTCCTGTCACCCCGACCATCTTTTCTAAGATAAGTCGGTTTCTTTAGGGAACCAAAACTCAGGAGAAACTGTTGAAAACCACTGTTGAACGTCTAGCCCCAACCCGTGTGAAGCTAACCATGGAAGTTACTCCTGAAGAATTCAAGCCTTCGCTTGATCACGCATACGAGCACATCGCTGAGACAGTAAACATTCCTGGTTTCCGTAAGGGCAAGATCCCTGCAGCTATTTTGGATCAGCGAGTTGGACGTGGTGCAATTCTTGCACACGCGATCAACGATGGTCTTGATGGTATTTATCGCTCAGCTATCGAATCAGAGAAGCTTCGTCCACTTGGAGCTCCTCAGGCTGATGTTAAGAGCACACCTGACGAGAAAACTTTTGCTGGCAATTTGGTTGTTGAAATTCAGGTTGAAGTTAGACCTGAAATCAAACTTCCTGAATACAAGAACCTAAAGGTAACTGTTGCAGCAGCCAAAGTTGATGACAAGGAAGTTGATGAAGAACTGGATCGTCTTCGTTCAAGATTTGGAACTCTAAAGACTGTTGAGCGTCCTGCAGCTAAGGGCGATTTCACCACTATTGATTTGATTGCAACTTTGGATGGAACCGAAATTGATAAGGCTCAGGGAATCTCTTACGAGATTGGTTCGGATTCACTTCTAGACGGAATTGATGAAGCTCTAGAAACCCTAACTGCTGGCGAGAGCACAACTTTCAAGAGCAAGCTTGTTGGTGGCGAGAAAGCTGGCGAAGAGGCAGAGATTGCTGTGACCTTGGTTGCAGTTAAAGAACGTGAACTTCCAGTCCTCGACGATGCTTGGGCTTCCCTTGCTTCAGAGTTTGACTCCGTTGCAGATTTGAAGAAGAACTTGGCTGAAGAGATTAAGAAGAGCAAGAGTTTCTCACAGGGTCTTGAAGCTAGACAGTTGCTAACTGACAAACTGCTTACATTGGTTGATGTTCCAGTTTCTGAAGAAGTTATCAACTCAGATGTTGCTCGTCACTTGGAATCTGAAGGCAAGGCCCTAGATGATCCTCATGGTGATGAAGTTAGGGGAGAATCAACAAAGTCTTTCAAGGTTCAGATGATTCTTGATGCAATTGCTGAAAAAGAAGAAGTTCGCGTTAACGAGAACGAGCTTTTGCAGTATTTGATTCAGGCTAGCCAGTCTTATGGAATGCAGCCTAACGAGTTCGTAAAGATGGTTGATGAGCAGGGTCAGGTTCCAGCTTTCGTAGCAGAGGTGGCTCGTCGCAAGGCGATTACCACTGTTTTGCAGGCTGCAGAGGTAGTTGATTCTGAAGGAAACAAGGTTGATTTAGCTGAATTCAACCAGGCTGAGGAAGAATTCCTTGGTGAGAGCCACGAAGGCCACGACCACGACTAATCTGCCTCACTAAGCCAAAGGCGAACATAGGAAGGTTTTCCTAGTTCTGTCAGTTATCTTGATTAGGCAAGCAATTGCAGATAAGAGGAGCTTAACAATGGCTGAAATTACTGGCATGAACAACGTCTTTGACAGACTGCTAAAAGATCGCATCATCTGGCTAGGTGAAGATGTTCGTGACGATAACGCAAATGAGATTTGCGCCAAGATGCTTCTTCTAGCTGCTGAAGATTCAACCAAAGACATCTTCCTATACATCAACTCACCGGGAGGTTCTATCACTGCAGGTATGGCTATCTATGACACCATGCAATACGTACCTAACGATGTTGTGACTGTTGGTATTGGAATGTGTGCATCGATGGGTCAGTTCCTTTTGACTGCAGGAACTAAAGGTAAGCGTTTCCTAACCCCTAACACTCGTGTCCTATTGCACCAGCCTCTAGGTGGTTTTGGTGGAACCGCTGCAGACATCCAGACTCAGGCTTTCTTGATCAACGACATGAAGAAGCAGCTTGCTGCTATCACAGCAAAACAGACCGGTAAGACAGTCGAACAGGTCATGGCTGATGGTGACCGTGACCGTTGGTTTAATGCTCAAGAAGCTTTGGAATATGGTTTCGTTGACCAGATTCAAGAATTTGCGGCAGTTTCAACTGGCGTAGGTAAGAAGTAGGAGAGAAGAAGAAAATGACATCTAAGAACATGCCTGAAGCTCGCTACATTCTTCCTTCATTTGAAGAGAGAACTCCTTACGGTTACCGTCACCTAGACCCATACACAAAGCTTTTCGAAGATCGAATTATTTTCCTTGGAGCTCAAATCGATGATGTCTCAGCTGATGACATCATGGCTCAGCTTTTGGTTTTAGAGAGCCAAGACCCTGACCGTGATATCACAATGTATATCAATTCACCTGGTGGATCTTTTACTGCACTGACCGCTATCTATGACACCATGCAATACATCAAGCCGCAGATTCAAACAGTTTGTTTGGGTCAAGCAGCCTCTGCAGCTGCAGTGCTTCTTGCCGGTGGGGCTCCAGGCAAGCGTCTTGCATTGCCTAACTCAACCATCATGATTCATCAGCCTTCAGCTGGAGGCAGTGGTGGTAGAGGTCAAGCGTCTGACATTGAGATTCAGGCTGCTGAAATCATGCGCATGCGAGTTTGGTTGGAGGAGACGCTTTCAAAGCACTCAAACAACACCAGAGAGCAAGTCAGCAATGACATTGAGCGAGACAAGATTCTGACAGCCGCTCAGGCGCTTGAGTATGGTCTTATTGACCAGGTGTTGACAACTCGTAAAGCCTAAGTTTTAAGCCACTCGCTCGGATTAACCGAGAGTTATCGGATGGTCTATGTAGGCTTGAAACATGACTCGACTAAGTGAATCTGGCGATATGCTCAAGTGCAACTTCTGTTCAAAAACACAGAAGCAGGTACTGAAACTTATTGCTGGCCCAGGCGTATACATCTGTAATGAATGTGTTCACCTATGTCTTGAGATCATCGATGAGGAACTGGGGAAGGCTGCGGCTAAGCCGACTACTGAAGATTTCGAACTTCCTCGTCCTAAAGAGATTTACGCTTTCCTAGATGAATACGTAATCGGTCAAACTCAGGCTAAGAAGGCACTTTCAGTAGCGGTTTACAACCACTACAAGCGCATTCGTTCTAAGGGCACTCTAACTACTGCTGGTAAAGATCACGATTCAATCGAGATTGCTAAATCAAACATTCTTCTGATTGGTCCAACCGGTTGCGGTAAAACCTATCTGGCTCAGACTTTAGCTAAGCGTCTAAATGTTCCTTTTGCTGTTGCTGATGCAACTACTTTGACCGAAGCTGGTTACGTTGGTGAGGATGTTGAAAACATCTTGCTAAAACTTATTCAGGCTGCCGATGGCGATGTCAAAAAGGCCGAACATGGCATAATCTACATCGATGAAATTGACAAGATCTCTCGTAAAGCTGAGAACCCGTCAATTACCAGAGATGTTTCTGGTGAAGGTGTTCAGCAAGCTCTTTTGAAGATTCTTGAAGGAACTGTTGCATCTATTCCGCCTCAGGGTGGAAGGAAGCACCCTCAACAGGAATTCATTTCGATGGACACCACCAACATCTTGTTCATTGTCGCCGGTGCTTTTGCTGGACTTGAGAACATTGTTCAGAACCGTGTTGGTAAGAAGGGCATTGGTTTTGGTGCTGACATCAAGAACAAAGAAGATGATCTGGATATCTTCACAAAGGTCCAACCAGAAGATTTACGCAAGTTTGGTTTGATTCCTGAATTCATTGGTCGTCTACCTGTTTTAGCATCGGTAACTCCTTTGGATAAGCCTGCGTTGATTCAGATTTTGGTTGAACCAAAGAACGCTTTGGTCAAGCAGTATCAAAGAATGTTTGAACTTGATGGTTTCGAACTTGAATTTGATGACGCAGCACTAGATCTAATTGCTGAAGAAGCGATCAAGCGTGAAACCGGTGCAAGAGGACTTCGTTCAATTCTTGAAGAAATACTTGGGCCTATCATGTTTGAGATTCCAGGTTCAGTTGCAACCGGCGTTGTGAAGATTACTGAAGCGGTTGTTAGGGGAGTTGAGCAACCTGCGATCGTGCCTTTCAAGGCTCGTCAAGATAAGTCGGCTTAGTAATTGAGCTCTAAAGAAAAGTTGGGGCTTCGTGCACCAATAATCGCAGGATCAGTTGCCAGCATCACCGGAACCGCTGCAACAACAGCAATCTTTTTAACCGCCTTTCAGAACTTAGGTGCCACTAAAGCTCAAACCATTTCGATGGTTGCCATCATGTTGGTTTTCTATGGAGCGCTATCAATTGCTCTTAGTTGGAAATTCAAACAACCGCTATCAGTGGTTTGGTCAACCCCTGGAGCTGCACTAATTGCTGGTTCAGCTCTTCCTGGCATTGGTTTCAATAACGCCATGGGCGGAGTTCTAATTGCCGGTGTTCTATTGGCTTTGACTGGATTATGGCCTTGGCTTGGAAAGCTTGTCACCTCAATCCCGAAGTCAATCGCTAGCGCCATGCTTGCCGGAGTGATCTTTAGTTTCTGTGTTGCACCTTTTGCTGCAAGCGCCACTTACCCAGCGCTAGTTATACCCGTTATCGCAGTTTGGTTGGTTCTCTACTGGTTAGCACCGCTCTGGGCTTCACCGGTGGCGATTATTCTTGCATTCACTTTGATTGGCTTTGACCGGGGGCTGCAGGTAACAAGCTCTGATTGGTTGATCTCACTGAACTTTGCTGTTCCTGGTTTCTCGTTTGCCAGCGTATTCAGCATTGCTTTACCTTTGTTCTTAGTTGCTATGGCCTCTCAAAACATTCCAGGAATAGCAATCATGAAATCTTTTGGTTACGAAGTGCCCTTCAGGGCGAGCCTTGTCACTACGGGTCTTGGAACTGTTGTTGCATCTTTTGTTGGTGGTTTTGTTATGAACTTGGCTGCGATCACAGCTGCACTAAATGCCAACGAACAAGCTCACAAGGACCCGAAGAAGCGCTGGTTAGCTTCTGTTTCAGGTGGAGTTGTTTATTGGATCTTTGCTCTGTTTGCCGGTATCGCGGTTGCCTTTGTTTTTCAAACGCCAAGAGAACTACTGCTAGCAGCTAGTGGTTTAGCATTGCTTCCAACCATCATTGGTGCTTTTTCAAACATGGTTGAAATACCAGGCGAAAGACTTCCAGCAGTTATTGCTTTTCTAGTTGCATCCAGTGGTGCTGCATTCTTTGGAATAGGCGCAGCGTTCTGGGCAATCCTTTTAGGACTAGTTGTTATGCAACTTATGAAACTAAAGAAGCCTGGAACTAAATAAGCCCTCTGCGTTTTAGTAGTGGTTCGATGGTTGCATCGCGCCCACGGAAGTTTCTAAACATCTGCATTGAGTTCAATGATCCACCTCGTGAAAGCAAAGTGTTTCTAAAGTGATCACCGTTAGCTCTAGTCAAACCACCATTTTCTTTGAACCACTCAACTGTGTCTGCATCAAGAACTTCAGACCAGATATAGCCGTAGTATCCAGCTGAGTAACCACCCGCAAAGATATGTGAGAAGTAGGTTGAACGGTAACGAGTTGGAACTGGTGCGTAATCTAGACCGTAGTCAGCAATTGCCTTAGCTTCGAACTCTTCAACATTTGTAATC
>CAIXVE010000083.1 GCA_903922825.1 uncultured Micrococcales bacterium | reverse complement strand
AGCTTTTGCCCAGCCTGAACCTAAAGTGAGGGCGATATCGTGCTTCTCGACACCTGATTTTTCAGCGATAACAGCTGCCGCCAGCTTAGCGATTTCGAAAGGATCCGCCTTTGGATCGTCCAATGGATTGCTCATAATGTGAGTCTAACCAGCAAAGATGGGAGAATGGTGCTGTGAGTAATCAAACCCATCTCAAACATCACATTGTCATCATCGGCGGAGGCCCTGGCGGTTACGAGGCAGCCATCGCCGGTATTCAGCTAGGTGCACAAGTCACCCTGATTGAAAGACAGGGCATTGGCGGTTCAGCAGTGCTTACCGATGTTGTTCCTTCAAAAGCACTTATTGCAACCGCAGGTGCTGCTAACGCTGTTAGAACAGCAAGTGAACTGGGAATTAGATTCGAAGCAGATGGTAAAACTGTTGAACCTCAGTTTGGCTTAGACCTTGCTGCAATCAACAAAAGACTTTTGACTATTGCCAAAGACCAGTCCGATGAAATGAAGAATCACCTCGTTGAGTTAGGTGTGCGAGTCATAAACGGTTCAGGAAAACTTGATGGCAATCACTTTGTGATTGTCAACACTCCTGATGGCAAAGAAGAACGCTTAGAAGCTAAGACCATCATTGTTGCTGTTGGTGCTCACCCTAGAACTATTTCTTCTGCTAAACCTGACGGTGAAAGAATTCTCACCTGGTTAGATTTATACGGTTTGACTGAAATACCTGAGCACATGATTGTGGTGGGATCTGGTGTGACAGGAGCAGAATTTGCATCAGCTTTCTTAGGTCTTGGATCTAAAGTGACACTGATTTCTTCACGCGAAACTGTTCTCCCTGGTGAAGATGCAGATGCGGCAGCTTTGATTGAGAAAGTATTCCTACGCAATGGAATGCAGATTCTTTCCAAATCTAGAGCAGAGCAGGTTGTTAACACCGGTAGTGGTGTTGAGGTAACCCTTGCTGATGGAACAAAAGTTTCAGGTTCACACTGTTTGATGGCAGTTGGATCTATTCCAAACACTGAAGGTCTAGGGCTAAAAGAAGCTGGTGTTGAACTCACTGAATCAGGTCACGTTGTTGTGAACAAGGTTGCTAGAACTTCAAGAGCAAACGTTTATGCAGTGGGTGACTGCACAACATTCCTTCCACTTGCTTCAGTTTCAGCCATGCAAGGTAGAACAGCTGTGTTTCACACGCTAGGTGATGTTGCTAGACCAACAGAGGTGAGAAACGTTGCCGCAAACGTTTTCACATCACCTGAGATTGCAACTGTTGGCTGGACTGAGAAAGATGTTCAGCAGGGTAAAGTAACTGGCACTGTTTATAAGATCGAACTAGAGCCAAACCCTAGAGCAAAGCTTCAAGGTATTCAGGATGGTTTCATCAAGCTGATTGCATCAGGTGGTGGAACAGTAATTGGTGGAGTTGTGGTAGCCCCAAGTGCTAGCGAACTTATCTACCCAATTGCCATAGCCGTCGAAAACAGATTAACTGTTGACCAGGTAGCCAGAACCTTTGCTGTTTACCCTTCAATCTCCACATCTATTACAGATGCATCTAGGGCTTTACACATACCTAACCTTTAGTTAGTCTTCGAACTCGATTAGAACTGTTCCAGCAGGGACAGTTGCACCTACTCCGACGTGAATCTTCTTCACAACAACGTCCCTAACTGCGTTTTGTGGTGATTCCATCTTCATGGCTTCAAGAACTAGAAGTTGAGCACCCTTGGCTACGGTGTCTCCTTCTTTCACAGCTATCTTCACAACTGTTGCTTGCATCTGGGCAAGCAGGCTGTTACCGGCATCAACTTGAACGTTTCCGTGCAGTTTACGTTTAGGGGCGTTGGCAGCTTTTTGCGCACCACCAGATAAGAACAGCTGCTTAGGCAGGCTAACTTCAATGCGCTTGCCATCAACTTCAACAACCACGTTATTGCGAGAAGCTTCAGCCTGAGAATCGGTGTTTGATCCTGACCAAGGCTCGATGTCATTGACCCACTCTGTTTCAATCCAGCGAGTGTAAACACCAAACTTACCTAGTTCACCGTTGAAGGCTGGGTCGTTCACTATCTTTCGGTGGAAAGGAAGAACGGTTGGCATGCCCTCGATGTGCATTTCAGCTAGAGCTCTTCTTGAACGTTCCAGTGCTTGTTCACGGGTAGCACCGGTAACAATGAGCTTTGCAATCATGGAATCGAATGAGCCTGAGATTTCTGAACCAGCTTCAACACCGGTGTCCACGCGAACACCAGGTCCGCCAGGAACTTTGAATACAGTGACACTGCCAGGAGCTGGCATAAAGTTTCTTCCAGCATCTTCACCGTTGATACGGAACTCGAAGCTGTGACCTTTAATTACTGGATCTGAGTAATCTAGTTTGCCACCTTCAGCAATTCTGAACTGTTCACGAACCAAATCTAAGCCGGTAACTTCTTCAGATACTGGGTGCTCAACTTGCAAACGTGTATTAACTTCTAGGAAAGAGATGGTTCCATCTTGAGCCACTAGGAACTCACAGGTTCCGGCACCTTGGTAGCCAACTTCTTTCAAGATTGCTTTAGAGGATTCATAGAGACGTGTGATTTGATCTTCGCTTAGATAAGGAGCTGGCGCCTCCTCAACTAGCTTCTGATGTCTTCTCTGCAGAGAACAGTCTCTAGTTGAAACAACCACAACATTTCCATACGCATCTGCTAAACACTGTGTTTCCACGTGACGTGGTTTTTCTAAATACTTCTCAACGAAACATTCACCGCGACCAAAAGCCGCGACGGCTTCACGGGTAGCGGATTCGAAAGCATCAGCAACTTCTGCCTTCTCGTAAACAACTTTGATACCGCGGCCACCGCCACCGTAAGCAGCCTTGATGGCAATCGGAAGTCCATGTTTAGCTACGAAATCTAAAACCTCTTCAGCACCGGTAACTGGGTTTAGAGTTCCAGGGGCTAGGGGAGCACCAACTTTTTCTGCTACGTGTCTGGCGGAGACCTTGTCACCGAGTTGATCAATGGCTTTAGGGGAAGGGCCAATCCAAATAATTCCGGCGTCAATAACTGCTTGAGCGAAGATAGCGTTCTCAGCTAGGAAACCATAGCCTGGGTGAATAGCGTTAGCACCTGAGCGCTTTGCGATATCCAAGATCTTTTCAATAACCAGATAGGTCTCGGCGCTGGTTGTTCCGTTTAGGGCATAAGCCTCATCGGCCATGCGGGTATGCATAGCGTTACGGTCTTGGTCAGCATAGATTGCAACGGTAGCGATACCGGAGTCTTTTGCTGCTCGAATGATGCGAACGGCGATCTCACCGCGGTTGGCAACGAGAACTTTGGTTATTTTGGCTGATTTTGAGGCAGTCATAAGTTCTAAGCCTACCTATTAACCGCGCCAAAGGCTCGGGTAATCAACTCCAAGGCTGATAACCAGCTCTCTAAGGGTGGCCAAGGAAAGCCCAACAACGGTATGGGAATCACCCTCGATAGCCTTTATAAAGGCTCCTCCGAGGCCATCTATGGTGAATGCACCAGCGACTTTCAGGGGCTCTCCGGTGCCAACATAGGCCAAAATCTCCTCATCTGAGATGTTTTGGAAGTGAACTGTGGTGTTGGTTGCCCGCCCATTTGCAGGGGGCATAGCACCACCTTGACGGTTATCGATTAGCCAGTGCCCGGTATAGAGTCTGCCTGAGCGTCCCCGCATGGCTTTCCAGCGTTCAATGGCCACCTCTGGTTCGTGTGGTTTCCCTAAAGCTTCACCATCGAGATCTAGAGCACTGTCGCAGCCCAAGATAAGTGCATCCTGGCAAAGTGGGTTATTAACCACTGCTTCTGCTTTGGCTTTAGCTAGAAGAAGCACTAGGTCAGCGGTGCTGGCAATTTGACCCGCGGCTATAGCCATATCACCAACCTGCTCTTCATCGACATTTGGGGCGATAACAATCGGGTTTATGCCACCGTCTCGAAGTAAACGAAGACGAGCTGGGGAAGTGCTAGCTAAAACAAGTTTGGTCACAACCTAAACACTATATGAGTTGGTGTGAAACACTTGTGAATGTGAAAACTATCTGGCTAGGTCAAGAACTAGAACTAAACATTGAAAAGGTTGCCCACGGCGGCATCTTCGTTGCAAGACACGAAGGACGAGTCCTTTTCGTATCTGGAGCAATCCCAGGTGAGAAGGTTTTAGCCAAAGTCTTTGAAGACAAAGGCGGTTCTTTTGCTAGAGCAGAGGTAGTTGAAGTTTTGGAAGCCTCCCCTGATCGGGTGAAGCATTTCTGGAAAAACGGTGAAGCAGCCGGTGGAGCTGAGTTTGGCCATATTGCTCTTGCACGTCAAAGAGAGCTAAAAGCTGATGTTCTTGAAGAAGGACTCCAGCGATTTGCAGGAGTGAGCCTAAGAGTTCCTGTTCAAGGCATCGATGAAACTGGTCTTCACTATAGAACCCGTATTCAACTTCAGGTTGATGAAGCGGGCGATGCTGGGCCATATAAAGAAAGAACGCACGAGATTGTTCGAGTGAAGAACCTTCCGTTAGCTGTTGATGAGATTCAAGAACTGGGACTTCATCTGAAAAACTGGCAGCAGGTCAAGAAAATTCAGATTGCTGCATCAAACACCGGCGGTGTTCAGTATTTGATTGATAAGAAACTTAAAGGTGACCCAACTCTGGTTGAGTCAGTCAACGGGAGAACCTATCGGTTATCTCCCGGGGCTTTCTGGCAGGTTCACGTGAATGCACCTAAAGTTCTTAGCGATGAAGTCATGGCAGTTGCTAAAGCAGCGGGCTTTGATAAGAATGCCGATAACTTAGACCTTTACGGTGGGGTTGGTCTATTTACAGGTGCACTGGTTTCAGCTTTTGGAACAGATATCAAAATCACTCTGGTTGAATCCAGTAAGGTCGCAACTGAAGATGCCAAGAAGAACTTTGCCGATTTGGCTAAATTCAAAACCGTCTCAACCGGTGTTTCTTCATACCTGCAAAGAACTGAGAACCTTGCTCCGAATAGCACCGTGATCATTGACCCGCCTCGCTCGGGTGCAGGTCTTGAGGTCATTGCTGAGTTGGTAAGACTTGAACCTAAGCACATCATTTATGTTGCCTGTGACCCTATTGCACTAGCTCGTGATCTAAAGGAACTACTTAAGGCAGGTTATGAAATCAAGAGCCTGAAGGCTTTTGACCTATTTCCACAAACCCACCACTTTGAAACTGTGGTTAGTCTGGTTCGATGAGCAAAGAGATAACTGTAGCCATAGTCGATGACCATGAGGCCATCAGACTTGGTTTTGCTGGTGCCTGCCAGGAATACGGTTATCAGTTGTTAGCATCGGCTCCTACGGTTTCTGAACTTCTTGCCAAACTAAAGAAGAAGCCACAGGTAGTTATTTTGGATCTTTCTTTGGCTGATGGTTCGCAGCCTGCCGAGAATGTTAGAGCTTTGATTGATTACGGAACTCAGGTTTTGATTTTCTCAATTGCTGATAGGAAGTCACAGATCAGAGCAGCCCTTGTTGAAGGTGCTGCCGCTCTTGTGACTAAGAGCCAACAGATGTCTGAACTTTTTGAATGTATCAATCTCGTAGCTATCGGTATTACAGTGAACACAGCTGAAACAGTGGCTGCTATTGACACAGATCAAGAATTCAAAGTGAAGCTATCTGAACGTGAATTAGAAGTGTTAAGAATGTATGCATCGGGTTTGACTTTGAAGCAGGTTGCTTACGAGCTTCAACTTTCTAAATACACAGTCAAGGAACACATTGACCGAGTCAGAGAGAAATACTCTAAAGCTGGAAGGCCAGCGCCAGGTAAACCAGAACTACTAATCAGGCTTATTGAGGATGATCTCCTCGGAGACACACTTCTCTAATGGAACAGAGCAAAGCAACTTTTGCAACCACCAGAGTCAACAGACTTATTGGTCGTTCGTTAGCTGCAGCAAGTATTTTGCTCAGCGCTGAAAGTGCACTTAACTTTGCAGGTCAGTTACCTTTACTAAACAGACCTTTTGCATGGTCAGTCATCGGGGGATTGTGGCTAACCACAATCATGTTTTCTTATACCTTTTGGCTTGGTAATGCTAGAAACATCTTCTTGCAAATACACGCTCTATATATGTTTGTGATTTTGTTTTGTTGGCCATACATGCTCGCAACAACGCCACCTCAGGATGGACATTTCTATCCCTGGATTTGGTGGGCCTTTGATACCGGATGGGTAGCAGCGGCTTTGGCTTTTAGAGCACGATGGGCAATTCTTTATTACCTGGTTCTAGGGCTTGGAATGCAGTTTGCTTTCTCTCTCCCTTCTGGTGGCTCACACACCACACCTCAACTGGTCACGGATTTTCTTTTCACCCTCCTGACTAATGGCGCTGCCGCAGTAATTGCATTGCTGTTACGAAACGCAGCTAAAAATACCGATCAAGCCAACGATGAGGCAATCAGAAGTTCTATTCAACAGGCCGCAGCTGAAGCTAAATCCCTTGAGAGTGCCCGACTAGATGCTTTAGTTCACGACAGTGTGCTTACCGCTTTGATCAGCGCAAACAACGCAAACACTAAAGAGCAAGCATTAGCAGCCAGCAACCTCGCTAAAGAGGCTATAGCGAAACTAACCCAGGTCCAACAAAGTGACTATGCAACCAAGTCCGTCTATGCAAGAGATCTGTTCGATTCCATCTGCGCTGCTTCTTTACGATTTGATCCCAAGTTAGATGCTCGTTCAACTGTTGATGCGAACTGGGCTGTCGACCCTTTGGTAGCCAGCGCCCTGACAGAAGCCACCATCCAAGCTGTTCAGAACTCGGTTTTGCACGCTGGGTCAAAAGCTCAACGTGAGTTGATCCTCAAGGCAACTGCTAGAGAACTAAAACTTGTAATCAAAGATGACGGTGTCGGATTTAGACCTAACCGAATTCCGCAGGGCCGCTTAGGCATGAGGCTCTCCATTATTAGCAGAGTTGAAGCAGTTGGTGGATCTGTTCACATTGCTTCCGCTCCTCGTGCAGGTAGCACCATCATTCTGGAATGGGAGAAGAAATGATCTCAGTCAGAAGATGGACAGCAACATTCATCCCATTCGTCTATTTGGTTTATTTGCCGGTGCAATCATTTTTAATTCCTGGCTTTGGTTCAAGAAACCTTGAGCTTTTAGCGCTTGCAGTTTATTTCGCGCTTGGAACACCGACTTTATTGCTGTTTAGAGGAATAAGAATTCCAATATGGCTAGCGGCGCTAAACCTTGGCGCAGCGGTAGTTATTCCTTGGTTGATCATCTCTGAACGTTTAGCTATATCAAATGTTGATATTGGTGCTTGGGAGGTGATGGGTATCACAGTTGTGATGACTGCAACTGCGGTAAGGCAGCATCCTTGGTTTGCAGTTATGGGTCTTGTTGTGTTGATTGCAGAAGAAGTTTATGCATATGGACTGATGTCTTTCATAACCCATGGTTTAGCTGGTGCCACAGTTTTTGTTCTTGCCGGACTTGGAGTTTCGAGAGGAATTAGAACAGCTAATTCTGCTTCTGATAAATTCCGTGAACAGCAAGCTTCATCGCTAGCCGGAATAGCTGCTTTGGAAGCCACCCAGTTGGCAAGACAGGAAAGACTTCAGCAATTACTTTCAACCGCTGTTCCAATGTTGAACCAGATAGCTCAAAGCAGTGAGCCACTAGCGGCTAAAAGCAAAGAGCAAACCAAACTTCTTGAACTTTCACTTCGAGATGAGATTAGAGGCAGGGGACTTCTAACTGCTGATCTTCGAATTGAAGTTGAGAGACTTAGAAAACTTGGTTGCGAGGTTGCCGTGCTTGATGAAGGTGGGGTTGATGAGATCACTGAACTTGAATTGAACGAATTGCTTTCTAAAGCAATCTCCGAACTGAAAACAGTAACAACGGGCAAAGTGACCATTAGATCCCCTAAAGCGGAGAGTTTCAAGTTGACGGTGGTCGCGACCATCCCAGGTCAAGCAAAACCAGTGCTAAACATCAAGCTTTAAACCCCAATGGGCCTCTGGATTTAGTATCCGTCGGCCCATCCCCTGGTGTTGAACTAGAAAGTCCCCTTTAGACAACCACTAGTTCATGCTTTCGAAACCAATCTAGGCTTCGATAATCCAAATCTTCTAGACATCAAGGTCAGTTTTAAGTCCCTATTTAAGGGGACAGACTTAAAGCCAATGGCTCCCTCTTTCGAGGGAGCCACCGGTTCAGTACTCGTTACCTATCCCAGCAACGCCTTTTCCAGAGTGTCCAAACCAATGCTGCCTAGGTTTAGAGCTTTCATATGGAAATCTTTGATGTTGAAATTAGCTCCTTGGCGAGTTAAATACTCGTCTCGGATCTGCTCCCAGATTCTTTGGCCAATCTTGTATGAAGGAGCCTGACCTGGCCAACCGAAGTAACGGTGAACTTCAAAGTTGACGAACTGGTCACTCATGTTTACGTTCTTACGCATAAATGCAAGTGCGTAATCGAAGTCCCACTTACCGGTTCCTTCAAGGTTCTGCTTACCTAGGTGAACACCGAGGTCTAGAACAACACGAGCAGCACGCATGCGCTGACCATCTAGCATTCCTAGACGATCCCCTGGATCATCTAGGAACCCAAGTTCCTGCATTAGGCGCTCGGCGTATAGTGCCCAACCCTCACCGTGACCTGAAGACCATGATGCTAGGCGACGCCAAGAGTTCAGGTCCTTCTTGTTGTAGACCTTCTGACCAATCTGAAGGTGATGTCCTGGAACGCCTTCGTGATAAACAGTTGTGGTTTCTCTCCAAGTGTTGAACTCGGTAACCCCAACTGGAACTGACCACCACATTCTTCCTGGTCTTGAGAAATCATCTGTAGGTGAGGTGTAATAGATGCCACCGTGCTGAGTTGGAGCAATCATGCACTCCAAGTTTTTTAGTTCAGGGGCAATATCGAAATGTGTTCCTGAAAGTTTCTCAATAGCAGCATCACTTAGTTTCTGCATCCACTTTTGTAGTTCATCAGTGCCATGCAACTTACGCTTGGGGTCGTTATCCAATACTTCAATAGCTTCTTGAACGCTCGCTCCTGGCTTGATCTCATTAGCCACAGCATTCTGCTCTGCAACAACTCGAGCAAGTTCTTCGATACCCCATTCGTAAGTTTCATCTAGGTCAACTTTTTTGCCCAGGAAGCGAGCTGAAAGCAAACCGTAACGTTCACGACCAATGGCGTCTTCCTTATTACCTGCTGGAAGTAGTTCTTCTTTGAAGAATCTAGCCATCTCGCCGTAACCGGCAGTTGCTTCTTCGGCAGCTTCAAGAAGCTCTTTCTTCAGCGAATCAGAAAGCACACCTTCGGAAGGTTTTGCATTCTGCGCAAACTTTCTAAAGAAACCATCTGGTGCAAGTAGCTGTTCTGCTTGTTCCAGCGCAATTTTCACCTGACGAACAGCAGGAGTGTCTTGGGATTTAATGCCTTCACGCAAACTGGCAACATAACCGTCAACTGCGCCGCGAACAGCTTTCATGCGCTTTGCCAGGTTCACCCAGTTTTCTTCGGTAGCGGTAGGGGATAGGTCAAAAATGTCTCGAATGCCTTGAGCAGGTGAGGCGATTGGGTTTATATCTCTCTTCCAAAGTCCTGAGTCATAAATTTCCTGTGAAAGCTGCATTGTTGAAGTCATCGCCATTTTGGTGACTTTATCAACCTCATCGGCAACATCAGTTGCTTCAATTTTCGCAAGCATGTCTTTTTCAAGTTTTTGATACTCAGCAAGCGCTTCAGGTGAAGTGTCTTCAAGGCGATCTTCACCAACCTTGAAACCTGCGTAAGTTGCAAACTCAGGGGAGAGTTCAACAAGTTTTTGAACCCAAGAGTCAGCTAATTTATCTAGTTCTGATGGTTCACGAGTCATCTCGCGTCCTTTCACTAAAGTTGGAAAATCTATCTCCAAATCTAGTGCTGTTTGGGCTTCTCTTTAATCCAAACCTGGACGATATTGGGCTCGCCATTGACCATAACCCGGTAGCAGGTCGCCTCTAAAGCGGTTCACATTTCTATTCCAAGACGAAGCAGGCTTACGAACTTGACGTTTAGCTGATGTCACTTGCTCTGCATGAGCAGATTCCAAGATAGCGATAACTACAGCCAACTCTTCAGGAGTCGGGTTTCCGGCTTCTACCTTGATGTTCTGATTGAGTTCAGCACTCATTACAGTGGAATGTTTCCGTGCTTTTTAGGTGGGGTGGAAGCTCGCTTGCTCTTTAGGGCAGCTAAAGCCTTGATAACTGAAACACGGGTGGCAGCTGGCTCGATGATGCCATCAAGCTCCCCGCGCTCGGCAGCAAGATATGGGCTTGCCACGTTATACGTGTATTCGGCAGCTAGCTGTGCTCTAACCTTGGCAACATCTTCGCCGGCTTCTTCAGCTGCTTTGATCTTGTCGCGGAACAGAATGTTAACTGCACCTTGGCCTCCCATAACAGCAATCTCAGCTGTGGGCCAAGCAAGGTTGATGTCAGCACCGAGTTGCTTTGAGCCCATAACGATGTATGCGCCTCCGTAAGCCTTTCGGGTGATAACTGTAACCAGAGGAACAGTTGCTTCTGCGTATGCGTAAAGCAATTTAGCTCCACGACGGATAACGCCGGCCCACTCCTGATCTGCTCCAGGAAGATATCCCGGAACGTCAACCAACGTTAAAACAGGAATTGAGAAAGCGTCAGCGAAGCGAACAAATCTTGCAGCCTTTTCAGCAGCATCAATGTTAAGAGTTCCAGCCAGAGCTGAAGGTTGGTTGGCAATGATTGCAATTGATTGACCTGCAACTCGAGCAAAACCAATGATGATGTTAGGTGCAAACAGTGGTTGAACCTCTAAGAACTCGTTGTCATCAACAATCGATTCAATAACTTTGATCATTGAATAAGGCTGGTTAGGTGAGTCAGGAATGATGGTGTTTAGTTCACGGTCAGCATCTGTAATTTCAAGATTGCTTTCAGTCTCATAAACAATGGTTTCACTCAAGTTGTTTTCAGGTAGGTAAGACAAAAGTGATCTTGCATAATCCAAAGCATCGTCTTCATCACTAGCAAGATAATGGGCAACACCAGAAGTCTGGTTGTGAGCTAAAGCTCCACCTAGAGCTTCCATCTCAACAACTTCACCGGTAACAGTTTTGATTACATCAGGACCAGTCACAAACATGTTTGAAGTCTTATCAACCATGATCACGAAGTCGGTTAGTGCAGGACCATAAACTGCGCCACCGGCAGCAGGACCCATAATCAGGGAGATTTGTGGAATAACACCTGAAGCCATTGTGTGACGCTTGAAGATTTCACCGTATTTACCTAAAGCAATAACACCTTCTTGAATACGCGCACCACCTGAATCAAGAATTCCAATTAGTGGCACACCGGTAGCAATAGCTAGATCCATGATCTTGATTATCTTGTTACCAGCAGCTTCACCTAGGGAACCTCCAAAGATTGTGAAGTCCTGGGAGAACAAAGCAACCTGACGGCCACCAATAGTTCCAATACCGGTAACAACAGAGTCACCGTAAGGACGGTTCTTATCCATACCGAAAGCGGTTGAACGGTGACGGACAAACTCGTCCATCTCAACAAATGAACCTGCATCTAGAAGAAGTTCAATGCGCTCACGTGCAGTCTTCTTGCCCTTTGCATGCTGTTTTGCTACAGCAGCTTCGCCACTTGCATAAACAGCTTCGTGGTAGCGGTTACGTAAATCTTCAATCTTGCCCGCAGTTGTCGACAGGTCAGGTTTGTTCTCGTTCACAGTATTTATCTCCCGTGCTTTTTAGGCTCGCATCAACTCTATCCAAGAGGTGTCGGTTGGAGGGTTTAGCCTAAGCGTATGGAACTATCAGCAAGTCAAGAATTCGCATCAAACCTTGAATACCTCAGTGAAATAGGGTCAACTAACACCTATTT
>CAIXVE010000082.1 GCA_903922825.1 uncultured Micrococcales bacterium | reverse complement strand
GTTGAAAACATGAGCTGGTTAGAAAACCCTGATGGCTCAAAGAACTACCTTTTCGGGGTTGGTGGTGGTCAGGAAGTTGCCACAACTTTAGGGACCTCGCTCCTAGCCCAGATTCCACTGAGTCAAGAACTATCCGCCTCATCTGATAAAGGTTATCCTCTGGTTCTCAATGAATCTCTGGATGGCGCAGGGTTAGCCATTAAAGAACTTGCAAATAAGCTCACTGAAACCAAGTTACCTAAGACCAATAGGACTCTAAAGGTTAAACTGGGCTAATGAACGAAACTTTGATTTCATCCCTAGTCGCTCACCTGCCTAAGACCAGCCAGAGTGTGACAATAAACAATCCAAATACCGGTAAGGCCATCTATGAATTACCGCAGATGAATGCTGAGCAGGTAGCAGAAGCAGTTGCTAATGCTCGTGAAGCTCAAAAGGATTGGGCTAAAACAACAGTCAAAGAGCGTTCAAAGATTCTCTATAAACTGCACGACCTAATCCTTGAAGAGCAGAATGCCCTGATGGATATGGTTCAGCTAGAAACCGGTAAGGCAAGAGCCCACGCTTTTGAAGAAGTTGCTGGTGGAACAGGTGCTGCAAGGTATTACGCAAAGGTTGGCAAGAAAGCTCTTAAACCAAAAAAGACGATTGCTGGTGTTCCTGTTTTAACTAAGACCTGGGTGAACCATGTTCCGGTTGGTGTTGTCGGTGTGATCACACCTTGGAACTACCCATTGGCTCTTTGTTTGCTGGATGTGATTCCAGCTCTTATGGCAGGCAATGCTGTTGTTCAAAAATCAGATAACCAAACGACTTTGACAGCACTTCTAGCAAGATCACTTGCAATCAGAGCAGGACTTAACCCTAAGGTTTGGACTATCGTCGCTGGTGATGGTGCTGTTGTTGGTAATGCGGTTACAGATTGTGTTGACTACGTTGCTTTCACTGGTAGTGCTAACACTGGAAGACAGGTTGGAGCAAGAGCTGCTCAAAGACTTATTCCTTTCAGTTTGGAACTTGGTGGCAAGAACCCACTGATTGTTCTGCCTTCCGCTGATCTTGCTGAAGCAGCTGAAATTCTTATTGGTGGAGCGTTTGGTTCAGCCGGTCAGCTCTGTGTTTCGATTGAACGAGCATATGTTCCAAATAACATGAAGGAACGCTTTGAAGCAATCCTCAAGGAGAAGGTTTCGGCTCTGAAGCTTGGAACCAGCAATGATTTCAGTATTGATATCGGCACTCTAACCGGTCCTAACCAACTCGCAAGAGTCTCTGGCTTTGTTCAAGATGCGGTTACTAAAGGCGCAAAGGTTGTTACCGGAGGTCATGCACTTCCTGAACTTGGCCCATACTTCTACGCACCAACCATTGTGACCAACGTCAAAGAAGACATGAACCTCAACAAGAATGAAGTATTTGGTCCACTGGTTGCTGTTTATGGTTATGAAAGTATCGACGAAGCTGTTGCTTTAGCTAATGACACCACCGAAGGTCTAAATGCATCTGTCGTAGGTAATCCTAAAGAAGCCAGACAGGTTGCTAAACGGATCATGGCTGGAACTGTCAACATCAACGAAGGTTTCCGTGCAACCTTTGCCAGCCTTGACACACCTATGGGTGGAATGAAGAACTCAGGCAGTGGTCGAAGAAACGGTGTTGATGGGCTTCTAAAATACACCGAGTCACAAGCTATCGGTATTCACCGAGGATTACTTGAATTCCCTAGCCATGGCTACCAATACAACAGGATGGCCCCACTACTTAATCTTCTAGCCCGAATTATGAGAAGACTCTAAGTCGATTCGATATCGTATGGCGGAAGCTCGTTGGCTTCTAATTTAGGTTGAGTCTTAACTTTCACCTGGTTTAGATCTGAATGTGGGACTGTGTCGTCTTCTAAAAGTGCTTCCCGAATTATTCTTCTCGGGTCGTATTGTCTTGGATCTAATTTCTTCCAGTCCAAATCCTCATAGCCTTCACCTAATTCATTTTTCATCTGCTCTTGAGCGGTGTTAGCCATGTTGCGCAACTTCTTTATGAATTGGGCAAAGTTACGGGTGTATTGGGGTAGGCGTTCGGGACCCAAGATGAACACTGCTAGAACTAGCAGGATGAGGATCTTTTCACTTGATAAACCAAACACGTTTCTAGGTTACCCGCTTAGCCTGCCTGCCAAGAGCCAATCCCCCAGATATGCTCTTTATTGAAATGGTTGACAAAATAACTAGCTGGAAATACTCAGAAGACTACGCTTCTGAACCCGAGCACATCGCTAAAGCTCGCCTGAGAGGTGAGGAACTGGGTGTTGAATCCATAACCCCTTCAGTTGGTGCTCATCTGGCTCTGTTAGTTAGTGCAACTCAAGCTAAAGCAGTTGTTGAAGTTGGAACGGGCGTAGGTGTTTCAGGACTTTGGATGCTTTCAGGAAATGACCAAGCTGTTCTAGCCACCATTGAAACCGAAGGCGAGTACCTAAACCACGCCAAAACGGCTTTCACCAATGCTGGAATCCCTTCATCACGGCTAAGAATTATCAACGGCAAATCTCAAGAAGTTCTCGCAAACCTAGCCGATGCTGCCTATGACCTCGTTTTCTTGGATGCAGATCGCGAAACACTAGACCAGCAGGTTATTGAAGCCTCCCGCTTGCTTCGACCAGGTGGAGTTTTAGCTATCGCCCATGCACTCTGGCGTGACCGTGTTCCAGATTTGGTTCTTAGAGATGACAACACCCAGATTTATCGAGATGTTCTCCAAACCATCAAGAATATTGATCAATTCATCAGCGTGCTATCGCCTGCCGGTGATGGCTTATTACTTGCAAGTAAACGAGCTTAAAAACTAAAGCCACCTGAAGTTCAGGTGGCTTAGGTTTAACTCTGTTTAGCGCTTTTTGATTCCGGCAAGAACCTTTTTGAGCTGCTCAATTTCCTCGTCGTTAACCGAGATGGCTAGACGTCCTCCGCCTTCAGCAGGAATCTTCAAAACGATTAGACCGCGAGCTTCGCGCTCGGCTTCCATTGGACCGTCCCCGGTACGTGGCTTCATAGCTGCCATAAAAACTCCTTGATGCGTAGGCTTTGCCCTGAACTTCTATTAAACCACGCTTTGGAGCTGTTTTTTGCCCTGTTAGAAACTTAGGCAGTCAACCACAGGCTAAGCGCCTTCTCACAGGCATAGATCTGGGCTATTTCAACCGCTTCATCGTCCGCATGGGCTTTATTTGGGTCCCCAGGGCCGAAGTTCACCGCAGGGATGCCAAGAGCGCTAAAGCGAGCCACATCTGTCCAACCATACTTAGGGAACGGAGTTGTCCCAGTTGCTTTGACGAACGCTGCCGCTTCTGGAAGATCAAGCCCAGGTCGTGCACCATCAGCAAAATCAGCAATCTCCAGCTCATAACCTGCAAAAAGTTCACGAAGGTGTGCTTCAGCCTGAGCAGAATTTTTACTAGGTGCAAACCTGTAGTTCACAGTGATGGTTGCCTGATCAGGAATAACGTTGGCAGCAATACCTGAATTCATAAGGACAGCATTCAAACTTTCCTTATAAACCAACCCATCAACCTCAATCTCCTCAGGGACATAAGAAGCCAAAATACTTAGTGGTTTAGCAGCTTTGTGAAGAGCGTTCTCCCCCATCCAAGGTCTTGCCGAGTGAGCTTTGACTCCAGCTAGCCTGATGATTGCTCGAAGCGTTCCATTGCAGCCACCCTCAACTCTGGCATTAGATGGTTCACACAGCACAGCAAAGTCTGCTTTGAGTAATTCAGGTGAGTTTCTTGAAATACGACCTAAACCATTCAGAGCCGAATCAACTTCCTCATGGTCATAAAAGACCCAGGTCACATCAACATTAGGTTCAGTGATAGTTGCAGCTAGTTTCAACTGAACAGCAACACCGGCTTTCATGTCCACTGTTCCACGACCCCAAAGCACATGGGATCGCTCAAGGTCAATAATCTTGGTCGGTAGGTTATCGGCAACCGGAACAGTGTCGATGTGACCGGCGATTACTACGCGCTTTGCTCTGCCCAAATTAGTTCTAGCAATGATTGCATCACCATCACGGATTACCTCTAGATGCCCATAGGCCTTAAGGCTGGTTTCGATAGCATCGGCTAACTCTTTTTCATTACCGGAGACCGAGTTGATGTCACACAGGGCACGAGTTAGTTCCAAAACATCTGCATTTATTTCAAGTTTTACGCTCACCTAAACACCTTACTTGTAACCTTGTAGTGATGAATACTTCAACTCAGATAAATCAGGCATGGGGCATGGGGCTAGCCACCATAGCTTCAGATGGCACCATTCTGGACACCTATTACCCTAAGCCTCAACTAGGTGCAGCCCCCCATAGTGACGCTGTCTACCTAATGGACCGTGAATTCGATTCACTTATCGGTAAAGATGCTAGAAGGAATGTTGAAGTAAAGGCAGTTAGAACAGAAATCCAGCTTGATCAACCGGTGGCCTCAACACCTGATGCCTACCTTCGTCTTCATCTACTCTCAACTCTTCAAGTTCAACCAAACAGTATCAGCCTTGAAAACCTAATGGCTCATTTGCCTATAGCTGTTTTTAGCTCAATTGGTGTTCTATCGGTTTTGGATTACGAGCGACTGCTGCCAACCTTGGTTAGAGCAGGTGTTACCGTTCATTCAATTGATAAGTTTCCAAGACTTATTGACTACGTTGTCCCTAAGGGTGTGAGAATTGCGGATGCTAATCGAGTAAGACTGGGTGCTTATCTGTCTCCTGGCACCACCATCATGCATGAAGGTTTTGTGAACTTCAATGCAGGAACTCTAGGAACCGCAATGGTCGAAGGTCGCATCGCTCAAGGTGTTCTTGTTGGTAATGGATCAGATATCGGTGGTGGGGCATCAATCATGGGCACACTATCTGGTGGAGGAAGAGAACGAGTTCGTATTGGTGAGAGAGCACTGTTAGGTGCTAACGCAGGAATTGGTATCTCCATTGGCGATGACTCAGTTGTTGAAGCGGGTCTATATGTCACAGCTGGAACTAAGGTGACAATCATTGATGGTGAAGCAGAAAGAACAGTTAAAGCTGTTGAACTTAGTGGATTACCAAACTTATTGTTTAGAAGAAACTCACTAAATGGAAGAGTCGAAGTGCTCAACCGGCAAGGGGTTGGAATAGTGCTAAACCCTAGCCTTCACGCCTAAAGCGTCAAGTATTTCCTCTGGATTATTAGTTCCAAGAGTCAAACGAGAATAAGCAAAATGTTTGAGGTTGATAATCACAACCTGTTCTCCTCTTTTCCAGTCGCAGAAAGTTGAGACCCCCGGCTTCCAGAATCTTCCTAAAGCTATGACACCAGGAATTCCAGTTCCACCTATTCTCAGACCAGCATTTTGCCAATTTATAGTCGGTTCAACAGTTACAGTCTCAACCAGTTCAAGCGGAACGGAAAGATCTCCAGAAAGAGAACCCAGTTTCTTCCAGAAACTCAACCTGACTCTGATTCGACCTTCTTCAACCGAAATGTTAGCCACGAATTGAATCCCACCCTCTAATAACTATGGAACTGTTATCCAGCACAACTAAGTGCTCGTTCTGTTCAACAACCCGACCAATGACTTTGAAGCCTTTAGGTAATTCACTGCCTTCAGGGAATGTTGCTAGCAGTGAATGGTCTTCCCCACCAAAAAGCACCCAGTCCATACCGCTAACTTCCAGCCTTAGAGCTGCCTGTTCGATGACAGCTTCAAATCCTTGCAGCGCTGATTTATCTAGATTAATTGACACACCTGAAGCTTTTGCAATGCGGCTGGCGTCCTTGACTAAACCATCTGAAATATCGAGCATTGCTGTTGCACCATTTAGAGCTGCTTGAACTCCTAAAGAAACTGGAGGCATGGGCCTTCTTTGAATTCCAACTAGTTCGTCAAAAGCAGATGCTGAAGAGTCTCCTCTTTGAAGTAGTGCCAAACCAGCAGCAGCCTTTCCTAAGGTTCCAGCAACAGCTAGTACATCGCCCACTTTTGCTCCGCTTCGAAGAACCGGTTCTCTACCTTCAAGATCTCCATGGGCTGTTACAGAAATGAACACCTTTTCAGACATAGCTAAGTCCCCGCCAACAACAGATGCATCGGGTGCTAGTTCTCGAATACCCGCGTTGAGCCCATCCGCGAAATCCTCTAGCCAAGAGATTGGAGTTGTCGAAGGCAATGCAATTGCGACAACAAGAGCTGTTGGTTTTGCACCCATGGCTGCAACATCTGAAACATTGCTGGCAACAGCTTTGAAACCGAGGTCAAAGCCGGTTGACCATTCAAGTTTGAAATCATGATCTTCAATCATGGTGTCGGTGGTGACAACGAATCTACCGTCCGGTGAACTGACCACTGCCGCATCATCGCCAGGACCAACTAATACGTTATCCCCCGTGATTAGCCGTCCGATGGTTAGCCTAAGAGACTCACCCTCACCCAATTCGGCTAACGTTTTTACCTGCATAGGTTTAAAGGTAGCCTGTTTGAGATGAAGTTTTTTAGAGTTTTACTGGTTCTTCTGCCCCTAACCTTGGCTGGCTGCTCCGCCACCGTAAACCTGCCTGCAGCGTCTGATTCCAATAACCCTGACTGCGCAAAAGTCATAGTTCGACTTCCTCAAACCACAGATAACCAGGAAAGAAGAACTACATCTTCTCAATCAACCGCCGCTTGGGGAACCCCTGCTGCGATTACCCTAACCTGTGGTTTAGATACTGTGAAGGTGAGCAAACTTCAATGCATCACAGCTGGTGGGGTTGACTGGATTGTGGATGAAACGCAAAAGCCGATATACAGGTTTATTTCTTTCGGAAGAACCCCTGCGACTATTGTCACAGTTGATTCAACTAAAGCTTCTGGGGCAACTGTTTTGGATGATCTAGGGCAAGCAGTTCAGTTCACTGAACAAACAGCTAAATGCCTAGGCTAGTTTCTTTCAAAAGCTAACTGAATAAGTTCATCAATCAAATCTGGATAACTAAGGCCAGATGCCTGCCAACACTTTGGATACATCGATATAGGTGTGAAGCCGGGCATTAAGTTCAATTCGTTCACAAAGAACCCATCTTTGGTGAGGAAGAAATCAGCTCTAGCTAAACCAAAGCAACCCAGTGCATTGAATGCTCTTGCGGCGAGTGTTTGAAGTTCTTGTAATTCAGAAGCAGAGAGCTCTGCAGGACAAATTAGTTCTGCAGCATCAGCATCACGATATTTGGCATCAAAGTCATAGAACTCGCGGGTCTTAACAACTATCTCACCGGCAACTGAAACTCTTGGTTTAGATCCGTTTCTGCCCGAAAGAACAGCACACTCAACTTCACGACCAACTAAACCTTTTTCAACGGTGACCTTGGTGTCTTCGTTGAACGCAATCTCAAGAGCGCTTGAGAATTCAGCCATGTCTTTGACTTTAGAAACACCAACAGAAGAACCGGCGCGTGCAGGCTTCACAAATAGAGGCAATGATCCAAGCGATCTAACCTGATCAAGTATTCCTTCAGGGTTCGCTAGCCATTCAGCCTTATGGATAACAACATGAGGTGTGACCGGCAAAGCAGCAGCAATAAATAGTGCCTTAGAAAACTCTTTATCCATACCCGCAGCACTTGCAAATACGCCATTGCCAACATAATGAAGACCTAGGAGCTCTAGATAACCCTGGATAGTTCCATCTTCGCCATTAGGTCCATGCAACACTGGGAAAACAACATCAACATTTCCAAGAGTTTGAACTCCTTGCTCGTCTTGAAACTTTAGTTCTTTAGAACCACTACTCGGCCAAATAACAGTCTTACCTTCAAAAACAACTTCAGGAAGTGTGCCTTCCGTAAGTGCCCACTTTTCAACGTCATCTTCTGCAGGAACATAAGCACCGTCTCTGGTAATACCAACAGGAATTACCTCATACTTATCTCTATCAATTGCAGAGAGCACACCGGCTGCTGTTGCACACGAAATCCCGTGCTCACTTGAAGCTCCACCAAATAAGATGACAACGGTTTGCTTAGCCATTACTCGGCCTCCGGTGCATCACTGCTCTTAGTTAGAGTCGGTGCAATATCTTTAGGACTCATGCGACCTTCAATAACCTGGTGCACCTGCTCAACGATAGGCATGGAAACACCTTTAGCAGCAGCAAGTTTCAAGATAGGGGCAACAGAGGTTAGTCCTTCTGCTGTTTGAGATAAGCGCTTGAGAACTTCACGCTTGGAATAGCCCTTACCGAGCATTTCACCGGCTTTGTGGTTACGAGATAGTGGTGACTCAGATGTTGCAATCAGATCCCCTAAGCCAGCAAGACCAACCATGGTCTTCTTCTTAGCACCAAATGCAACCGCAAAACGAGATATTTCAGCTAAGCCTCTGGTCATAATTGAGGCTTTAGTGTTTTGCCCATAGCCAACACCGTTGACGATACCGATGGCAACCGCAATCAGGTTCTTTAGAATTCCACCGAACTCAGTTCCAATCACATCTTTATTGGTGAAAGTAGTGAAATAGGAATTGGTAGCCGCTGCTGCAACCAGCGCTGCGTTCTCTTTAGAGGTGCAGGCTGCAACACAGGCAGCTGGCTGCTCGCTGGCAATCTCCAAAGAAAGGTTAGGGCCTGAAACAACACAGATAAGGTCTTCGCTGATCTTGAGAACATCAGCGATAACTTCACTCATGCGTAAGCCTGACCCCTGTTCAACACCTTTCATCAAAGAAACGATGATGGCACCTTCAGGAATCAACGAACCCCACTCATCGAGGTTGCTTCTTAGACTCTGTGAAGGAACAGCAATATAAACCTGCTCCGCACCCGCTAAAACTTCAGAAATATCACTCGAAGCAACTAAAGCATCCGGCAGGTTGATGCCTGGCATGTAATCACCGTTACGGTGAGTTGTGTTGATTTCTTCTGTGAGATCTGCTCTTCTAGACCATAGTGTGACCTCATTGCCAGCATCGACTAAAACCTTGGCGAATGTTGTTCCCCATGATCCAGCACCAATTACCGCTACCTTAGCCATCGATTAGCCTTTCGAAACAATCTTGCCGCGTTTGACTTTAGCGTTTGCAGGCAGTGGCTCTAAGCCAGCTGCTTTACGACGGTCATTCTCAGCTTTGATAATTAGGAACTTCTTGAAATTCCCATGTTCTGGTAATCCGTGTTCACTAGGAACAAATCTTTTAGCTGGTGCTTTTTCACCACGAATATCTTCAACTATTTTGGTTATCTCAACCATCACCTGATCGCTTAGTTCCACCAGATCATCGGTTGACATCTTCTTATTTTTATAAGGTTCCATAGAGATTGGTTTACCAATCACGATTCTCACCTTATGCCAAGGCTTAGGTCTGATTTTAGAAGAATAGGTTTCCATAACAGCTTCAGTTCCCCACTGACCAACCGGAATGATAGGAACACCGGTCTCAAGTGACAATCTGATAGCGCCAGTTCGTGCCCTCATCGGCCATTGGTTTGGTTCACGAGTTAATGTTCCTTCAGGAAAAATACCGATGATGTGACCAGCATTTAGAACATCATATGCCGATTGCATAGGGTCAGTGTTATTTCTTCCACTTCTAAAAACAGGAATCTGACCGCAGGCTAGTAGCACAGGACCAACGATAGGTGTTCTGAATAGTCCCTCTTTAGCCAAGAAGTGAGGAGCACGGTGCAATCTGAAATACATCATGTATGCAACTGCGAGTGCATCCAAAGTTGTGACGTGATTAGCAGCTAGAACATAACCACCAGATTTAGGTAGGTTCTCTGTTCCGGTTAGTTCTATTTTGTAGAGCAATCTAACAAAAGGTCTGAGAATGTTGGCAAGTAATCTGATTTGCCAAGTGATCTCAACACCAGGCTTGAGTGCCGGCATCTTGATTGAAGCTGCTGATTTTTTAGCCATCTGATTACTCTGTGTAGGTGAACTGCGCACCTAGTGCAGTTAGCTTGTCTAGGAAGTGCTCGTAACCACGAGAAATCAGTTGAACGTTCGTGACATTGGAAGTTCCTTCAGCCGCTAAGGCTGCCACCATGTGTGAGAAACCACCACGAAGATCTGGAACTCTAATGTCGGCACCTTTTAGTTTCGATGGTCCTGAGATAACTGCTGAGTGGTAGAAGTTTCTCTGGCCAAAGCGACAAGAGTTACCACCTAGACATTCACGATAAATCTGAATCTGGGCACCCATCTGATTTAGCGCCTCAGTGAAACCAAATCTGTTTTCATAAACAGTTTCGTGAACAATGCTAAAACCAGTTGCCTGAGTCATGGCAACCACCAGTGGTTGCTGCCAGTCGGTCATAAATCCTGGGTGAACATCGGTCTCAATAACAACGGGCTGTAATTCACCACCTGGGTGGCGGAAACGAATTCCATCGTCAAGAATTTCAAAAGCACCGCCGATTTTTCTAAACACGTTTAGGAAAGTGGTCATCTCTTGCTGTCTTGCTCCACCAACCATGATGTCACCACCGGTAGCCAGAGCTGCTGCTGCCCAACTGGCGGCTTCGTTTCTATCAAAGAGTGCTCGGTGTGAATAACCATTTAGAGATGCAACACCTTCGATACGAATAACACGATCAGTGTCAACCGAGATGATGGCACCCATCTTTTGCAAGATAGCAATCAGATCCATGATCTCTGGCTCAACCGCAGCACCAGAAAGTTCTGTTAAACCAACAGCCTTGGTTGCAGTTAGGAGAACTTGCTCAGTTGCACCAACCGAAGGATATGGAAGAGAAATCTTGGCACCGTGTAATCCTTTAGGCGCAGACAATCTT
Organism: uncultured Micrococcales bacterium; assembly: GCA_903922825.1. Taxonomy (GTDB): domain Bacteria; phylum Actinomycetota; class Actinomycetes; order Actinomycetales; family Microbacteriaceae; genus Rhodoluna. The sequence goes on along the minus strand of CAIXVE010000082.1, from coordinate 51,643 downwards.
GTTCCGCTAGGAAGTTGTTCAATCACGGCACCAAAGTTTCTCAAAACTTCGAAGTGGTAATCAACTGGTCGATCACCAATGTGACAGCCACCAAGGTCTGGAATAAAAGCTTCGCCTAATTGGTGAAGTAGTGGACCACAGAAAAGAATTGGGATACGTGAAGAACCAGCGTGTGCATCAATGTCAACCATGCGAGCAGATTTCACATTGGTTGGATCTAGCTTCATTACCCCGTCATCACTGAAATCAATCTTCACACCGTGAAGTTGCAACAGCTGCTGAACTACTTCAACATCAGAAATCTTAGGAACATCGCGAAGCTCACTCGGGGTCTCACCAAGTAATGCTGCAACCATTGCTTTGGTGACAAGGTTCTTAGCGCCACGAACATCAACGCGACCAACCAGCGGTTTCCCACCCTGAACAGTTATCTGACTCATTTGTTTCCCTTAGCTGGTAACGTCTTGGGCATCCAAGCCGGTCTCTTTGATTCAAACTCTGTAATGTCTGTTTCATTTTTCAGGGTTAGACCGATATCGTCTAAACCTTCCATCAAACGCCATCTGGTGTAATCATCTATGTCAAAACTAACGGTGATATCCCCTAGATGAGCTTTTCTAGCTTCTAAATCAACGGTGATTTCAACCCCTGGATTAGCTTCAATTGCTGACCAAAGTCTTTCAGTGTCGTTTTCACTAATAACTCCGGTTAGTAAACCCTGCTTACCTGAATTGCCTCTAAAGATATCTGCAAACTTAGGTGAAAGAACAACCTTGAAACCGTAATCTCTAAGTGCCCAAACCGCATGCTCTCTAGAGGAACCAGTACCAAAATCAGAGCCAGCGACAAGTACCTGACCATGTTGATAAGGAGCCTGGTTTAGAACGAATTCAGGGTCCGCTCTCCAAGATGAGAAAAGTGCATCTTCAAAACCGGTTTTAGTTATTCGCTTTAGAAAAACCGCAGGAATGATCTGGTCCGTGTCAACATTGCTGCGTCGCAAAGGAACAGCAACACCAGTGAAGGTAGTGAACTTATCCATCAGTTACCTACCAAATCTGAAGGTGATGAAAGTGTTCCACGGATAGCAGTTGCAGCAGCGACCAGTGGTGAAACCAGGTGTGTTCTAGCACCTTTACCTTGGCGACCTTCAAAGTTACGGTTTGAGGTTGAGGCTGCTCGCTCCCCAGGAGCTAGCTGGTCTGGGTTCATACCCAAACACATTGAACATCCAGCAAATCTCCACTCAGCGCCAAAGTCTTTGAAGATCAGATCAAGACCTTCCTGTTCGGCTTGTAATCTAACTCGAGCAGAGCCAGGAACAACAATCATGCGCAAGCCAGCAGCCTTCTTTTGACCTTTAAGAATTTCGGCTGCTGAACGAAGATCTTCGATTCTTGAATTAGTGCAAGAACCTAGGAACACAGTGTCGATCTTGATGTCTTTCATCTTTGTTCCAGGAACAAGATCCATATATTCAAGTGCTCTAATTGCAGCAGCTTGATCATTTGCGTCTAGATAATCTTCAGGTTTAGGAACAACATCGCTCAGTGAGACACCTTGACCTGGGTTAGTCCCCCAGGTTACGAAAGGCTCAAGTGTGTTTGCGTCTAAGAAAACTTCTTCATCGAAAACTGCTTCATCATCGGTGACCAATGACTTCCAGTATTCGACTGCATCGTCCCAATCTTTACCCTCTGGAGCATGAGGTTTTCCTTTTAGATAATCGAAAGTTATTTGATCAGGGGCAACCATTCCAGCTCTAGCCCCAGCTTCAATAGACATGTTGCATATCGTCATTCGAGCTTCCATGGATAGCGCTCTAATTGCTGAACCGCGATATTCAAGAACATAGCCTTGTCCACCACCGGTGCCAATCTTGGCGATAACTGCCAAGATGATATCTTTCGATGTGACCCCTGGTCGCAAAGTTCCCTCAACGTTGATGGCCATAGTTTTGAAAGGCTTCAAAGGAAGTGTTTGGGTGGCAAGAACATGCTCAACTTCGCTAGTTCCAATACCCATGGCCAAAGCACCGAAGGCACCATGAGTTGAGGTGTGTGAATCTCCACAAACAACTGTGATACCAGGCATCGTCAAACCAAGCTGTGGTCCAACAACGTGCACGATGCCCTGGTCGATATCTCCAAGTGAGTGAATACGAATGCCAAACTCTTTAGCGTTGTGTCTAAGAGCTTCAATCTGAGTTCTGCTGGTCAAATCAGCTATCGGCTTATCAATGTCAAGAGTTGGGGTGTTGTGATCTTCGGTAGCAATGGTTAGGTCGGGCCTTCTCACCGGACGTCCAGCTAGACGTAGACCATCAAAAGCCTGAGGACTGGTCACTTCATGGATGAGGTGAAGGTCGATGTATAGCAAATCGGGTGCGCCAGCTTCACCCTTGACCACCAAGTGGTCATTCCATACCTTTTCGGCAATGGTTAGGGGTTTCACGGTCATCTTAGACACCTCGAAAGTGATTGAAACTCAAGTTTACCAGCGTGGACTAGATTGGCAGGGTGTCTAATATCGAGCAAATCCAGCGCAGAACCATACGTGTTCTGGCTTTAGGCCAGGTTTTAGGCGGATTTGGACTAGGTTCTGTCCTCTCGATTGGATCTCTTTTAGCCCGTGATTTGAGCGGTTCTGAGGCTTGGGCAGGCTCAGCAGCCACATTTTCAACCCTTGGGGCAGCTATCTGGGCTATTCCGCTGTCTCGCTTGGCTTATGCCAGAGGCAGACGAATCTCTCTCGGCACTGGAGCAGCACTTGCCATTACCGGTGCATTAACAGTTATTGAAGCAGCCCACCTTCGAGTCTTTCCACTACTACTGCTCGGCATCTTTCTTTTAGGTGCAGGATCTGCAACGTCGCTTCAGGCAAGATTTGCTGCAACCGACATCCCTTCAGCTGGCAAAACTGGAAGATCTATCGGTCTTGTTGTTTGGGCAACCACAGTTGGTGCCGTTACCGGACCTAACCTGTTTGGTCCAGGAGAGCAACTAGGTCATCTTTTAGGTCTTCCAGAAAAGACTGGGCCTTTCCTTTTTACTGTCGCTGCTCAAATCGCTTCAACTCTTATCTTCTGGTTTGGTCTAAAACCAGATCCACTGAAATATGCTCAACAGCTTCAAAAAGATGCTGGTAAAGCTAAACACAAGATTTCTATCAAGTCAGCAATAGCAACATTGAAAGTGAACCCGGTTGCAAGATTTGCTGTTATCTCGGTAGCTCTCTCACATATGGTCATGGTCTCGGTGATGAGTATGACTCCGGTTCATATGCAAGACATGGGTTATGACGTTGTGGTGGTTGGTTTCACTATCAGTCTTCATATTGCAGGTATGTATGCAGCATCACCCGTGATGGGTTTTCTAGCCGACAAGTTGGGCAAGAAACCCATGATCCTCTTCGGTCAATCTATCTACCTGTTTGCAATAGCGTTTTCAAGCTTCGGACAGAATGACCGATGGATGGTAACCATAGGGCTTGCTCTATTGGGTCTGGGTTGGTCCGCATCAACTGTTGCAGGATCTGCTTTGCTTGCTTCAAGTCTTCCTCCAGAGGAGAAGACAAATGTTCAAGGGCTTAGCGATTCACTTATGAATCTAAGCGGGGCAACCGGTGGAGCCTTAGCCGGAACTATTCTTAGTTTGGTTGCTTTTGGTGGTTTGAACCTTTTTGCATTACTTCCAACAACAGCAATTGTCTTAATGGCTTTAATTACTAGAACCAAGAATTAGCGAATAGCTAGAAGTTCATCCCAGGTAGGTCCTGTGCAACCGCCTTCGCGTTGAATAGAAAATTCCGCAGCGCGACAGGCTAGTTCTAAAGATTCTTGTAATCCATTTCCAGCAGCCAACGCTGCTAGGAATGCGCCAGTGTGAACATCTCCAGCCCCATTGGTATCAACAACGGAAACCTTACGACCTGCCGCATCAGCAACAATGTTTCCATTGTGATGAAGCTCAGCACCTTCCGCCCCTTTACGTAACAGCAACCAAACATCTTCACCAACGTGTGGGGCAAGTTTCTGGTATTCACTTTGATTACATGAAATCAAAGTTGCATTCTTACCCAACCAGTTCAAAGACTCTTCACTTAGGTGTGCTGTGGTTGGTCCTGGATCAAAGACAATCTTGCTCTTTATTAGTCCACTAGCAAATAACTCAGCGAACGCTTCCTTGGAAGTTGGATAAACAAGTTCATAGCCATAAATAACCACCCAGCTATCTTCTGAATATTCATACTGCTTCAACTCATCGAAAGATCTAAGTCCTTCAGCACCTGACTGGGTGACGAAACTTCTTTGCCCGTTAGGCTCCACCAAAGTAATGCATAAACCTGAATCACCTGAACTATAGGTTTCAATACCCTTAGTTTCAACGCCTTCAATAGCCATGGCTGTTTTGATGGCATCGGCACGAGGACCTGAACCTATTGGTGTGCAGTGAATGGCTTTAAGGCCCAGTTTGGTAGCAGCGGATTCAAGGTTGAGAGCTCCACCAACCTGGCTGAAGGTCTTGGTAGCCAGAACATCGCCGCCTGGTTCAGGCAGGGTTGGAACATAGGTGACCTGATCAACTAGCCCACTAGCCAGTGAGATCAACTTTGTTGGACGGAAATCTGTTAACTGCATTAGTTAAACCCTAGCCTGCCAGATAAGCCAAACCGCCTTCAAAAACTTAGCTTGAAGGCGGAATATGGTGACCCCAGCGGGATTTGAACCCGCGCTACTGCCGTGAGAGGGCAGCGTCCTAGGCCGCTAAACGATGGGGCCGTAAAGCAACTTCTCTATTATGCCAGAGTAAAGCGCTCTAAACTAGCCCAGTTTTAGGCGTAAACCCTAAGTGCTTTAGGTGCAACCTTGCACTCAACTGGTGAATCACCAACATGCTCACCATCGCTGTATGCAGGCATACCTGGTGAATCTAAGACAACTTTTTTAGCTCTGATGATCTCAACAGCTGGATGAGTCACATGTTTACCCTCATAAACCTTAGGGAATAGCTTAATTAGTTCCAACCGACTGATGGAATTCAAAATAAATAGATCAACTTCACCATCATCAACCGAAGCTTCAGGGGTGATATACAGGCCACCACCATAACTCGGTGAGTTAGCGACAGTGCAAAGATTTGCTTGGAAAACTCTTTCAACACCATCGATGACTGCTCGGTAAGGAATTGGCTTGAAGGCAGCTAACTCTCGATACATCGCCAACCGATATTTGACCGGTCCGGTAATCCAGTTCCAGGTGTTAGCTCTGCGGTTCACCAACGCATCAAAACCAGCACTCACTGCACCAAAGGAGAAGAACTTCCTTGAATTGGATTCTGATTCAATCAAGTCAACTAGTTTTGTTGACCTCAGCTTTGAAACTATGTGGGCTACTCCTGCCACCACATCATGAATCGGAAGACCTAAAGCTCGAGCTGAGTCATTGCCGGTTCCTGCGGCTATCAAGCCAACTGGAATGTCTGTTTTAGCAACAGCGTTCACTCCAAGATGGAACATGCCATCCCCACCGACAACAATCAAGCCTTCAATCTGTTTATCGGCTATTGCTTGTTTAGCTTTCTGACTAGCAGAACTAAAGCTCTCCCCTGAAAGATCCAATAGGTCAATGCCGTGCCTAGCAAATTCGGCTTTGGCTAACTGGCCATCGGCTAAACCTCGGCCACGGCCAGAAGTCGGGTTGATTACTATGCCCAGTTTCGCCATAAATTCCTTCACATCAACAAATCTTCAAAATAACTCACGTATCAAGAGTCAAAACTAAACCTAATGGCAGAACTGCTCATTCAAGTGCTGCGGGTATCAGAATGTTATAACTAGAAGGCTTTAGAGATGTCGGCTTGTATTCTGAAAGGTATGAAGGTAACTAAATACACCCATGCCTGTCTAGTCTTTGAAGAACAAGGCAAGAAACTTGTTCTAGACCCAGGCGCTTATTCAGAACCTATGGAGAATCTGAAGGATGTTGTTGCCATTGTCATTACTCATGCCCACGATGATCATTGCTTCGAAGATCAAATAAATAGAATTCTTGAATTCAGCCCTGAAGCCAAGATCTATGGCCCCGAAGATGTTTGCAAGAGACTTGAAGGCTTTAACGCCATTGCCATCTACCACGGTGACCACTACTCAACTGGTCCTTTCACAATTGAAGTATTCGGTGATCTGCATGCAGAAATTCATCACAGCTATCCGCTAATCCAAAACAGAGGCGTGCTAATCAATGACCTCCTCTACTATCCAGGCGATAGCTTCACAACACCAGATCGACCAGTTCAAATGCTCGCAGTTCCAACCAGTGCACCTTGGCTCAAGATTGGTGAGGTTATGGATTTTGTCTCAGCCGTGGATCACAAACAATCAATGGCTACCCACAATGCCCTGCTTAGTGATTTCGGACATGCACTAAATAACGGCAGAGTGAAAGCTATCACGGAATCTAAAGGTGGAACCTTCACCTACCTGCTACCAGGTGAGAGCATCGAGCTTTAGCTTTATTTAGCTCTTTCTAGAAGCTCTGCCGTCTTAGCTTTGATTAGTAGCTTTAGCGTTTTATCGGAGACTTTCTCATCCCAACCAAATCTCAAAGTTGATTTATCTAGTTCGCCTTGAGTGAGGTCTTGCTCAATAAGTTTTCCTAAGCGACCACTAAGCAGGTAGATACTATAAAAATCTTTCCAAGCAGCAAAAGCCAAGAAGTTTGTGCCTTTGACTCTGATGGTTGGTAGTTGATAACTGATAATCAAATCTGGTTCCGCTTTAGCTAACCTTACGAGTCTGTCCCGAAGCTCAATCAGGACCTTAGCCTTCGCCGGTGGCAGTAATTCAAAGTATTTATCTGCCTCATGGCGATCCAATTTGGTCATGTGGCTATTAAAGCAGAACAGCCAGATCAAAGATCTGACTGTTATTCGCTGGGATACCAGGACTCGAACCTAGAACAAATGAACCAGAATCACTCGTGTTGCCAATTACACCATATCCCAATGAGCCCTAAGGGCTCGATTACCCATTCTACCCGTGACTAAACTAACTGGGCAAACGCCTTCAAGCGAATGATGGTCTCTGCCTTACCCAGAATCTCCATAGATTCAAACAAAGGTGGGCTAATTCTCTTCCCTGAAATACCAGTTCTTAGCGGACCAAAGGCATTTCTAGGCTTCTGGCCCAACTCTTCGATTAGCTTTTGGTTTAGTGCGGCTTGGATGTTTGAAGTAATAAAATCAGATTCAGCAATACCTTCCAGCACCTCAACAGCAGCAGAAGTAATCTCAGCACTGTTCTCAGGCAATCCAGCTTTAGCATCGTCTTCAACCACTATCTGATCTGCTGCAACAAATAGGAAACTCAACATAGGAACTGCCTCAGAAAGAACCACAATTCTTTCCTGAATCAAAGGTGCTGCCTGCTTCAAAATAGCAAGCTCTGTATCTGTTGGTTCTGAACCAATAACGCCTGCACTTTGCAGGTAAGGAATCAGTCTTGAAGTGAAATCTTCAAGGGTTAGCAATCGAAGATGGCTTGCATTAATAGCGTCAGCCTTCTTCTGATCAAAACGAGCCGGGTTTGGATTCACGTTAGCAACATCAAAAGCCGCAATCATTTCTTCAAGACTGAAAACATCTCTATCAGCACTGATGCTCCAACCTAATAGAGCCAGATAGTTCAACAATCCTTCAGGAATGAAACCACGGTCCCTGTGGTGGAAAAGGTTTGACTCAGGGTCACGTTTAGAAAGTTTCTTATTACCTTCACCCATAACAAAAGGTAGATGGCCGAACTGTGGAATGAACTTTGTAATACCCGCTTCAAACATCGCGTTATAAAGAGCAATCTGACGTGGAGTCGAAGAAAGAAGATCTTCACCTCTGAGCACATGGGTAATACCCATCAAAGCATCATCTACTGGGTTCACTAACGTGTATAGCGGCTGGCCATTAGGTCTCACCACAACAAAGTCAGGGAAAGATCCTGCAGGGAAAGTAATCTCACCACGCACTAGGTCATTGAAAGTAATGTCGACATCTGGAACTCGGAGTCGAAGGGCGGGAGATCTTCCCTCTGCTTTATAAGCAGCCTTGGCTTCTTCAGATAGTTCTCTCTCAGAGTTGTCGTAACCTAACTGAACAGCACGACCATTATCTTTGTTACGCTTATCGATCTCTTCACCAGTAAGGAAGCTTTCATAAATGTGACCCGAAGCTTTTAGCTTCTCAATAACATCAAGATAAATGTCTGTTCTCTGAGACTGTCTATAAGGCTCATTAGGTCCACCAACCCCAACGCCTTCATCCCAATTCAAACCTAGCCAGCGAAGACCATCAAGGATCATCTCGAAGGATTCTTCACTGTCTCTTTCAGCATCAGTATCTTCAATACGGAAAACAAAGGTTCCACCGGTGTGACGAGCATAAGCCCAGTTAAACAAAGCAGTTCTAACTAGCCCTACGTGAGGTGTTCCAGTAGGAGAAGGACAGAATCTGACCTTGATGTCTTTACCGGTAGCAGTAGTGAAAGGTGCAGTAATTAGATTGGTCATAACTAGACAAGTCTAAGCGACAGGGTTAGTTAGTGTTCCTATGCCTTCAATGCTTATCTCAACACGTTGGCCGGAAGTTATAGGGCCAATGCCTGATGGCGTTCCAGTGAGGATGATGTCCCCAGGTAATAAGGTCATGGCTTGTGAGACGTGCTCGATGATTCTTGGGACCTTGTGAATCAAAAGGTCAATGGAAGCATGCTGTTTAACATCGCCATCAACTCGGGTTTCCAGGATCTGGCCATCAAGCTCAAACTCGGTTTCAACCCAAGGTCCTAGAGGGCAGAAAGTGTCAAAGCCTTTGGCTCTGGTCCATTGACCATCTTTGTCTTGAATATCTCTTGCTGTGACATCATTGGCGATTGTGTAACCCCAGATGTAGTCAAGGGCATTCTCTGCCTTAACATCTTTGGCTATTTGACCGATAACAATCGCTAGCTCACCTTCGAAATCAACTCGTTCAGAAATACTTGGCAAAACAATTGCTTCGTTAGGTCCAATCACAGAAGTTAGTGGCTTGAGGAAAATAAGAGGTTCTTTAGGTGCTTCTCCACCCATTTCGGCAGCGTGATCTGCATAGTTCTTACCAATACAAACAATCTTGCTGGTTGGAAGAATTGGTGGAAGTAGTTGAACATCTTTTATAGGAAGTCTCTCCCCTGATGTTTCATAGCCCTGATAAATCGGGTGACCTCTAAAAACAACCAGCTCAGGTCCATCAACTAAGCCCCAGGCAATGCGATCAGCTGAAGAAAATTTAGCGATACGCATTAGCTAAGTTTTACCAACCAGTTGTGACGATCTGCGACACGACCATACTGGATGCCAGTTAGTTCTTCACGAATACTGAGTGTGAGTTCTCCGGCTTCAGTTGTTTCTTTACCAATAACTTCAAGTCTGCTCTTCAGTTGACCTATAGGAGTGATAGCAGCTGCCGTGCCACAAGCAAAGATTTCTGTAATCTCACCAGAGTTATATGCATCTCTAATTTCATCAAGCGTCACAGCGCGTTCTTCAACAGAGATGTTTCTGTCTTTGAGTAATTGGATGATTGAATCTCTAGTAATACCGTGCAGGATGGTTCCATCCAGAGATGGAGTCACAACGTGACCGTCTATATAAACAAAGAACACGTTCATGCCACCGAGTTCTTCGATGTATGTGTGTGATTCAGCATCCAGGAAGAGCACCTGAGAACAACCATTCTCGTAACCTTCACCTTGGGCTAACAAACTTGCTGCATAGTTACCACCGGTTTTAGCTTCACCGGTTCCAAATCGACCTGCTCTAGCTGAATCCAAGGCAATCCAAATGTTCACAGGTTTAATGCCGTTAGCGAAGTAAGCACCAACTGGGCTGGCAATAACTCGGTATTCAGCTCGTTGAGCTGCTCTGACACCTAGGAAAGCTTCTGCTGCAATCTCAAAAGGTCTGATGTATAGAGTCTTTTCATTCACTGGCTCTGGAACCCAAGCACCATCTATTTGAATTAGTTGTTTTAGCGATTCAACAAAAAGTTCAGCTGGAAGTTCAGGGAGGGCCATTCTGCGAGCAGATTTTTGTAATCTAGCTGCATTAGCGTGTGGTCTGAAGGTGTGAATTGAACCATCTTCGTGACGATAAGCCTTGATACCCTCAAAGATTTCTTGACCGTAGTGCAGAACAGCACTGGCTGGATCCATAAGCATCGGGCCATATGGCTCAACTCTGGCATTGTGCCAACCATCTTCTTTAGTCCAATCAATGATGATCTGATGGTCTGTGAAGTTCACTCCGAAAGCAGGGCTCTTGAGTATCTCTTCACGCTTTTCATCAGGCATAGGTTTATCTGATTTGATTACCGTAAATTCGTGTGACATCTCTTCTTCTCTACAGTTCTCTGAAAATACTTTGAGCGATTTCAGCTGTGGTTCGCTTAGCACTTCCCCGGTTTACTAAATCGTTGGCAACTGCACGTTCGATTCTTGCTGCAGCAACTGGATTACCTAGATGTTCTAACAACATTGCACCTGAAAGAATTGCTGCAGTTGGATCTGCGATTCCTTTGCCTGCTATATCAGGTGCTGAACCATGAACTGGTTCAAACATTGAAGGATAGGCACCGGTTGGATTGATGTTTCCGGAAGCTGCTAGCCCGATACCGCCACCGATGGCAGCTGCTAGGTCTGTCAAAATGTCACCGAAAAGGTTATCGGTCACAATTACATCAAAACGTTCAGGATCAGTCACCATATAAATAGTCGCTGCATCTATGTGCTGGTAGTCAACTGAAACTGTGGGGAACTCTTTAGCAACTTCATCAACTGTTCGCTGCCATAGCCAACCGGCTGATACTAAGACATTGTGTTTGTGAACGAGAGTTACCTTTTTACGTTCACGGTTAGCCGCAAGTTCAAATGCATACCTGACGCAGCGTTCAACACCAAATCTGGTGTTGACTGAAGTTTCATTAGCTATCTCGTTCTCGGTTCCAACCCGAATAGCGCCACCGTTACCAACATAAGCACCTTCGGTTCCTTCACGAACCACAACAAAGTCAATTAGCCCTGGTTCAGCTAACGGTGACTGAACTCCCTCATAGAGTTTGGTTGGACGCAGGTTGATGTAGTGATCAAAGGAGAATCTAAGTTTTAGCAATAGTCCACGCTCTAAAACACCAGAAGGAACTTTAGGATCTCCGATTGCACCCAGCAAAATGGCATCATGTTTTGCCAAAGACTCTAAATCTTTATCAGTGAGAGTTTCACCTGTAGACAGATATCTTCTAGCACCTAAGTCATACTCAGTGGTTGCAAACTCAATACCTGAACCACGAGTAGCAAGAGTGATTGCCTCCAAGGCAAGGGCAGTTACTTCGGGACCGATTCCGTCTCCGCCGATGACACCTAAGTTGATTTGTTTAGACACTAGAAACCTTCAAACTCTTCTTTGTTACAACTTTACTTGAGCTAGCAAAACTAACGTCACAGAAGGCTTCAAACCTTCACGAGTTTGTATTTGACCGTCTCTATTCATAAGCACTTTGATCTCAAGGTTGCTTCCCTCGAGCGCTTCAGTAATAGTTGCGACATCAGGCAATACCTCAGGGTCACGAGGACCACCAAAACCCCCGGTCAGATTATCTCTCGAATGCCAAACTCCAAACAAGTGTCCGCCAGGCTTGATGTTGCTCACTAAACGCAGAATTGCTGTTTTTAGGTCAGGCTGGTTTATTTGCAGATAAGCAATCACCCCAAGATCAACTGGAGTAGTTTTCGGATTGAACTCTAAGGCGGAGGAACATGTTAAAGAGCATTTATCTAAAACTCGCTCTTCTTGGGCAAACTTCAGATATTTATCAAGTGCGACTTGAGAAAAATCTATGTTTTCAACTTGCCAACCACGTTTAGCTAAATAAACGGAGTTACGCCCCTCGCCGCCGGCTAAATCGATTGCGGTTGTGCCTTCGAGATCTTGGCAGTATTCGACAACAAAACGATTCTCTAACTTGGTGTAGACATAGTCTTCAGTTGAATACTTGTCATCCCAATAATTAGAGTCCACTATTTGGTGACACCTAGAGGCAAAACATGCTGCGCATCATCGTAATTACCCAGGTTGGTTACCTGCGTAATTCCTAGACTTTGCAGATCTGTGGCAGCCTTACCCGCTTCATCAGCGTTCTTGCCATAAACGTAATAAACGCCTTTTCTATTTAGCTGTGTTACTGACGCTACGAAAACGTAAGGAATGTACTGGAAGTTGACTGCGCCAACGATGTGACCCTTGGCAAATTCACTCGGTGATCGAGTGTCAATAATTGCTGTCACATTTGAGACATCTAGTTTTGCTGGAGCACACGCACTCAGGCTCACCACTAGAAACGCACTTAGAAAAAGTGCAATAGAAAGTCTTGTTTTAGGTCTGTTGATAGTTTCCATAACCATAAGAATAACCTATGGCCTTAAACTATGGATATGGCTATTGAAGTTACCGTAAATGAACTAGCAGACGTTATAGAACGTGGCGGCTTTGTCCTTGATGTTCGCGAAGACAGCGAATGGGCTGAAGGGCACGTTCCTAATGCCCACCACATCCCAATGAATGATGTTGCCGACCAGTTAGACGAGCTCGATGACGGGGCCAGAATCTTTGTTATCTGCAGATCAGGAAAAAGATCGCTTACTGTGGCTGAATACTTAGAATCCCAGGGTTACGACGTTGTCTCAGTTGCCGGTGGAACTCTTGAGTGGGTTTATTCTGGTCGCGAGCTCTCTTTTGAAGCCAGTCTCTAAACTATTCCAGCTTTAGATCAATCGCCTTCAGAGCTTCTGCATCAATTGCAACTCTTACCTCTTCAAGCACTTTTGGTGATACCTGAGAGTCAACGGTAATTACAGAAAGAGCTTTACCGCCCTTAGAGTTTCTTGCAATCTGCATGCCTGCGATGTTGATGTTGTTTTCAGCAAAAGCTTTACCGTAAACAGCAACAATACCCGGGCGATCCGTATAGACCATCATCACAAAGTGTTCCGCCATGGCCAACTCAACATCGTAACCATTGATGTTCACAATCTTCTGGTGCAGCTTAGGTCCAATCACTGTTCCTGAAACAGAAGCCGAACTACCATCAGCAAGTGTTGCCTTGATGGTTGTCACGTTTCGATATTCCTCAGATAAAGAGTCAACAGATAGTTTCACTTCAACACCTCTGGCTTGAGCCAACAAAGGTGCATTCACATATGAAACTTGCTCAGTAACGGCATTCTGATAGAAGCCTTTGAGTCCTGCAAGTTTGAGAACAGAAACATCGTGAACCGCTATCTCTCCGCGAACCTCAACATCTATTGAAGTGACATTGCCACCAGAAATACCAAACAGCAGCTGTCCCATGTTTTCCATTAGAGCAATGCCTGGTTTCACTGAAGCATCAATCACACCACCAGCTACGTTCACAGCATCTGGAACTAGATCTCCAGCAAGAGCAAGCCTTACGCTTCTGGCAACAGAGATACCAGCTTTTTCTTGAGCTTCATCGGTTGAAGCGCCTAGGTGAGGGGTCACCACAATATTCTCTAAAGTCAAAAGTGGTGAATCGGTTGGTGGCTCGTTCACAAACACATCAAGACCAGCACCAGCAATTTGCTTAGATTTCAAAGCTTCATAAAGTGCAGCTTCATCGATAATTCCACCGCGTGAAGCGTTAACTATACGCAAAGAATCTTTAGCCATCGCGAACTGTTCGGTTGAGATCATTCCTGTTGTTTCAGCCGTCTTAGGAATGTGAATAGTTATGAAATCAGATCTCTTCATTAGTTCAGGAAGGGTTACCAACTCAACACCCATTTGTTCTGCTCTAGAAGCTGTCACATAAGGGTCATAACCAATAAGTGTTGTTCCAAAACCTTTTAGCCTCTCGGCAACTAAAGAACCGATACGACCTAGTCCAACAATTCCAATGGTCTTCTCATATAGTTCAACGCCGGTGAACTTTGAACGCTGCCACTTCCCTGCCTTCAGCGAAGCATTAGCATCCGGAATAAAACGAGCTAAAGAGAAGATATGTGCGATAGCTAACTCAGCTGCTGAAATAACGTTTGAAGTTGGTGCATTAACCACCATCACGCCGGCGCTGGTAGCAGCTTTGATGTCAACGTTATCTAGACCAACACCAGCGCGGGCAATAACCTTTAGATTAGGTGCAGCGGCGATAGCTTCTGCATCTACTTGAGTTGCAGATCTAATCAGAATTGCATTAGCAGTGGCAAGCGCTTCCAAAAGAGTTTTACGGTCGGTGCCATCGACATTACGTACCTCAAAGTCAGGTCCAAGCGCTTCAAGGGTTGCCGGTGAAAGTTCTTCAGCAATAAGAACAATAGGTTTAGCCAAGGTGATAGTCCTCGTAAATTAGGGGTGATTTTTAGGCTGCAACAGCGAAGCGTAAGTCCATCCTACCCAAAGCCTGACTTAGTCTTGATGTGTGACCGAACTGATCTTCTATGCAGCCATCTCAGCCGATGGCTACCTGGCTGGCCCTAACGGGGATATGAGCTGGGCAGAGAAATACTTGGCATCAGGTGAAGACTATGGATATGTTCAACTGGTCACATCCTCTAGTGCCATCTTGATGGGCAGAGGCACTTTTGAATGGGAAATAGAAAGTGGTATTGAAGGCCCAAGGCCCCTCCCTACCTATGTCCTAACCCATATCCCAGAACTCTATGAGAATGCCAATGTTGAGAACATCAACTTTGTTGGTGGCGATATCGCCCCGGTGGTTGCGCTTATCAAAATGCGTAACCCAGGCCAGATATTTGTGATGGGCGGAGCAAATGTTGCTCAACAACTTATTGAAGCAAACCTGATTGACACTATGAGACTCTTTGTTTGTCCTGAAGAACTAGGTGAAGGCATCAAAGCTTTTGTTGATGACTCTGCCTATAACAACTTCACTCTCATGGATGAAAAGCAATACCCTTCAGGAATCATTGAAGAGGTTTATAAAAGATCCCTTTAGAACATGTTTATTAAGTTGATTGTGTGGGTCAGCTCTGCAGTGATGATCAGCATAATCACAGTTCCAAACCTATAAAACCAGCCCATGCTTGGTTTCTCATAAAACCTAGGTTCGCCTTCTCGTCCGTGACGTCCAAACAACTTTAGAATGCTCAGAATCAATGTTGGGATTGGCAGCAGAACAAAGCCAAGCTTCGCTAACTCAGGGGTCTGATGAAATATTCCTGTGATAACAAGGAGAGTGATTTGGCCTAACCAGAGACTCACACATAGATTCACTAAACCTTGAGGCATCAGGTGGTAGAGCTTCCTTGAGTTAGGGAACTTGGATTGGAAGAGCCCTAGAATATTGGGCAAAACAAATATGAAAGCACCGACTATCAAGTGCCAGCTGACACCTATTAGAGCTATGGCGACGAAAGCAAAAGTTGATGCGCGGAGAATAGTTGAAATCAGCACTTGGGTTAGCGGAGCTTTAGGAACATCAGTAACTTGGACATACGAAATACGATCTGGGAAATATCTTCCAGCTATTTCTTCAAGTGAAACACGAATAATCATTCCAGCTGCAACAACAACTGGCAGAGTCTTGGCTAACTCTTCAACTGGGATTGCGATACCAGCAAAAATTGGCAGCATTTCGACAATTTGCAGAGAAGCCCAGGCTGCAAGCATCGGCGCTACTACATAATCAAGCAGTCTTTCCCAGAAATATGAAAGTCCTGGTTTCACCTCGCGCCTCAAGACTCTGAAAGCACCTGAAATTACTCGAGGAACTATTCCCAGTGCAACGACACCAAAAAGGAACCTAACATCTGCTGCTGAATGTATTCCTGCCGTTACAGCTAGTCCAACAGCCAGAGTTAGAGTTCCCAAAAAACCTGCCAAAACGTCAAAAGTTCCGATTAGCACTAGCCCCGCAACTACTGCAACAGGAGGAAGAACCAGTAGTGCATTCGCTTGGATTACTCCAGCAATCGCAATTACTATTGACGTCAACGGAAGCAAGGCAGAGAAGGTGCCGAACATGGCTCGAAGATAAGCCCCATCGGAGAAAATCTTTGCACCCAGTGGCAAAACTTTTCCGAGTCTCTGTGCAATTTTCTTGGGCGGATTATCTAGCGCAACAATAATAGGCAAGCTCCAAATCTTGAGTAGATCTCCCCATCGACCTGAACCTCCAAAGAGTGCTGAGTCATCAATCTTTCCTCGACTCAAATGTCTAAGGTGACCAACCTGTTCAACTGGACGATCTTTCCCTTCACCGCTGTCTGACTTTGAATCTGCTTTTGCTCCTCCTGAAGCAGCACCACCGGCAGCTCCGACAGCGCCTGCGGCACCAGCAACTGCGGCTCCTGCTGCTGCGACAGCGCTAACCAGAGTGATTGCGGCCACGGTTTTTTGTGCAACGCCGGCGGGGTCATCAACAACAGGATTTATGGGTTCGAATGGTCTCGGGTCAACATACGGCTCGGCAGTTGGTTCTGGATCAGGTATGGGCTCTAGAACCTGTGTAGGGACAGCTAGGTCCACTGAACCAGGTAATGATTGAAGTTTCTCTTGATTAGATAAAGCGATAACTTCAACCGAGTAATCCACTCCTTGGGTTAGACCTTCGATTTTGCAAGATGTGGCTGAAGCTGGTGCCGAGCAAGATTTGGTCTCATCACTATTTTTTAGAGTCACGGAATAGCTCGAAATTTCTGTTCCGCCATCACTGCTTGGTGCTGTCCAGCTCACAGTTGCAGATGTGCCATCAAGGGCAACCGCCAAGTTGGTCGGTGAGGAAGGCTCGACTGGAAGCACTGACAAAGTTTTTTGACTTGAAACAGCAAGATAGTTGCCATCAGATTCGATTGTCGCCTCAACTAAACAGTTCCCCGCTCGCAGTGCTGAAAGCTCGCCGGTGTTAGCGTTTACTGAACATACACTGGTCGAGTTCAAAACGCTGTAGGAAATTGCGCCAACACCTATGGATGCAGTTGCTTGGGCATTGTGAGAAAGTCCATAATCCCAATCCTCGTCAGTTTGGTTTGACCAAACCAGTGAACGCGGTGCTTTGTTGACTAAGACATCTATTGTTAGAGATTCAGTCGTGTACGTTGTTGTGTCCTCTGGGGTAAAGACAACATCAACCTGAGATGAGCCCACGCTTGGTTGGGTGTTAGGGAATTTGTAACTGAATGAACCCGGAGTATTAGAAGATCCGCCAAGGAGAGCACCAGCAGATAAAGCCTGACCGAAGGTGAGTGGATCCATTCGCGGTGCGGTTAGCGTTGGGTGCAGTACTCCCGTTCCAATTGATTTAGTTATCGAGTCTGAATCTTGGGAATGTAAAGTTCCTGAGTTGCTATGTGCCACGACTGTTATCGAGTAGTCCCTTCCTGCGGGAAGCAGAGGCAATGTACAACTTTTACTAATCGCACTTGATTGACAACTAAAAGAGCTTCCGCCACTTGTTGCCGTTACGGTGTAACCGCTGATGTCGGATCCACCATCGCTTGCAGGTTCGTCCCAAGAAACGTTTATGTCCAAACCAGAAACTGTTGCCTGCACATTTCTTGGCTTGGAAGGCGCTACGGCTGGTAATCCCCAAGATGTGTAAAGTGCGTTTTTTGTGTAGGCATCTTTAGGAATCGGTGTAAAGTCACCGTCTTGGATGTAACCAAGCCTGCTGCAAGCCCCACCGCCCCATTCGTAAAACCAAGCGTCTAGTTTTTGAGGTTCATTTGCAACGAATGAGTGAGTAACAATCGACCCAGAGCAACCTTTAAGAGACCAGTCGTCAATAACTGTCTCCCCGTCCAAAGTCATGAAGAAGCCATCATCAGCCAGCGCTTGAAGTTTTACCGTTTGCGTTTTTGGCCAAGTAATGTAGCCAGAATAGTGAATCATCACCTGGTCAGCTGCACAGCCCGCAACGATGCCACCATAATCGGAATCAAATAGATGATCTATAGCATCAACTGAATGCCAAGCGGTGAAAGTTTTCGATGAACAAAGCACATAATCAGGGGTGTGATTTGGGAGATCTCCGCCGTCAAGCGAATAAACATCCGCTCTCAAACCAGGGTCTGGTTCAGGATTGGCTGGGTCTGAATCACTTGTGAAACTGAAATCTATTGCATAGTTCGTATGGACACTATCTTGGGGGAATTCTGGATGGTCGGTGTATTTATAACTACTGTCGAGAATCGTTAGAGGGCCCGAAGTTCTAGTTGGGAATGAACCACCAGCAAAATAGAAATTAGCACCGTAAACCGAGACAGTGAAGATTTGCCCTGCCACAATCTGGACAGGATTATCCAAGGTGACGACCTGCCATCCCGTAGTTTCACTTACAAAATCTTGAGAGCCAAGAAGTGTTCCGTTGTCAGACCAGATGTGTGCTGAATGGCCACCATCGTCACCCCAATATTTATAGAAATAAACCTGAGTAATCCATCCGTCTTTGGAAGCCTGAACCAAAACTCCGAGCTCTAAAGGTGAGTTTCCGCCAAAACCTGGAGGTTGATATCTTTCCAAAAGACGATCTGTTCTAGTGTCAGCTTGAGCCGGATCAATCGTCAAACTAGGCGCGACTAAAAATCCAGCCACTGCGAAAATCACAGCAACTTTCCTGAAAACCAATTTCAAATGCTTGAACATAAGAGTCCCATTTCAAAATCTGCCACTTCAGAAAAACGCACATTTCCAAAAAGTCTTGTGTCTCATTTTAGTTCCCTAAGGTGTCTAAAATGTTCCCTTAAGTGTGAAATCCCGAGTAACAATACTCGGGATTTCACAGGTTTCCACTTTTTGACTAGCGAGCAGCCTTGCCCTCTTCATAGTCATCTGAATTTTTGATCCAGCTGAAGAGCTTACGTAGTGTTCTACCAACAGCCTCAATTGGGTGAGCTTCACCTTTAGCTCTAAGTGCTAGGAACTCAGGAGCTCCCGCATCCTGATCAGCGATGAAGCGGTTAGCAAAGGTTCCATCCTGAATGTCAGTTAGCACATCGCGCATACGCTCTTTAACTTCTGGGCCAATAACTCTAGGGCCTGAAATGTAGTCACCGTATTCAGCGGTGTCAGAAACTGACCAGCGCTGCTTAGCGATACCACCTTCATACATCAAGTCAACAATCAACTTCAGTTCGTGAAGAACTTCGAAGTATGCAACTTCTGGCTGGTAACCAGCTTCGGTTAGAGTTTCAAAACCATACTGAATCAACTGTGATGCTCCACCACAAAGAACTGCCTGCTCACCGAATAGATCTGTTTCAGTTTCTTCAGTGAATGTGGTCTTAATAGTTCCAGCTCTGGTTCCACCAATAGCTTTTGAATATGAAAGCGCAAGATCAAAAGCACCTCCGGTTGCATCCTGCTCAACAGCAATCAGGTTAGGAACACCACGGCCGTCGACGTATTCACGACGAACGATGTGACCTGGACCTTTAGGTGCAACAAGGAAAACATCAACATCAGCAGGAGGCTTGATTAGGCCATAACGAATAGCGAAACCGTGACCGAAGACAAGAGCTTTACCTGCAGTTAGGTTAGGAGCAATCTCGTTTGCATAGATGTCTCTTTGACGTGGGTCTGGAGCCAAGATCATGATCACATCAGCCCAAGCTGAAGCATCGGCAACGCTAAGAACCTTTAAGCCTGCTTCTTCAGCTTTAGCTTTGCTCTTTGAGCCCTCTGCTAGACCAACCACAACATCAACACCTGAATCCTTGAGGTTCAATGAGTGTGCGTGACCCTGAGAACCGTAACCAATTACGGCTACCTTCTTGCCCTGGATAATCGAAAGGTCTGCATCCTTGTCATAAAAGATTTCTGCCAATTTATTCTTCTTTCTTTCCTTGTTTGGTTTAAGTTACTTCAAAACTTTTTCGGTGATTGATTTAGATCCTCGACCCATAGCCAAAACACCAGACTGAACTAGTTCTTTGATGCCGTAGGGTTCTAAGACTTTGAGGAAGGCTTCACATTTAGCTGTTTCGCCTGTGATTTCAATAATCAATGCATCGCTCGCGACGTCGATGACACGGGCACGGAATAAGGTTACCGCCTCTAGAACCTGAGAGCGGGTTGTTGGATCGGTTTTGACCTTAATCAGCATGTGATCGCGCTCAACAGTGGTCTCTGGCTCTAGTTCAACCACCTTAATGACGTTGATTAGCTTATTTAGCTGCTTAGTGACCTGCTCCAAAGGAGCACCCTCAACGCTAACTACCACTGTGATTCTGGAGAAACCAGGGACCTCAGTTTGACCGACTGCCAATGACTCGATGTTGAAGCCACGGCGAGCAAACAAACCAGCTACGCGGGTTAGTAGACCTGGACGGTCTTCAACCAAGAGAGATAGAACGTGCTTAGACATTACTCCTCCTCCCCTTCTTCCCAAACTGGTCTTGAATCTCTAGCGAACTGAACCTCATCGTTAGATAGACCAGCTGGCACCATCGGCCAAACCATTGCATCTCGACCAACAATGAAATCAATCACAACGGGACGGTCATTAGTCTCGATAGCCAGCTTGATTGCCGCATCAACTTCGTCTTCGCTTTCAACACGAATACCAAGGCAGCCATAAGCTTCAGCAAGCTTCACAAAATCTGGGACCATCATGGTGTCAGTTCCAGTATTCAAATCAGTGTTTGAGTAACGGGAGTTATAGAACAGTGTTTGCCACTGTCTAACCATTCCCAAAGAAGAGTTGTTGATGATTGCAACTTTGATTGGAATGTTATTGATTGTGCAGGTAGCAAGTTCTTGGTTGGTCATCTGGAAGCAACCATCACCATCGATAGCCCAAACTAATCTTTCCGGTTGAGCAACTTTTGCACCCATGGCTGCAGGAACTGAATAACCCATAGTTCCAGCACCACCCGAGTTCAACCAAGAGTTAGGACGTTCATATTTAATAAACTGTGCTGACCACATCTGGTGCTGACCAACACCGGCAGCAAATACTGCTTCAGGTCCGCTGATCTCACCAATACGTGAGATAACAAACTGCGGTGAAAGCTTTCCATCTTCAGGTTCGGTATAACCAAGTGGATACTTCGCACGAAGCTCGTTTAGGAAAACCCACCACTCGGCGATATCAAGTTTCTTTGAACCTAGTTCTTTACGAAGTTCATCGTTTAGTTCTGGAAGAACTTCCTTTAGGTCACCAACGATTGGAATATCAGCAAACTTGATCTTGCCAATCTCAGCAGGATCGATGTCAATGTGAATAACTTTTGCATTCACTGCAAAGCTCTTCACTTGACCGGTAACGCGGTCATCGAAACGTGCACCAAGAGTAATTAAAAGATCGCTCTTTTGTAGTGCTGTTACCGCAGGAACAGTTCCGTGCATGCCTGGCATACCTAGGTTCTGCGGATCTGAATCAGGGAAAGCTCCACGAGCCATAAGCGTTGTTACTACAGGTGCACCAGTAATTCTGGCTAGCTCTAAAAGTTCTTGACTGGCATTTGCTCTTACGATTCCGCCACCAACATATAAAACAGGACGTTTGGATTCAGCAATCATCTGTGCTGCAGCCTGAACTTGCTTCCCGTGCGGTTTTGTAACTGGCTTATAACCAGGAAGTTCAACCTTAGGTGGCCAAATAAATTCTGCTTTAGCATTCTGAGCATCTTTAGCGATGTCAACCAGAACTGGACCTGGTCGACCAGTAGTTGCAATCAAAACAGCTGCAGCAAGAGTTGCAGGAATGTCTTCTGCTTTAGTAACTAGAAATGAGTGCTTGGTGATTGGCATAGTGATACCAACGATGTCTGCTTCTTGGAATGCGTCAGTTCCAATCGATGTGCTGTTCACCTGACCGGTGATAGCAAGCAATGGAACAGAGTCCATGTGTGCATCAGCAATAGCTGTTACCAGGTTGGTAGCTCCAGGGCCTGAAGTTGCAATACAAACACCAAGTTTTCCTGAAGCCGAAGCATATCCTTCTGCTGCGTGACCAGCACCTTGTTCGTGACGAACCAAAATGTGTCTAATCTTGGTTGAATCCATAAGCGGATCGTAGGTAGGCAAAATAGCTCCACCAGGTAGACCAAAAATGTCGGTCACACCTAGAAGCTCAAGGCTGCGAACAATCGCCTGAGCACCTGTCAAAATCTCGTTAGTCATCTAATTCCCTTGGATTAACCGCAGTATGCACCTTCGGCAGCGGAATGAACCAATTTGGAATACTTGGCCAAAACACCTCTGGTGTAGCGGGGTTCTAAAGGCACCCATGCGGCTTTGCGGGCTGCCAACTCTTCTGGCTCAACTAGTAGTTCGAGCGTGCGAGCTGCGATGTTAACTCGAATCAAGTCTGAATCGCGGACCAGAGCAATTGGACCTCCGTCCATCGCTTCTGGTGCTATGTGTCCGATGCAAAGGCCGGTTGTGCCGCCTGAGAATCGTCCGTCAGTCAAGAGTAATACATCTTTACCTAGTCCCGCACCTTTTATAGCACCGGTGATAGCAAGCATTTCACGCATACCTGGTCCACCCTTAGGGCCCTCATAGCGAATAACGACAACATCGCCAGCAGAAATCTTGCCATCGGTTAGCGCCTGCATAGCTTCAGCTTCTCTTTCGAAAACACGTGCGGGGCCAGTGAAATCTTCAAGGTCAAAACCAGCGGTCTTCACAACAGCACCTTCAGGTGCCATTGAACCCTTGAGGATTGCAATTCCACCGGTCTTGTGAATTGGGTTATTCAAAGCTCTGATGATCTTGCCATCAGGGTCAGGTGGATTTATTCCTGCAAGGTTTTCAGCAACAGTCTTACCGGTAACAGTTAATGCATCACCGTGAATTAGACCTGCATCTAGAAGTGCCTTCATAACAACAGGAACTCCACCGACACGATCAACATCAGCCATAACGTATCTTCCGAACGGCTTTAGGTCTCCTAAGTGAGGAACCTTGTCTGCAATCTTGTTGAAATCATCCAGAGTCAAATCAACTTCAGCTTCACGAGCGATGGCCAAAAGATGGAGAACAGCATTAGTTGAACCACCAAAAGCCATAGTCACAGCAATAGCGTTCTCAAAAGCTTTCTTAGTCAAAATCTGTCTTGCAGTAATACCTTTACTAATCAGGTTAACCACTGCTTCACCTGAACGGTGAGCCCAATTGTCTCTTCTTCTATCCGCTGATGGAGGTGAAGCAGAACCAGGTAGTGACATACCTAGAGCTTCAGCTGCGCTAGCCATTGTGTTAGCGGTATACATTCCACCACAGGCACCTTCACCTGGACAGATAGCTCTTTCAATACGGTCTAGATCTTCAAGGCTCATCTTGCCGGCCTTGCAAGCACCGACAGCTTCAAAAGCGTCAATGATGGTTACTTCTTTTTCTGTTCCGTCAGTTAGCTTTACCCAACCCGGAGCAATGGTTCCTGCATAAAGAAACACTGAAGCAAGATCTAATCTGGCTGCAGCCATCAACATACCTGGCAGTGACTTGTCACAACCAGCTAGCAAAACAGAACCGTCTAATCTTTCAGCCTGCATAACTGTCTCAACTGAGTCAGCAATAACTTCGCGAGAGACAAGTGAGAAGTGCATACCTTCGTGGCCCATAGAAATACCGTCAGAGACAGAGATGGTTCCGAATTCAAGTGGGTAACCGTGAGCTGCGTGAACACCTTGCTTAGCGGCATCTGCTAGCCGGTCTAAAGATAGGTTGCAAGGGGTGACTTCATTCCATGAAGATGCCACACCAATTTGGGGCTTCTCCCAGTCCTCATCGCCCATACCAACAGCTCTGAGCATTCCTCTAGCAGCCGCACGTTCAATACCATCGGTAACTACCCGAGATCTTGGCTTCATATCTTTGTCCATTTGTTAAGTTTAGGCGAACAAGGCCAATGCCATAAGCCCCACAAGCCCTAGATAGCATTAGAGCATGATGAAATCTCGGATTTATCGAAAAGGGAAAGTTACAGAAGTTGATTTCCCACTGGAACAGCTAGGCAAAGTCGCTAAAGACAGAAATGCCGTTTATTGGCTAGACATCGTTGAACCGACCCCAGACGAGCTTCATCATCTTTCAGAGACCCTAGACCTTCATGAACTAGCAGTTGAAGATGCCTTTAAAGGTATGCAAAGACCAAAGATCGATCACTACGATTCCCACTTATTTATCAACCTTTATCACGCCACATATAACGAGAAGGCAAAAGAGCTAAACACAGTCGAGATGTCTGTTTTCGTGACTAAACGCGGTCTCATCACGATTCGCTCAACTGGTGAATTCGACATGACTGCTGTGACCAAGCGGTGGGATGAGAGTGCTGAACTTTCCGATGGCGGAGTTGACTACCTTTTGTGGGGTCTACTCGATGTTGTTGTTGATAGCTACTTTGATGTGATTCAAGAGCTGGATATGGAACTTGAAGAACTCGAATCGATGATGTTTGAAGTTCAAAGAAACAACAGGATGATTCAGCAGAGAAGCTACTCTCTAAGAAAAGCACTGGTTTTGCTTCGAAGAGTTGCCATTCCTATGCGTGAAGTTCTAAACCCGCTGGTCCGAAGGGAAACCAAATTCCTAGGGGAACACATGGCGCCCTACTTCCAAGATGTTTACGATCACATCATGCGAGTTGGGGACTGGACTGATTCGCTTAGAGATTTAGTAACCACACTTTTAGAAACCAATTTGACCATTCAAGGTAATCAAATGAACCTGATTATGAAAAAGGTGACCAGCTGGGCTGCCATCATCGCCGTTCCAACCGCTATTACGGGTTTCTATGGCCAAAACCTGCCCTACCCTGGTTTTGATACCCAGGATGGTTTCATTACTTCAACTGCTCTGATTGTTGTCATCTCGGGCATTCTTTATTGGGTTTTTAAAAGACGTGACTGGTTATAGCCTTAACTCGTGCCAAAAAACCAAAACTCTCTAGATCAAGAATCTCTTGCAAGATATAGCGCTGCCGCTATCCGATCAAGTGCTGAGGTTATTAAGGCATACTCGACTTCTTTTGGTCTTGCCACCAACCTTTTAGCAAAACCAATCAGGGCACATGTTCAAAACATTTACGCATTGGTTCGAGTTGCCGATGAAATAGTGGACGGTGCGGCAGCTGGCGCTTTGGGCAGGGAAAGCAGATTCAACCTTTCTTCTGAACTAGACAAACTTGAGACTGAGACATATAAGGCCATGAAGACTGGGTTCTCGACAAACCTTGTGGTTCATGCCTTTGCGATAACTGCAATTAAGACAGGTATCACAAGAAAGATTGTTGAACCATTCTTCTATTCAATGAGAATGGACTTGCACCAAACCAAACATGATCAGAAATCATTTGATAAATATGTTTACGGTTCTGCAGAGGTTATCGGGCTTATGTGTTTGCAGGCTTTCATGCTTGATAAGAGTTATGGACCAAGTGAGCTTGAGACTTTAACCAAAGGTGCTCAAGCCTTGGGAGCTGCTTTCCAGAAGGTGAACTTCCTTAGAGATCTTTCCGCTGATTTTGAACAGTTAGGTCGTTCATACTTCCCTAACTTGAATGTGAAAACCTTCAATGAAGCAACTAAACAAGAACTAGTTGCAGACATCAACAAAGATCTTGCTCTGTCTGCAAGAACCATTCCCCTGCTGCCTAAATCTTCAAGCAGAGCAGTTGTTGCAGCGCAACTACTTTTCACAGCACTAAATGACAAGATTGAGAAGACTCCTGCAGATCAACTTATTATAACCAGAATTCGCGTGAATGATTTTCACAAACTAGTAATACTTTTCAAAGCCTGGATAGGAATCAAACCATAATGACCCAAAAAAGCGCGATAGTTATCGGTGGGGGTATCGGTGGTTTAGCAACTGCTGCCCTATTAGCCAAAGCTGGAATGAAAGTTCAACTTTTTGAAGCGAGAGAAAAAGTTGGTGGCCGGGCATACATCTGGGAAAAAGATGGCTTCACTTTCGACATGGGTCCATCTTGGTATTTGATGCCAGATGCCTTCGACCAGTTCTTCAAACTAATGGGGACCACGGCAAATAAAGAACTAGACCTAGTTCGTCTAGACCCTGCATACAGAACCATCTTCGAAGGCCAAGATGAACCGATGTTCATGCACGAAAGCCTGAAGAAGAATCTTGAAGAGTTCGAAGCCTACGAACCAGGTAGTGCCAAGATGGTTCAGAAGTATTTAGATAGTGCTGAGCAGACATATGACCTAGCCAACAAGCACTTTTTATACACAAACTTCCAGAACGCCAAATCTTTCACCCACCCAGATGTTGTGAAGAAGGCCGCTACTTTCATCAAACATCTTTTGACTTCGCTTTATGGTTTCTCGGCTAAGCATGTGAAAGACGAAAGGCTACGCAAGGTTCTGAACTTCCCTGCAGTGTTCTTGGGTGCATCTCCTTATGAGACTCCGAGCATGTATCACTTGATGACACACATCGATATGAATGTCGGAGTTTTCTATCCTCAGGGTGGTCTATACAAAATCATTGAAGCGGTTGAAAGACTTGCTAAAGCTCACGGTGTTGAAATACACACCAACTCCCCAGTGACAAAGATCAATGTCGATAACGCTGGAACTGTTGAAGGCATCCAAGTTGGAGATATCACCTATAAAGCCGACGTGGTTGTTGCTAACGCTGACCTTCATTTCGTTGAAACCAAGTTGCTTGAACCAAAATACCAGTCACTTCCTCAGAAGTGGTGGGATAAGCGAATCCCTGGACCTTCTGCATTGTTGATGTATTTAGGTGTCAAAGGCAAGATTGACAACCTAGATCACCACACACTTCTATATACCGATGACTGGGCAACTAACTTTGCTCAAGTTTTCAAGAAGGCTGATGGTAAGAGCAAGGTGGCTAACCCAGCCAGTTTATATATCTGTGCTCCAAGTAAGACTGACCCTTCAGTTGCCCCAGAAGGTTACGAGAACCTCTTTGTTCTAGTTCCAGCTGCAGCAGATCCGTCAATTGGTAGAGGTGGCATCGACCGTTCAGGTGATCCTGAATTTGAAGCAGAAGCAGACAGAGTGATTGAGCAGATTGCTGAATGGTGCAAAATCCCTGATCTGAAAGATCGCATCGTAGTTAGAAGAACTATGGGTCCTCAGAACTTCGTCGAAGAACTAAACGCTTGGTCTGGAACCGCTCTAGGTATGGCTCACACTCTCAGACAGTCAGCATTCTTCAGACCTAAGAACAAGAGCAAAAAGGTTAAGGGTCTTTATTACGCGGGTCACCACTCAATCCCAGGTATTGGATTACCTATGTGTTTGATTGGTGCCGAGCTTGTCTACAAGCTGATGATTGACGACAAATCTTCTGGTCCAACTCCAAACGAGATTCAACCAATCGCTGAGAACGGTTGGAAGGGTTTGAACTAGTGTTTGCATCCGCCCTTTATCTAAGCGGGCTTGTGTTCTCAATAGTGGGGACTGGTCTACTTGATTGGCGTTTCAAATTGGCTTTCAGTCAAAACACGAAAGCAGCCCTACTAACCACACTTATCCCACTGATCTTTTTTCTACTATGGGACGGTGCAGGTATCGCTTTAGGTATTTTCTTTAGAGGACCATCTGCTCATCTCACCGGTTTAGTGGTAGCACCTGAATTACCGATAGAAGAACTGTTCTTTCTGTTTTTGTTGAACTACACATCTCTGAACCTGTTTATTGTGTTCAAAAGAATTTGGGGGAAGAAATAGATGTTGTATTTAGCTTTGAACCTCACATTTATGTTGACTGCATTTGTTCTCTTGAATGTGTTCGTGAGAAAAACACCTTGGCGAATACTTTCCTTAACCCTGTTAGGGATGTTGTTGGTAACCAGCATTTTCGACAACATCATCATCGGACTCAACATTGTTAACTATGACTCAAGCAAACTCAGCGGATGGTTTATTGGTTTAGCCCCGATAGAAGACTTCGCCTATACAGTGGTATCAGTGTTAGCAGTTGCTACCATCTGGAATAAGTTGACAGGTAAGAAGTAATGGATGCAATAAAGCAGTTGTTCTGGTCTTCAAGACCGGTGTCCTGGATTAATACTGCTTACCCGTTTGGTGCCACATACATCTTTATTACCCACAAGATAGACCTAATCTTCGTTATTGGAACCCTGTTCTTCCTCATCCCATACAACCTCCTGATGTATGGAATTAACGATGTATTTGACTATGAAAGTGATCTTCGTAACCCCCGTAAAGGAGGTATTGAAGGAGCACTGCTAAATAAGAAGTATCACAAGCTCACCATCTGGTCTTCAGTGCTTGCTTGTGTGCCTTTCCTTATCTACCTTTACTCAATCTCAAACCAAACAGCAGCTCTATACCTAACCCTGTTTGTTTTCACAGTGATTGCCTATAGCGCTCCAAAATTGAGGTTCAAAGAGAAGCCTTTCCTAGATTCACTCACTTCTTCTTCACACTTCTTTGGACCTATGGTTTACGCATTAGCGCTAACTAACACTGACATGAGCTCTAGATCAACTCTTTCCTGCATCCTTGCCTTCACCCTTTGGGGAATTGCATCCCATGCCTTTGGTGCAGTCCAAGATGTGATTGCAGACAGAGAAGCCAGCATCTCGAGCATCGCAACAGTTATCGGAGCGAAAGCAACAGTTCGTTTTGCTTTCCTTGCCTATGCAGGTGCTGGAATCCTAGTTATGAACACAGATTTCCCAGGTCCTTTGGCAGCGATAGCGGCAATCCCCTATTTGTTCATCATCGCGCCTTATCTAAACATCGAGGATGCTGATTGTGAGAAATCAAATAAAGGTTGGCGAAGGTTTATTTGGTTGAACTTCTTCGCTGGTGCTGTGGTGACCATGATTCTGATCTGGTCAGCAATTAGTTAGATCTAACTGCCCAATCAATCATGTATTTCTGATTGAATCCAGAACCACATAAATTACAACTATAAAGACGCTTAGGTTTTTGATACCTATAGTGCTTATGCCCGTTAGGACATAGCCCTTGATAAGGCGCATACGCTTCAGCTATTTCTTCACCGGTATAAGTTTCATTGCGGTAGCCAATTTTCTTTGCAGTAGCCAACCACTTCTTCCCGTGGCCTGCCTTAGGTCCAGTTAAGGCATGGGCAATCTCATGCAAAATAGTTTGCTTCACATCATCAATGTCGTGCACCAGTGAAAGATATTTACTGACCGTAATCTTCTTATCGCTATAAGAACAAAGGCCGGCTCTTCTTCTGCCGTTATCAAAGCCAAAGCTCCATTGCCTATCTTCAAGATGCTCGAGCATCAAAGACTCAGCTAAAGCTTGGATGTAATCCCAGCGATCACAAACTAGACGAACCTTTTTTCCAGAATCAAGTTTTACTTTTTCAACAAAACCCAGATCTTCTAAAGCAGCCAACAACGAAAACTGTTCAACTTTCGCCCTGATAGAGACTCTCGTCAGTTTCAACTGATCGAAGGCGTAATCCAGAACACAGCGAATAGCTTCAGCCAACCAAGCCATACTCCCCAAGGCATCTTGCTCAACAACCAGAAAAGCACCCGGGCCTTTCTCCGTGAACTCGCCTAGACCAACAGTTCCAATCAGGCTCTGATCAGATTCTTTATAAACCTTCCAGCAGTTAGCCTCTACCTGACTGAATACCAGTCCGGTTCCCTCGGTTTGAGGGCTCATTTTGGGGGCTTTAGCTATCATCGCAAGGCTAGGTTAACCCCGAAAGCCAAATAAGGCCTGACTTATCCACCGTTTTGTTGATAACTGCCGAAAATGGGGGAAATCTTTAGAGTCAAAGTTTCAATTTCGTTAACTATTTGTTTGCCACGCTCAAATGAACGTCCGTTCCCAGCAAATTCCCAATAATCTCTTGCCTATGACTACAAACACA
The DNA here is from genome assembly GCA_903922825.1 of uncultured Micrococcales bacterium. GTDB lineage: Bacteria > Actinomycetota > Actinomycetes > Actinomycetales > Microbacteriaceae > Rhodoluna. The sequence continues at coordinate 21,754 of CAIXVE010000082.1, read as the reverse complement.
AAAAACACTGCTTCGGCAGGTGCAATCGAAACCAACGACGTAGCCCCAATCCCATCGGGCGAACGTCACGGCAAACCGTGGCATTTATTCACAGTTTGGTCGTCCCCGAACCTCGAGTTCGCAACCGTATTCGTCGGCGCTCTAGGAATTGGCTTTGGACTTAACGTCCTTCAGGCAATCCTTGCAGTTCTAGTCGGAAACGCATTAGCAGGTATCACCCACGGTATTTTGAGCACCTGGGGTCCAGAAGCTGGACTTCCTCAGATGGTGCTTGGCCGTAACGCTTTCGGCAAGATCGGAAACCTGATTCCTTCAGGTCTTTCAACTCTTGTTGCAGGTATCGGTTGGTTCGCTGTTAACACAGTTTCTGGAACTTTAGCGCTATCAGCTCTTCTTGGCTGTGACGCTGTTCTAGCTCTACTCATTGTGATCGTTGCTCAGGTAGCCATCGCTTTCGTAGGTCACAACCTAATCCAGGTTTGGGAGCGTTACACCTCATACTTCCTAGCTGTTGTTTGGTTGTTTGTTGCTTATGTTGTGTTCACACACGCAGGTGCATTCACACCTAGCGGTGCAGTTACCGGATTCTCATGGGTTGGCTTCACACTAACCGCTGGTGCAGCTTATGGTTACACCGCTGGTTGGACCCCATTCGCTTCTGACTACACCCGTTACCTACCTGCAAACACCAACAAGACTCGTCTAGGTCTAGCAGCTGGTCTAGGAAACTTCCTAAGCACAACAATCCTTATGTCATTGGGTGCAGTTGCATTCAACTTGATTGAGACTGCTGTTGGCGATGCTAATGGTGGACAGTTCGTTGTATTTGGTCCAAACCCAACATCAGTTTTCACTGGCGCTCTAGGTAACGACACTTTGGCGAAGGTTACTTTGTTTGCAATCGCAATCGGATCAATATCAGCTAACGTGCTAAACGTCTACTCAGGTGCAATGTCCTTCCTAGCTATGGGTGTGAAGCTTGGCTTCAAGACCCGTCGTGCAATCATGGTAACCATCGCCGGTGTTCTTGGTGGAATCACCGCTTACTTCGGTGTTACCAACGGTGACGTAGGACACCAACTAGAGAACTTCCTTTTGGTTGTTTCCTATTGGGTTGCTCCTTGGATTGCAATCGTTCTTTTGGAACGTATCCTCTCAGGTGGAAAGGATGCTGGTGCTCGTGCCCTTGCTCCTCAGAACATCTATTCAGGAGTTATTGCATTCGTTATCGCCGCTGCTGCATCTATCTATGAGTTCTCAAACCAGGTTTGGTATAAGGGTCCTCTTGCAGATCAGTATGGTGACATCACAGCAGTAGTTGGCTTTGTGCTAGCTGCCGTTCTCTACTTTGCTCTTCGCTCAGTAACTGGCGAAGCCAAGAAGTAATAAACCCTAAAAACTAGGAGCCTCGGCTATGGAATTCAAAGTTGGTCAGATCTTCGCAACAGACGAAGAGAAGCTAGCGGTGGCCATAGCCGAGGCTCATTTAGGTTTATCTGAAGGTGGAATTCCCATCGGAGCCGCTCTCTTCGATAAAGACGGAGCTCTTCTAGGTTCCGGTCACAATCTTCGCGTCCAACAAGGTGACGCATCTATGCATGGTGAAACCAGTGCATTTAGAAACGCTGGTAGACAGCGTTCATACAAAAACGTAACCTTAGCTACCAGCCTCTCTCCTTGCTGGTATTGCTCAGGTCTTATTCGTCAGTTCAACATCGGAAAACTTCTGGTTGGCGACGACATTAACTTCAAGGGTGGTCAAGACTGGGTTCAAGAACACGGCTGTGACGTAAAAGTCATGAACGATCCAGGTCTAATTAAAGTCATGGGTGATTTCATCATCGCTAACCCAACTCTATGGAATGAAGACATCGGCGAAGACTAAGTCTTGAAACTTACCTTCACTTCAACAACATTTGAATGGCGAGGCCCAGCCCCATTCATGTTTGCAAAAGTTCCAGATCATGAAGCTCAACAGATTAAGGAAATCAGCAAGATGCTTACCTATGGGTGGGGTGTCCGTCTGCTGTTGTTAGGTGGCGTGGAGTTGTTGCCACTAAGCCTGTGATTGTGGTTTTACTATTTTCCATTAGATAGTTCTTTTCGAGTTTTTTCGGTTTGTATTGCTTGTTGATAGTTCATAGACAAGATTTCGTCTAGTGATGTGTATTTAAAAAAGATGAAATGTTTTGGTGCTGGTAAAAAGTCATAAACACTTTCCATAGTTTTTCTATTGTCATATGAGCCATAGAATTTTTCGTTTTGATATATAACAAATGTGGGTTTCATATTCCAAGATTACCGAATAACTAAATCTCTCTCAAGTTCTAGTTCCTCTGAAACGAACCCACTTTGAATTTTCATTTTCCAACTGCTTAATTCTATTAGTTGATAGGTAGGTATCTAGCTCCAATCAAGGTTGCTTTGAGAACTCCGGAAGGAATCCAGTACGGAGTTAGAGTACATATTTCCCTAAACCTTTAGAACTTGATGTTCTAACCAAGATTAGTTTCATTAGAGGCACACTCCTATGAAATTAGCTAAGGTGCATTTTCCCGAAATTGGTATTATTTCTTCGAAGAAAAATGAGTCTTCGAGATCCAATTAGATTTGCAGACGTCAACTGAACTTATGATAAATAAGACGTCGTCGCAAAACGGGATATCCTCATATCTTGGAAGTTCAGTGGCCATGCGAGTATTAATCTCCGCCTTTTTACTTATAGCTTGGACACTAGCTGCGCCTCCAAGTATGAGACCTAGCACCGTTATCAACATGAAAAAATTTTTCATAAACTTTCCTCCTCCTAAAAACACTGGTAGAACTTATCTGAGAATGACGATGATGTAATTGGGAAAAACTGGGGAGAACTTAGTAAATCGCCGTTCGAGTTAGTTACTTGAATTCCGTGACCAGGTTGAGAGCCAAAATCAACCCAGGTGCCGTTCAACAGTCGGACCTGAGCTTGAGTCCAGTTAAAGGTCCCGAAGTTGAAGTAGGTTGGTCCATTTTTCTCATTTATCCACTCTGCTGATGATCCGTCGTAATAGCTGGATACGTCGCCATTCGTCGTCCGTGTGTAACTCTTGCCAGTCGAATAATCCATTAAGTAAAACATGGCTCTTCCGGTAGTTTGATTGAAGCTGACTGAAATCAATAAGTTCACCCCTGCCTTGAACGACTGGGATGGTACATAAATTGCTAGATTTTGGTTGTCATGATTTAAATACTCAATAAAGAAAATGTATTCCCCAGCCACCTGCGGATTATTCGTGATACCCGCCTGAATCAAACTTTCAGTATGGTAGCCACCAATGCCGACCCATGCACCCCAGTAGCTATCACCACACGTAACACTTCGATCAACAGGCGTGACAATGTGTGCCTTCACTTCCGAGTAAAGATTAGACTGACCACCGACTACGAAGCCAGACCAATGGGGATCGTTCTCGTACCAATAAAACGGGGATGCAGCCAGACAATAGTCAGGTTGGTTCACTTGTGAAGTATTTTGAGTTGAAGTTTCAGCACAATTCAAAATGTCAGAATAATTTGGAAGTTCGAGTGCTGAGCTTCCCTCGTCTGCCACCGCCATTTGAGCGCTTGAGCCCAATATCAGACAAGCAGATACTAAAAACTTAATTTTCATTTTCCCCCAAAAACCTTAGTGGCCTATTGGCTCTAACCCTATCACCAATGAACTTTCATTAGGCACCAATCGCTTTCTAATGATCGCCGATTCAAATTATGCATAATTGAAGACTTATGCCTAAGGTTTTTCCTAATAGGTCAATATTCGTCGGATTAGGTCGAAGGCAAGAATGTATTGGCCAATTAGTTCGTTCGCTTCAGACTCGATGAAAGCACTGTCAGTTTCAAAAAGTGTTAGTGCCCAATCAGCTAGAGTAACCTTCTTAGAAAGTTTCACAGGCAGGCGTCGGATAATTCCATCACTACTTGGATAGCCTTTGAAGACCGCTGGTAGTGTCATGTTCCAAGCCGAGTAATTCAAAAGATTGGCTCGGAAAAGACTTTTACAGGTTGTCTGAATTTTTGGTGATGCTGTCTGAGTTTGACGTTGGGGTTGGCGTTGCATTCTTTGGTTCAGAGACCAAAGCAACTATGAGCATAATCAGCCAGCTGACTAGGAAGGAAAGCCAGAAGAACAACTGGTAGTCCAGTCCTTTCTTGGCTGCGTATTTCGCTATTGCTCTTGCAATGAAGAACTGGATTGCCAGACCAACAAGGAGAAATGGTAAGGCGATTGATAGAAATAATGTTGGATTGAAAGACTCGGTAACCATGATTCCCCTTTACTTAGAAGATTTGTAAGAAACCCCGGTCCTCGTGAGAAGGAACCGGGGTTCGTGCGCTCCCCGGGAATCGAACCCGGAACCCACTGATTAAGAGTCAGTTGCTCTGCCTATTGAGCTAGAAGCGCATTGCCTAGGGCAACGATTCCTAAGAATACCAGTTTTATTGGTCTTAGACCAAGTTTGAACCTAGGTGAACTTTGACTAAATTAGAGGCATGACAACACTAACTACTGGCTCTAAAGCCCCTGCAATCAAACTAAAGAACCAAGACGATGAATTCGTATCTTTGGCTGAGTTCAAAGGCAAGAAAGTTATCGTCTATTTCTACCCAGCAGCTTCAACTCCAGGCTGCACCAAGCAGGCCTGCGATTTCCAAGAGAACATGTCTGTCTTGAAGAAAGCTGGCTATGTCGTTTTGGGTGTCTCCCCTGACGCTCCAGCCAAACTAACGAAATTCCGTAAAGCAGAAGGTTTGAAGTTCGATCTTCTAAGTGACCCAGAGATGAAAGTCATCAAGGCTTATGGTGCTTTTGGTGAGAAGAGCATGTATGGGAAGGTTTACGAAGGTCTAATTCGTTCAACTTTCGTAATTGCTGAGGACGGCAAGATTGAGCACGCCCTATACAACGTGAAAGCCACTGGTCACGTTGCTATGTTGCGTAAGTTGTTAGAGGTCTAATCTCTGTTTTCTTGGGTGGCTGCCACTATTTGTTTATTGAATAGGGTGAGTAACACGGCAATAGATGGAACTGCAATAAGTAATCCACCGAGGATGCTTGCTTCAAAAGTTCCTAAGGCAATAGTTAGCTGAATTAATTGCCAAAAGACTCCAGCACTTCTAGCCCAACGCTTATTCTTTGTGATGGCCTTGGCAGCCATAGTTAGCCAAATTGCTGCAGCACCGGTTAGTACCCCTAAAGCTGAATCTGTGACCGGTGCTTTGGCTGCCCCAGAGATCATGGCTGCAATTGTCGCTCCAGTGGCAAGGTATAGAACCACGGCTTCAAGCAGATAGGCGACAGCGAGACCTTTCAGGGTCAGTGAAACATTCAACTTAGGCATAACATCAAGCCTAAATGGGTATTTACAAACCAGGCTCGCTGTGGGAAAATTGTCTAGTCGCGGTCGCGAACTAAAAACTCAGAAAGACCCGATTTACGTAATTGCTCTGTAAATACTCCAGATTCGATCTAAGGAACATGAATATATGGAACTGCCATGGCTAACAGAAGCTCGCTGCCGAACAGAAGATCCTGAACTGTTCTTTCCAGTGGGAAACACAGGCCCTGCAGTTGAACAGATCGAACAAGCTAAAAGCATTTGTCGTGAGTGCAAAGTAACCACAAACTGTCTTGAATACGCAATCAAAGAGAACCAGGACAATGGTGTTTGGGGTGGACTTTCAGAAGATGAGCGTAAGTCGCTAAAGCGTAAATATGCTCGTGCTCGCCGTTCAGCTTAGGCTAGCGGAACCTCAACAGTAACTGTTGTTCCAGCAGATTTATCTGCCAAGAATTCGATTTTTCCCCTAAGTTCACCTTCAACAAGTGTCTTCACTATTTGAGTTCCAAGACCAGCAAGAACTCTGTCCTTGGCCAAACCAACTCCATCATCAGCAACGGAAATCATAAGCTTTTTAGCTTTCCTGGTTGCCGTTACGGTCAAATGTCCCGTTCGATTAGCTAATCCATGCTCATACGCATTGGTAACAATTTCGGTTAGCACTACTGCTAACGGTGTAGCGATCTCTGATGGGATTCGACCGAATTTACCAATCCGCAGGTTTGTTACCTTAGCGTTATAGGCTGCAGCTAATTCAGCCACCATAGCAATAATCCGATCGAACACTTCGTCAAAATTCACATCTTGGGCTAAGCCTTCAGATAACGAGTCGTGAACCACAGCAATGGCTGCAACCCGTCTTTCAGCATCAGATAGTGCTTCTAAGGTTTCTGGAGATTTACTTCTTCTACCCTGGATTCGAAGCAACGATGCAACCGTTTGCAGGTTGTTCTTCACCCGGTGGTGAATCTCACGGATAGTTGCATCCTTGGTTATCAATTCACGTTCTTGACGTCTAAGTTCTGTGACATCACGACAAAGCAAGATAGCTCCCGTGTGTTCATCCCCATCAAAAATAGGTATGGCTCTAACCGATTGAATGGAACCAGCACCTTCAATATCCGCTCGCCAAGCAGATCGACCTGAAACCACCATTGGCAAATTCTCATCAACGTTCGTTTTGCCTTTGTTTAGCGAGTCAGTGATCTCAACTAATCGTCGGCCTTCCATTTCACCAACAACACCCAACTTATGAAAAGCCGAAATACCGTTCGGTGAAGAAAAAACCACAGCCCCAGTTTCATCTAAGTGCAAAAGGCCATCGTTGACACGAGGAGCACCTCTTCGAGGTGCGCTCTGCTCTGAAAACATTGGATAACTACCATAGGTAACCATTTCGAGAAGTTTGTCACCGAGACCGGCTAGGTTTATTCGAGTTTTATTTGGTGCAGCCGCTTCAACTAGGTTGGTGTGTTTAGTCACCACGGCTATTGGTGAAGGAGTTATGTCTGTTCCGCTTTTGAAATTCAATCTTCTGAAGACAGGAATTGAACTTAGCCTTGCTGGGACTCCTTGGTATTCATCTAACTGACCGAATTCAACTATCTCACCGGTGTTATAGGCCTCTGAGACAAGGTTGACCCAAGCCTTCTCAACAGGCTTGCCTGTGATGTCTCGGTAGAAAACAGTTGCAGCACTTGAAGGTCTAGCATGTCCCGCTGCAATAAAGCTACCCTTGCCATCAGGAATCCAAAGCACCAAGTCAGCAAAACTTAGATCCGCAATAACTTGCCAGTCGGCAACTAGCGCATGAAGCCATTCAATGTCAGGCGCGTGACTTTGACCATGTTGCTTCATTAGATCTGAAAGTGTGGACACCTAAGAAAGTTTAGCCACGCTATGACTTTTTCGAGAGGTCAGCATCACCATTTTCGCTATGTCACTGAATGCCTTCCGGGCAGCAGAAGACCTTTTCAGTAGTGCCAGCGGCAATCCGTTTTTAAGGCATCGGTCAAAGTTCTCTGGTTCATTGGGGATAAAACAATCAACTCTGAGTCTGGCTAATGCCTCAAAGCTTTCAACGAGCTCCTCTTTCGCACTTGCACCTAACGCAGCTGTTCTGAACCGATTGACCACCACAATGGGTTCAATTGTGCTTCCAGATTCGAGTAGCACCTCACTTGCATCTAGGAAACGCTTCGCGGCAATACTGTCTGCTCCAGTAACCAGGATCAGTTTGCTCGCTTTAGCTAGCACATCATGCAATAAGACATCACGATGTGTCTCGGCAAGGGATGGGTGAACCATTGCCGCCTGGGATTGAACTGCTACAGGCAGATCGAGAACCACATGGTCAACAAAGGCAGCTATAGCGGTAAGAAGAGTCTGCAAGCGTTCTGGCGTGACTTCATTCCAGCGATTGGGATTAGCCAAGCCCGGCAGCAAAACAAGTTCGTTTCTGCCAAGTGAAATAGTCACGGTCAGCCTCTGGAACTCTTGGTAACTTAGCCTGCCTTGTTCAGCCAATCTAAGAACTGCAGACAAACCTGCAGGGGTGTCCACCAGACCTAAATGAAGCGCCAACGAAGGCGACAAGGTGTCCAAATCCATGAGCAGAACCTTCTCACCGGCTAATGCAAGTTCAGTGGCGAGATTTATAGCCACTGTGCTGCGCCCCGGAGAACCGGTTCCTGACCAGCAGGCAATCACATTGATTGGATAGGGAGATTTTTGTTGTGGTTTAGTCTCACTGTCACTGACAACAGCCAGATGTGATGGCCTTCTTCTGGTCGTCAAAGTTGCACTCATTTGGCTAAGACCGCTATCACTACTAACTTCTGAGCGATGGCGTTCACGACCGATCGCACCTCGGCTTGATTAACGCAGACCTCAATGGTCTGCACGCTTTGACTGAGCGCATCGGTCGAGGTTTTCGCATTTAGTAATTCGGCTCTGGAAACGATCTGAATTGGAATACTGTTCGGTGTGTAGCTGGTTTGACCAGACCAAATATCAAGCTGGTCTCCTGTGTGAATATTAGAATTCAAACTCATTCCAAGAGTTATTTTCATGGCTGTGCAATTAGAAACTGGTTCGGCTATCACTGAAGTGACTGGAATGAGCTCCCCCGCCCGAACTGGTTTGGCTAGAAACCATGAGGACATCTTGCTATTGGATTGAACATACTTTGGTGCTTCGTCTTTGAGATCAATTTGCACCGAGTCTGAGTTATCTTGGCTGAGTTGTGTGTAAGAAGATAGATCGGTTCTTGCGATCAAGAAATTATTCCCTGAGGGAGTTGAACCAACACCACTGACCCAAACAGCGGCAACTAACAAACTAAATATGGTGATAATCAGCAGTCGATTACGTCGTGAACCTATCCGGTTGGTGAGCTTAACTTTCCGGTTGCGCTTTCTCATCAACATTGCCATCCTGCAATGTTTGTCTAATTCATAAAAGTTCGCTCAAGTTCTCCACAGTAATACTTTTCACGGAGGCTAATGGAACAAGAGTTGCGCCTATGGTGAGCCATTGCCCATCAAACGAAGAAAGAGCGCCAGTTATATCTTGAAGGTGCCTCTCGAAACTTATTCGAATGGAAACTTCTAGAAGTTTTTCTTCAACTAGGTTGGCAACTGAAAGCTCTGTTTGATCTAGCTCGTCACCTTCGTCAAGGAAGACCACCGAGTGAATGATGGCGGTAGAAAATATACGCCAATTAGCGTTTGAGCTAAACCCAGCAATAAAATCTCTGCCCTGGATTGGTGCGCTAATAACCAATGAACTGTGATCCTCATCAATAAAACTCACTCGAACTTTTCTCGAAGTATATTTTGTCCTGGTTGGTTTAGTTAGTGATTGAAAATAGCCATGGGCTTCTAGGTCTTCAAGCGTTGCTTCGATGTTCATTTCTATAGTGTTGTCGCTTTATCGAATCGTGATGAAAAACTATCCACAAAATCTGTTCCCAGTTAGGTTTAAGCCATGGATATTCGGTATCTTGGATTTTATTCGTGCCGGGGGAAGTTCAATAGGAATGTCGCCACAGCTCAAAGCCACCTCTAAACGTAAAGTTTCAAACCCTATCGAATCGGATGATTATTTTGGTACACAATTCGAAAGCAGTGCCAATCTAGGAGATCCTCGCCCCGTCTTAGCCTTCCTTGCTCAAGCGGTCATCGAGACCTTAGCTGGAATCCGCGACATTGAACAAAGTGCTAGATGGCTCACTGATGGGGTTTATCAACAACTTAGGCAAAAGTCTCAAGAGGCCAGCAGAGCCAGAGCCCAAAGTCAAGCCAAGATCCTAAGGCCCAACCTTGCTATAGGGAAGATAACCGCTTTTAGTCCTAGAGATGGAGTGATTGAAGGCGTAGTTATAGTTCACAACCAAGGCCGAGCAAGAGCAGTTGCCATTCGCCTAGAAGGCTATAACGGCCGTTGGAGAGCCAAAACCCTAGCAGTTCTCTAAAGCACTACTTCTTGAAGAACGAGCTGCCCGGTCCCTCTTCAGCTTTTGGCTTTTGAATGCCAGGACCTGAGATTTGCGTTTCACCAGATTCACTAGGCGCAGAGAAAGTCAGATTAGTTGGAGCAGGTGTTTGTGGTTGACTCTCTACCTGAACATCTAGGTTGAACAGGAAGCTAATTGATTCTTCCTTGATTGCACCCATCATCTGGTTGAACATGTTGTATCCCTCACGTTGGTATTCAACCAGAGGATCACGCTGAGCCATCGCACGAAGACCAATACCTTCTTTTAGGTAATCCATCTCATACAAGTGATCACGCCATTTTCTATCCAGAACTGAAAGAACAACACGACGTTCAAGCTCATGCATAGCAACTTCACCAACTTGAGCAGCACGGTTTGCATAAGCAATGCGTGCATCTGAAATAAGTTCCTTGGTCAACCAGGCTCTAGTCAACTTCGATCTTGAACCAGCCTCAGCTAGAACTTCTTCAATAGAAAGTCCAATTGGGTAAATCGATTTCAAATCACTCCAAAGCGATTGAAGATCCCAGTCGCTACCAGCATTGTCTTGGATGCTTGATTCAACAATTTCAACAACAGCATCAACAAGGAAACTATCAACACGACCGGTTAGGTCATCTCCTGCGAGAATGTGACGGCGATCAGCATAGATAGCTTCACGTTGACGATTCAAAACATCGTCATACTTCAAAACGTTTTTACGGATTTCAGCGTTACGAGCTTCGACCTGGCCTTGGGCCGATGCAATAGATTTGCTCACCAAACCAGATTCAATCGCCATGTCATCAGGAACATTCGATCTGTTCATCAGAGCAGCGGCTGCACCTGAATTAAACAGTCTCATCAAATCATCGGTTAGCGACAGATAGAATCTTGATTCACCAGCGTCACCTTGACGTCCAGAACGACCACGAAGCTGATTATCGATTCTTCTTGATTCGTGACGCTCCGTTCCCAGAACATACAAACCACCAACAGCAATTACCTTCTCAGCTTCGGTTGCAACCTGAGCTTTGATCTCTTCGTAAGTCTTTGCCCAAGCCGCCTCATACTCGTCAGGCTTCTCTACAGAATCAAAGCCCTTCTTAGCCAAAGCTTCATAAGCCAAGTGCTCTGCGTTACCACCGAGCATGATGTCAGTTCCACGGCCAGCCATGTTGGTAGCGACCGTAACCGCACCTAAACGACCCGCTTGAGCCACGATAGAGGCTTCACGAGCGTGGTTCTTAGCATTCAGAACTTCATGTCTAACACCGCGCTTAGCCAGCAATTTAGACAGATACTCGCTCTTTTCAACGCTGGTTGTTCCAACCAATATTGGCTGACCAGTCTCGTGACGCTTGGCGATATCTTCAACCACCATGGCAAATTTCACTTGCTCGTTCTTATAAATAAGATCTGGCTGGTCAATACGAATCATCGGCTTGTTGGTTGGGATAGGAACAACACCGAGCTTGTATGTGCTCATGAATTCAGCAGCTTCAGTAGTTGCAGTACCAGTCATACCGGCAAGCTTTTTATACATCCTGAAGTAGTTCTGCAGAGTTACAGTAGCTAGAGTCTGGTTTTCAGCTTTGACAGCAACACCTTCTTTAGCTTCAATGGCCTGGTGAATACCTTCGTTATAACGGCGACCATCCAGAATACGACCGGTGTGTTCGTCTACGATTAGCACTTCACCGTTCATCACAACATAGTCTTTATCTCTCTTAAAAAGAGCTTTAGCTCTAATTGAGTTATTCAAGAATGAAATCAAAGGAGTATTAGCTGATTCATAAAGGTTTGAAATACCTAAGTAATCTTCAACTCGAGAAATACCAGGCTCCAAGATACCTACGGTGCGCTTTTTCTCATCAACTTCATAGTCGATAACCGGCTGAAGTTTCTCAGCTATCTTGGCAAACTCAGTGAACCAACGATTAGCTTCACCTGATGAAGGACCCGAGATGATCAAAGGTGTTCTTGCTTCGTCAATCAAAATTGAGTCAACCTCGTCAACAATTGCGAAGAAGTGTTCGCGTTGAACTAGTTCACCCGAAGATGAAGCCATGTTTTCTCTTAGATAATCAAAACCAAACTCATTGTTTGTTCCATAAGTGATATCACACAAATACTGTTCGCGACGAATCTCAGGTGTCTGACCAGAAATGATGATTCCTGTTGACATACCCAAGGCACGATAAACGCGGCCCATCAATTCACCTTGGTAACTTGCCAAATAATCGTTGGTTGTGATCACGTGAACACCGCGACCTGCAATGGCATTCAAATAAGCAGGAAGGGTTGCCACCAAAGTCTTACCTTCACCGGTACGCATTTCAGCGATGTTACCGAAGTGAAGTGCTGCTCCACCCATGAGCTGAACATCAAAGTGTCGTTGACCTAGGGTTCGCTTAGCAGCTTCTCGAACAGCAGCAAAAGCTTCTGGCAATAAATCATCTAGAGTTTCACCGGCAACATAACGCTCGCGAAGCGAGGCAGTCTCGTGAAGGAGATCCTCATCGCTTAGAGCAGAGAAATCCTGCTCAAGCCCATTCACTGAGGTAACTACAGAACGTAGCTTGGCAAGAATCTTGCCTTCACCGGCACGAAGTAAACGGTCGATAATTGACGCCAAAGTAAGCTCCAAACGCTGTGTGGTCATTCCTTACCATCTTAGACTGACAAGGCTAAGGGCCGCTTGTCCCCTATTTTGAGGGGTTTCTAGGCCCAGTCTGGGCAAAAACACAGAAACCTGCTGGCTTTATCCCCACCTCAATCAAGGCCCGATTAGCCTCATTTATGGTCGATCCAGTGGTGAGGACATCATCTAGCAGCACTAACGGAAGCTCCGAGGCCCAGCTTCGGCTTACGGTAAAGGCACCCTTCAGGTTCTCCACCCTAGCTTTGGGGCTAAGAAGTACTTGGTCTTTACGTGCAGTCTTGGAAACCAAGATGTTGGCAACAGATATTCCTTGACCGTATTTAGCCAAGGCTCGAGCTAAAAGTAAAGTGTGGTTGAAACCTCGCTTTCGATAGTTAGCTGGCGAGGAAGGAATTGGAACCAGTCCAACTGGATGTTCATAAGGCCACTGCTTGAGCAATTCGGTGGCGATGATAGGAATAAGTGAAGTAATGCCTATTTCCTTTATCGACCTGACTACATTGGAGCTCTCATCGCTATAAGCAGTGAAGCTAAATCCCCTTAACTCGCCGAGTTTCTTTTCACTGCAACACATCTTTAGAAGCTCTAAACATTTAGAGCATATTGGGGCTCCAAATTTTGAACACAGCACACATGGTGAAGGCAGGAAGTAATCGAGTAGCACTCGTTAATCATGAATCTAAATGAATTTAGTTTTAGTCAAATTATGGTTCTGTTGAAAACTATGCCTGATCAACAGTTAACGGAAGTGGTGATTCAAATTCAGTCACACCATGAACCTTAGGCAAAGTCAACCTAAAGCATGCCCCGACCCCAGGTTTAGCAGTAACTTCTAAAAGACCGTTATGAAGTGTTGCATCTTCATATGAGATTGCTAACCCAAGACCAGTTCCGCCAGTGGTTCTCTTCCTTGACGGATCTGCTCGCCAGAAACGATTGAAGACTTGAGCTATTTCGGAATCGTTCATTCCTATGCCGTTATCAGTCACACTCACGGCAACTGCATCCTTGTTCTGACCAACTCGAATCTTCACAGGTCGACCTTCGCTGTGTTCGATGGCGTTGGTCAACAAGTTGTTAATCACTCTTCCAATACGAATGACATCCATCTCACATCTAACCGAACCGCTAGGAACCGCAGCATCAAGATAAACACCTTTACTATCAGCAAACTGCTGAATACTTGCCAACGCAGTTCCAACCACACCGTTTAGATCCTGCTCTTCAAATTCAGGTTGCACACTTGCCGCGTCATACCTAGAGATTTCAAGAAGGTCAGCTAGCAACTTATCAAAGCGATTCATCTGGCTGTGCATAATCTCAATTGATCTGCGCTCGTCATTTCCAAAGTCATCCCGTTTAGCATGCAGGATATCTGCTGAAAGTCTCATGGTAGTTAGTGGGGTTCGAAGCTCATGGGAAACATCCGAAACAAACCGTTGCTGCATAGTTGAAAGATTCTTCAAATCTTGAATGTTTTCTTGCAGAGAATCTGCCATGTGATTAAACGAGGTTGCCAACACTGCAGCAACGTCTGTTCCTTTGACAGGAAGGCGCCGGTCTAGATCTCCGCTAGCGATAAGTTCGCTGGTTTCAGCCGCCTCCTGAACCGGCTTCACCAACCAGCTGGTAACCAAGAAGGAGAAGAAACCGATAATCATCAGGGTGACCATGCCACCGAGGACCAGAGTCCTCTGGACAAAGCCCAGTGTTTGCTGCTCGTTGATCATGTCATAAACCAAATAAAGTTCGTAGTGGTTGCCACCTGGAAGGACAATCGGTTGACCTATCAAGATTGCAGGGACGCTATCGCCACCGCGCCTGATTTGAATGGTTTGTGAAGTTAGGTCAGGGTTTTCCCTAACCTTGGTCCTAAATTCATCAGTGACAAGGCTGAGATCAAATCCAGCTGAAGTGGGACTCGAAAGTTTGTGTGGGTTGGTTTGAATGTTGCTGTGAATAAAAGCAACTAAACGAGTTTGAGACACACCAATCGATTCAAGTTCTGGAACAACATTTTGAATAGTTTGATCTAAAGCCCAAGTGTTATAAGGGCTCATTCCAGCAAACAATCTGGAAACTGTGAACTTAGCTCTCTGGCTTTCAACTAACGCTCGGTCAGTTCTAGTGCTAAATAATCCATTACCGATAGAAACAGAAAGCACTCCACCCAAAATAATAAGAGCAGTTCCAGATAGCGCAACCGTGTATACCAGTGCTCGAATCTGCAGCGTAGACCTAAACAGGTCTCGAGCCGCCTTAAAAGTGCGGCTAAATACCATTTACTCTGGTCCAGCCTTGTAGCCCCAACCACGAACGGTTAGGACTAACTTTGGATCTTCTTGATCTTCTTCAATCTTGGAACGCAAACGCTGAATGTGAACGTTCACCAAACGAGTGTCAGCTTTATAGGTATATTCCCAAACCTGCTCCAAAAGCATTTCACGGGTGTAAACCTCATTTGGATGTGAAGCTAAAGTAAGCAAAAGCTTGAACTCTAAAGGTGTAAGAGCAATCTTTTTCTCACCCTTACGAACTTCGTGACTGAGAGTGTCAAGTTCAACCGGACCAATCTTCACAATCGGGTGTTCAACAACACGAACAAGTGGACGCAATCTTGCCTTGATTCTGGAAACCAAAACTTCAATTGGGTAAGGCTTAGTGACATAGTCATCGGCACCAGCTTCGAGACCACGAATCATGTCTTGGTCTTCGGTTCTGGCGGTCAAGATAATGATTGGAACACCGGACGTTTTTCTGATTTCGGTGCAAATCTCAATACCGTTTTTCCCAGGCAACATGAGATCCAAAAGAATCAGATCTGGTTTGTTCTTTTCAAAAGCTGGGATTGCATCGGTTCCAGTTGCAACACTGACAACCTCGAAACCATGGGTCCTAAGACCAATTTCAAGTTGCTCTCTTAGAGCATCATCGTCTTCAACGATCAGAAGTTTCGACATTCCTTGTTCTTCCTAGTAACGGTAGTGATCCGGTTTGAATGGACCATTAGGCTCCACACCAATATACCTACTTTGGTCCTTGGATAGTTCGGTTAATTCAACTCCAAGAGCATCGAGGTGCAATCTAGCCACCTTCTCGTCTAGGTGCTTAGGCAGAATGTAAACACCAATTGGGTATTCATCACGCTTAGTAAATAGCTCGATCTGCGCTAGCACCTGGTTGGAGAAAGAGGTGCTCATCACAAAGCTTGGGTGGCCGGTAGCATTACCCAAATTCATCAAACGGCCTTCAGAAAGGATCAGCACTGACTTATCCCCCGGTAGCTGCCACTCGTGCACCTGAGGTTTCACTTCAATCTTCTTGATACCTGGGATACGGGCAATGCCCTCCATATCAATTTCATTATCAAAGTGGCCGATGTTAGCAATGACTGCCAAATGCTTCATCTGCGAAACATGTTCAGGTCGAATAATTCCCGCGTTACCGGTACCGGTAATGAAAAAGTCAACCTTGTCCACGACCTTATCGATGGTGGTTACCTGATACCCATCCATAGCCGCCTGCAAAGCACAAATCGGATCAACTTCACTGATGATAACTCTGGCACCCTGACCGCGCATTGCTTCGGCAGCACCCTTACCAACATCGCCGTAGCCGGCAACAAAAACAGTTTTGCCACCAATCAAAATGTCGGTTGCACGGTTTAGACCATCAGGTAGTGAGTGTCTAATTCCATACTTGTTATCAAACTTAGACTTTGTAACTGAGTCGTTCACGTTGATACCAGGGAAAAGAAGTTGTCCACGCTTGAACATTTCATATAGACGCTTAACACCGGTAGTTGTCTCTTCAGTCACACCGTAGATGTCTTTAGCAATGGTTGTGAAACGCTTTGGGTTCTTCTTGAACTCTCTAGCCAGCAGATCGAGAATCACTCGATACTCTTCGTTATCTTCAACCCCTGCTGGTGGCACAGATCCAGCTTCTTCAAACTCTTTACCTTTGTGAACCAGAAGGGTTGCATCTCCACCGTCATCAAGGATCATGTTCGGGCCTATGTAATCAGCACCTTCAGCCATGGCCTCTTGGGTCCAGTCAAAAATACGTTCAGTGGCCCACCAATACTCTTCAAGCGATTCACCCTTCCAAGCAAAAACTGGAACACCTTGAGGTAATTCTTTTGTGCCATGTGGACCAACAACCACCGCAGCAGCAGCTTCATCTTGAGTTGAGAAAATGTTGCAGGAAGCCCAACGAACTTTAGCTCCGAGAGCCACCAAGGTTTCAATCAGAACAGCGGTCTGAATGGTCATATGCAATGACCCAGCGATGCGAGCTCCACGAAGCGGTTGCAGTGGACCAAACTCATCACGCAAAGACATAAGCCCAGGCATCTCATTTTCAGCAAGGCGCATCTGGTGACGTCCATAGTCAGCTAAGGATAAGTCCGCTACTTTATTTTCAATACCTTGTTTGGTTTGGGTCATGTGACTATTATCCCCTGTAATTTAGCTGAGGATAAGAGCTAGCACTTCATCACGAATCGCAGCCATAACCGATTCGTTTTTGGCTTCAACGTTTAGGCGAAGTAAAGGTTCAGTGTTAGAAGCGCGAACGTTGAACCACCACCAGGAACCATCTTCGGCAATACCTTTAGCGGTTATTCCATCAAAGTGATCAAATTCTGCTCTTGAACTGAAAGTCTCTTCGATTAGAGCTTTGGCTTTAGGAACGTCTTCAACAGTTGAGTTGATTTCCCCAGATAAGAAATAAGGGTTGTATTGCTTAGCAATAGCACTCAAAGATTCAGGCTGTGAACCAAATTCAGCTAGAACGTGCATCGCAGCCAACATTCCATTATCTGCACCCCAGAAATCTCTGAAGTAATAGTGAGCCGAGTGCTCGCCGCCAAAGATAGCATTGGTTTCGGCCATGCGGTCCTTAATCAAAGAGTGACCAACCTTAGTACGCTCACCCGTAGCGCCATCATTGGCAATAACTTCGGCAACAACTTTAGAGGTGATCAGGTTATATAAAACTGTGACATCGCCAGTTTCACCGCCAGCGCGAACTCGTGCAATTTCTCTTCTGGCAACCATCGCGGCAACAGCACTCGGGGTTACCGGATTACCGTTCTCATCAATAACAAAACAGCGGTCAGCATCGCCATCGAAAGCTAACCCTAAGTCAGCTTTGTGCTCAACAACAGCTTTCTGAAGATCAACCAGGTTCTTAGGCTCAAGTGGGTTTGCCTCATGGTTAGGGAAAGTTCCATCTAGTTCGAAATACATTTCAACTATTTCAATTGGAAGTGAAGCTAAACCTGCACTGGTTCCTAAAACCGCAGGAACAGTTAGCCCGCCCATTCCATTGGCTGCGTCAACAACCACTTTCATCGGCTTCACTTTGCTCAGGTCAACTAATTTACGAAGATAGGTGGCGTAGTCAACTAAAACATCTCTCGAAGATGTTGTTCCCGTTTGTGAAACAGCAGGAATCCCATTAGCAAGAAACTCTTTAGCTCTATCTCTAATCGCAGCCAGACCGGTGTCTAGTGAAATTCCCCTAGCCCCCGCTCTTGAAAACTTGATGCCGTTATAGCTAGCAGGGTTGTGGCTTGCGGTAAACATGGCCGCAGCAAGATTTAGGTGCCCTGAAGCAAAATAGGACTCATCTGTGGAACAAAGACCAAGCGAAATGACATTTGCACCTCTAGCGTTAGCTCCTCGAGTGAACGCTTCTGCAAATCGTGGTGAAGAGTCACGCATGTCGTAACCAACAATTACATCTTTGCCTTCAAGCTCAAGCTCATCAATGAACCCAGCAGCAAGAGCAGCCACTACTTCTTCGGTTAGATCGATATCGACTAAACCTCGAACGTCGTAGGTTTTAACAATTGCATTCCAGTTCACACTCATCTTGAGCCTTCCGTTTTGACTAGTAAAGAATACAATGACCTCATGCCTAGAAACCGTTCTCGCGACCGACATGGTCGAGGAGTTAGGCATTCACTGACCGGATCCCTTTATCGTTCAGGAGGTTCCAGCTCAGATCAGTTTGCTCAAATAGTTAGAACCACCTGCGAATACCTGCGAGAAACCTTCCCAGAAGAACTAGGCGAGCTGAACTTTAGAGTCATGGATGCACCGGTGCTTGGAGAAAATTCGACTTATGTGAAACGTTGGTCTGCTCGTAAAGAAACGATGACCGTAATTCTGTATCGCTTACCTATCCTTCGACTCGGTTCAAGCCCATCTCCTGTTGAAGAACGACTAAAGATTGAGCACCATGTTTTTGAAGCGGCTGCCGACCTGATTGGGAAAGAACCTTGGGATTTAATCTTTGGTGAAGACTAGTGAACACTCACTAGAACAGTTCCAGAAATATTCTTATCGTCTAAAACAGGAAGATTTGTAATTCTTCCATTCACATCAACAGTTAGATTTGCATAAACCGTAGCCCCCGTTGGAATAATTCCAATCGATAATCCTGGTGTCGTGCTCACAACTTCGGCAGAGCCTGCTGAAATAGTTCGACTTACAGTTGCTGAACCTATCTTTAGATTCACCACAGTCGCCTTATTTGAAGGATTAAGGATGCTCAGTTTAGAGATACCAGCCGATGGAACTGCAACATACCTTGCAGTGTTGAACCCCTGCGCTGCAGCCAGCCAGGTGAAGTCGGTAAAAGCTCCTGCCCCAACTTTAGATCGCACCAAACGAATGCTGGAGTAGACCTTAACCGATGAATTCAAAATTCCAAAGTAGTCGCCATCTTTCAAACCCGAAACATCGAAGTCTGTTACTTTGCCAGCAGAAGCAGTTCCAGTAATAACATTTCCAAAAGTGTTTGTAGTGCTTCCTAAAACCTGAAGGCTTATTTCTGCATCGATGTTGCCAGGAACATAGACCCTGAGTAACTGTTGAACATCTGAGTACTTATCTGCGCTTGTTCGAAGTTTGTAACTATCGATTGCTCCACGGACCAAGATGCCTGGGAAATAGCTTTCAGTTGAAATTTCTATCGAAGGATAAATGTAGTCAGCACCGTTGGCATAGATGCCTCTAACTGTCTTTTGTTGAATCAGTGCGGTTATAGAACCACCGTGGCTTTGAACATGAACCACTATTGACTGAGCACTTAGGACAAAAGATGAAAGTGGCAGCAGAGAAGTCTCTCCAGCGGGAACTGAAATGCCAGTTAAACCCGAACTATGTGAAGAACCGTTTTCTGTGAATATCTGAAGATCAACCGTGGCATCTACTCGACTTGGATTAGACATGACCAACAAGGCCTCACGACCAGTATCGGTTGCCCCACCAACCAACCAGAACTCTGCCTGAGGCCTCACACACGGCGCTCCAACTAAACCGTTCATACTCGGAGTGCTTACCGACTGAATCTGGTTGGCGGTAAGCAAAGCTGAACCTTGAGTGGCCTTTCCAGTTGAATCTCTAACTGTGACAGACCCAAGGTTTTCAAGCCTTTGATTGAAATCTTGCCGAACCGCAAACCCTTGTATTGCGGATTTATTGAATATGTTTAGGTTTGTCCCAGACGCTCCTGAATAACTACTGGAAACCAGTGTGGTTCCTATTCGCTTGAAGCGAGAAATCGATGTTCCATTAGAACCACCTGCCGCAATTGCTGAACCGCTGCAGGTTACCTGAAGATCTTTTGCACTAACGTTTTGCTCAACAGAGAGACCAATAGGTGCGTGGATCAAGGTGGTTGGATTAGCAAAAACCAGTAATGCCGCCAGCGCGCCACATACAACTAAGACTCTTGCGATACGAATGAACACTATTCGTCCACCTGCTCAAATTCATTGAACTCATTGGTCGCTCTAACTTTGCGACCTCTGGCTGTTGGCAATGCTAACAATATAAATCCAACCAGAACGCTTAACTGAATTGTCTTAGTAATAGACCAAACGGCCTTGGTCTCATCTTGCATTTCAGGATTAGCCGCCCTAACTCGCCAAAGTTGACCGAACTCTGTGGTGCCAACCTGGTCCAGTTCAGCAGCTGAGTTCAATGCAACTTGAACATCGCCATTTCCGGCTCGTTTAGGCACTAGGACATAACCGATGTGCAGGCTCTTTAGATCACTCGAAATTGATTTCCCGTTAGCTGAAACTAAATTGGCAACCAGCTTGGCAACTTGATGTTTGGTCAAAACATTCGCAGTTGAAAGCCGGTATGCAGTTGAAACTGCATCAAGCTTGATTCCGGCCGAGGTAACAACTTCAGCACTGAAATTTTGAACATTACCTGCCCCATCATTGGAAATCACCAGCATCTTCAATCCGCTACCAGCTTTCGCTTCCGCTGTGAAGATTGCAGGAAGGTTTCGTGAGTCAGTAAAACCGACCACGCTTGGAGTTGCGACGCTCAAATATCCAAGTGGTAGAACAACAGTCAAGAACACCAGTGCTGTGATTACTTTCCTAAAGCCTGAGCCCATCATTGAATCTAACCAGAGTGCAACTAAAGCAATCAATGAAAGTGTGAAGAACATCATGGAGCCGGTTGGCGAGTCATAAACCCAAGTTGTGGTGTCCAAGAAGATTGAACCAACACCGCCGTAGGTAAAACCTATCGAGCTAACTAACCAAAGATTAACTAAAGATAGGATTGCAAAAATCCAAACGAGGAAAGCAATTCTTATCTTCGCTAGAAGAGCTAGCAATGCTAAAAGCACAAGCCCCAACGAACACAAACCAATTAAGTGATTATCCCCAATCAATGCACTGATCAGTTCTGGCCTTTTGGTGATGAAACTTATCGTTGGATCAGCCAAAATGCCAATCGGATGAGCATTACCGACCGCTTGATACCAAACGTAAGGAAGTGCTAAGGCCAAAGTTGGTATTGGTATTACAAGTAGTGTGATGAGTTTCTTTCTGGCAATAACAATAAAAGCCAGGCCGATAATAATCAGCAAGAATGAAGTCGAAGGAGCACAAGCAAAAGCTGTTGCTAAAAGCAAAGCGCTGGCTGCCAGCCAGGACCAAGTTTGCTCAGTTGATCTAACCGATGCTGAAATACCAATGCGAAATGCTCGCAACAAACTAAACATCAACCAAGGCAACGCAACAGCAAATATAACCGAAGGGTAATTTCCTTGAGTTTGAGAAAGCGTGAAAGTTGTCCAGAAAGAGTAAACCAAGGCAAGGGATATCTTCAGCGAGTTTCTCGTTGTCAGAGTTGAAATAAAACGCCAGGCACCAAAAAAGGCCAAAGACTTAGCGCTTAGCAAAACCCAACTGAG
>CAIXVE010000081.1 GCA_903922825.1 uncultured Micrococcales bacterium | reverse complement strand
TCAGCAACTCTAAAAGCAGTAAGACAACTTTAACCACAAACACATTTCTAGCTGCAGGGGAAACCTCTAAATACAAAGTTGCAGCCATTACAAAAACTTCCAATAACAAATACATGGCCATTAGTGGCTATTCGACTATCGCCTCGATTGTTGCAACAGCTACACCTAAGATCCCTGTTCTGACTTCTGCAGGAAGAATTACTTCTGCAACACCTATGGTGACTTGGTCTTTGCAGAACAAGATAGATAAAGGTGGACTTGCAGTTACCTACACTGTCAGTGCAACAGCACCAAATAATTCAACAGTTAGTTGCACCAGCACTTCTACTAGTTGCTCACTTAGCGGTTTGCAAGGTGGTTTGAACTACGCGGTTCAAGTCACAGCCACAAACGCCAGAGGGTCTTCGATATCAGCAATCGTGCCAGCTAATTTAGATCCAATGCTAAGCATGCAGTGGTATTTGAACTCTGATTATGGAATTAATGCCAATGCGGCTTGGAATGTGACTAAAGGCAGTCCGAGTGTGGTTGTTGCTGTCATCGACACTGGAATCACAGAACACCCAGATTTAGATGCCAACGTTGTTACTGGATATGACTTTATTTCAAGCCCAGCTAGCGCGAGAGACGGAAATGGTCGCGATGGAGATCCAAGCGATCCGGGAGATTGGGATTCAAATTCTGGACAACCAAGTTCATGGCACGGAACCCACGTTGCGGGAATCATTGCTGCTGTTTCAAATGAAATTGGAATCAGTGGTGTTGCCCCAAACGTAAAAATTTCACCGGTTCGTGTTCTAGGCGCTAATGGCGGAACCGAGGGAGACATTGCAGCGGGTATCAATTGGGCCATCGGTGTTCCTATCGCAGGTGTGCCAACCAATCAGTACCCAGCCAAGGTGGTGAATCTTTCAATTGGCTCTGCCAACTACTCAAGTTGCACGTCTAACTCTCCGACACAGTTGGCTATCGATGAATCGAAAAAGCGCAACGTTACTTTGGTCACCGCAGCCGGAAACGAACATCACCTTGCCAGTAATTCATATCCTGGCAACTGCTATGGAAATATCACCATTGGTGCTACCGGCTATTCAGGAGATCTTGCTTATTACAGTAATTTCTCTTACTACGATAATCAGCAAGGCGTCTTTATTGGTGTTGACATCTCTGCACCTGGTGGCGATGACAAAGACAGCTCAGGTGTTCCTGCTGGTGGTGAAATCTGGTCAACTTTGAATGATGGTAAGACAGGACCGGGGAACCCTACCTACGGTAAAGAAGAGGGCACGAGTATGGCTTCTCCAATTGCTGCCGGAGTCGTTGCCCTGATGTATTCGGTTCGTCCTTCACTGACTGACGATCAGGTTTGGAATATTCTAAGTTCAACAGCGAAGCCATTTGAATCTTCTTCAAGTTGCACATCTGAGATGGCCAGTGTCAAGCTCAAAGACGGAACAACTGTAAACACCGGTATGTGTGGGGTTGGGATTATCGATGCTGGGGCAGCAGTGGCTGCGGTGGTCAAGTTAAATAAATAAAGCTGACATTTCTGTCAGCTTTATCTGGTGCGGAAGGTGGGACTTGAACCCACACGCCAAGGGCGCTAGAACCTAAATCTAGTGCGTCTGCCAATTTCGCCACTCCCGCAGGCTTGTCTATTCTATGGCAAAACTCGATGGAATGAAAATGTGGATAACTTGGGCAAAAATCTGGCTTTTTTGGCACCATAACCACGTGAACACAGTTGAGGAACTATCCCAAAAAGTAAGAGAGGTTATTAGCCTTGGCTCGAGTTCGGTTGACCTAGCAATTGCGAGGGTGGTCGATCAAGCATTTGAGGCTCAGGGGTTCCAAGCACATGACGAGAGCCGGCTCAAATTAGAGCTAAAACGGTCACTAGTAGGTTTGGGAGCTCTTGAAGAACTGATACAGGATCCTGAGATTGAAGAGATTTGGTTGAACGCGCCAAATAAGATCTTCGCTTCGAGTTCTGGCAAAACCCAAAAAATCGAGATCGAAATATCACAGGTCGAGGTTCGTCAGTTGGTTGAACGGATGTTGCGAGAATCTGGAAGGCGTTTAGATCGTGCTGAGCCTTTTGTTGATGCCACCCTTGCGGATGGGTCCAGGCTTCATGTTGTGATTCCTGATGTAACGAAGTCGGATTGGGCCGTGAATATTCGTAAATTCCCAAGGAATGTAATGAATTTAGATGAGCTGGTTAAACGTGGGTCGATAAGTGCAAAAATAAAAGACATTCTTGCTTCTGAGTTTCTCAAGGGCACGAACATTCTTGTTTCGGGTGCGACTCAGGCAGGGAAGACTTCTCTGCTTTGCGCAATATTGGATTTAGGTGCAGAAACTGAGCGTTTAGTGAGCGTCGAAGAGACATTTGAAATTAAAACGAACTATGTAGATTTCGTTGCTCTCCAAGCAAGACAGGCGAATCTGGAAGGAGTCGGAGAAATTTCATTAAGAAGATTGGTTCGAGAGGCTCTTCGTATGCGACCAACAAGAATTGTTGTTGGTGAGGTGCGCCAAGCAGAGGCACTTGATTTATTGATTGCGCTTAACTCGGGCATTGCTGGTTTATGCACAATTCACGCCAACTCAGCTTCAGAAGCATTAGAGAAACTTAAGTTACTACCTCTACTTGCTGGTGAAAACATACCGGCAAAATTCGTTGAGGATACGGTTGAAAGAACAATTGGACTTGTTGTTCACTGTCACATGAATTCTCAAGGTATGCGACGAGTAACTGAAGTTATTCGCAACGTCGCTGGTAAATGGGAGCGATTAGCATTATGAAGCTAAAACTTGAAAAGTTCATCCGATCGCTCGGCTGGGAGCGGGTAACTTTGGCAACCTTTGGCCTAGCGGTAGTTGGTTCATCCGGAGCAGTGTTTTTACTGATTTTTGGCCTAACTGGTTCGCTTGTCATTGCAGGAAGTATTGTTGTCTGCTTGACGGTTCAGGTAGCAGATTCCCTTAGAACCAGGAGTCGGAACCAGTTGTTAAAGAGTAATTCGGATTGGCCCAAATTTCTTGATGCAGTGGCGTCGGCCGCTTGGGCAGGCGCTGGTTTGGAACAAGCCATTTTGGATTCCAAGAAGTTCGCTCCTGCAAATGTCGGTTGGGCCATGATTGAACTCGAGAAGGACTTGGCTTCAAATATGGGTCTTGATAGCTCTCTGGTTAATTTCAAGGAGCGGTTGCAAGACCCAATCGCTGATCGTTTCGCCGAGTTGACAAGGTTGGCCAGTCAAGCTGGTGGACGAGGATACCTTTCAGCTCTTAGAGCTCAGTCGGTTCAGCTAAGACAAGAGAATGCGACTTGGGCTGAAATCTCAAGCAAGCAAAGCTGGGTAGTCTCATCGGCAAAATTGGCCGTCTTGGCTCCTTGGGTAGTACTTCTGCTTTTGGCCAGCCGAGAGGAAACCGCTGCAACTTTCAATTCAGAGACGGGGCTCGCTGTCTTGCTTACAGGTTTGGTTTTTTCCCTTCTGGCTTTTCAATTAGTGCGCTTTCTAGGGGCTTTGCCTAAACGTCAGCGGGTGCTTGGGTAATGGGTTCTTTAGCTTTACTTTTTCTAGCCGCAGTGTTGACATTTTCTTTATTTATAAGGACAAACCAAAACGTATTGGCCAAGCGTTTATATTTTCGCAAACGGTTTCAGCAAAGAAAATCTAAGACTAAAAAGTTTGATGAGGTTAATGTGCTGCTTGAGATACCGGACTTTGCTGCCGTTCTTTGGTTTGCTCTCAGTGCTGGTGAATCACTTGATCGGTCTTTGAGAATAGCGGTAAGCAGGGGAAGTGGTTTTGTTGCCCTGGAGTTTGAGAAGCTTTTGCAAAGAGTTGATTTGGGTGCTCTTCTTCAACATGAGCTAGAAAATCTCGCTGCTGAAAGCAAGGCGAATCAGATAAGAGAGCTCGCCGCAAAGCTCGCTGTTGCGCTGGTCAACGGCACTCCTCTTGCAGATCTGCTTGCCGATTATGTGCAGTCGACCAATTCGGAGGTCAGGGCTCTTCTTTTGGAGAAGGCGGGTAGGAATGAAACCAAAATGATGATTCCCATGGTTTTTGTAATTCTGCCAGTGACAGTGATGTTCGCTATGTATCCGTCTATTTCCCTTATCCAAAACAGTTTCATCTAAAAGAAAGTGAAGGTAAAACAAATGAAAAATAGAGTAATTGATGATCGCGGAGATGTTCCTGGTTGGGTGCTTGTTACCCTCATGACCGCGGGGCTGACTGTCTTGCTCTGGGCAGTTGCGGGTCCAGCCTTGAAGACAATCTTCAATAATGCAGTTGCCAAAGTTGTCGTTATATAGCGACGGAGGATCGGCGCCAATTGACTTCGTGCTAATAACTTTGCCGACAAGCCTCCTCGTCTTACCCTTACTTGGCCTATTTGGTATATGCCAAGAAAAAGTAGCGGCTATTCATGTGCAATACGAGCTCGCACGGTTTGCATCCTTGGCAGATGTCACTGAATCTGAAGTCAATGATTATCGATTGCACATCAGCAAAAACTCTGTGCTCTCAAAACATGACCAAGATGGTTTATGTTTCTTCGAATCCAAAATGGTTTTCGAAAGACAAATTTCACTTTGGCCAAATCCAATCGAATTGGAGGTCTCAGGAAAGGCTAACTGTGAAAAAAATTAGTGATGAGACAGGAAATGCACTTTTGGAGGGAATTGTTTTTGCTGCCTTTTCCTTTGGGCTGGTCCTTAGCTCTGGCCTGACTCTATTTCAGGTTGAAGCTGATCAGTTAGCTCTGAATGGGTTGGCAAGGAATGTTTCCAGAGACTACCTGATGAACTCGAGTGTTCCTATCAATGAGGTGTTACAAAAGTGGCAAAGTGTTTGCTCGAATTGGAAGGATAGAGAACTGGAGCTCAAGGTCATTTGCGGGGGAGAGTGCACAACCGGGGCAATCTTGCACATCGAGTTGTCTTCAGCTGGTTTGACTGCTTCAAGTTTTGGAGTAGTTGATGGTTGAAGTTGAATCTGAAAGAGGATCATCGCTGATCTGGTTCACCGCGATTTTGGGCCTTGTTCTCAGCGTGGTTCTTGTTTTAGCTTCGAGTATTAATCAGTATCTGCTTGCAAGGGAACTAACTGATTATGCGGAAGAGTTTGCTATCGCGAGTAAAACCTTGCTGAATCAAGGCGACTCACTGAGTTTGAGCAAGCAAAAATTAAAAGTAGCCACGGAAGGATATTTCAAGAACACTCCACTACAACTTGCGAGTGTCAAGCTCGTCGATGATAAAACTGTTGAAGTTATCGTCTGCGGCACTTGGGACTCACCTTTTGCCATAATCGCTTTGGAGAGAGTTCTCTGCGAGAGGGCTTTGAGTAGATGATTACTTGATTACTACTCGTTGGGCAGCGGAGGTGCTCACTGTTCCTGAGCTGCTCTTGTATATCGCAACTATGTCAACTGTTGTTCCAGCGCTAAGGGGGGCTTGTCTGCCGAGGTTGAAATCCCAGGTCATACCGTATCCCGCTTCATCATCGGTTGCGATGCGAGTCCAGTCTCCACCATTGATGCTTGCAGCCCAGGTAACAGATCCTGGATCGTTCACTAGGACTCCAGCGGTCAGGGATATTGTCTTGGCTGCGTTGTCTAGGTAAACAGTTTGGTAGACATTTGGAACCTTCGCTACCTGAGCTAAATTCTTGACAGCTTTGAGAACGAGGGTGCCCATCGCAGGAACCTTCAAAGTTATCTTTCCAGTTGTGTCTGAGCTGAACTTACCTGAGCCCAGTAAAGGGGTGAAGCTAGAACTAGGAGTAGATGAAATAATGCTGATTGTCTGGTCCTTTTTACTGCTGTTGAAAGCCACCAAGTATTCCAACCGCTGTGTCTGGTCGATCCGACTGGTGACAAGAACGTTGCCTGATTGGCTTCGGAGGATTTGGGGTCCGCTAGCAAGGGCTGGGTTATCTTTGCGAAGTTGGTTTAACTGAGCAAGCCTTGTTGTCAGTGGAGTGACGATGTTGAATGAATTCCTAATTCCAATCGGATCACCCCAAACTCTAGTTTCTTCCTGCCACTGCTGAACGCGAGTACTGAACATGTCTTGTCTTGCAGCCTTGTCGCCCCCAGAGCCGATCATGCCAACTTCATCACCGTAATAAACGCATGGGATTCCTCTGGTTAGGAACATTACATCGTGCGCAAGCAGGTCAGCCTTACGAAGCTGCTCGGCACTTAGTCCATTTCCGATCAGGCTCGCGACACGACCCATATCGTGGTTGCCTAGGAAAGTTACTAGATTGTAGGCACTCTTGGTCGGAGTTAGGAACGCGTTATCAGAAGCTAAAAGTGAACTCAAATCTGTGGCTAGCCCACCACGCACAAAAGAATCAGCTGAATTTTGGAATGCAAAATCTAAAGCTGAAGGAAGCGCTTGAGTGTGCAGGTAGTTAGCCAGCGAACTTGAAGAGCCGTCGTAGTACTCACCAAAGGCAAATAGCGCTGAATTATTCTGGGCCATTGTTGAGGAAGTTTGACTGATCATCTTTGGCCACCACTTATTGAAGAACTGATCATCAACGTGTTTTGCGGTGTCAATTCTGAAGGCATCTACTCCGTATTCGTTCACCCAAGTTGAATACACTGTTGCGAAGCCATCAATGACTGCTTGGTTTTCAGTCTTGATATCATCCAAACCGCCGAAGTCACCATTCTGATATTCAAATTTGCTGCCCCAGTTACTAATGTTCCCCATATTGTGATAATTCGACAAATTGTTCAGGAAACTTGGAACCTTTAGATTTTCATCGCCGTCAGGAATATAGGCAGTTGGGTTAGGAACATCACTAAATCCCCTGGCATTTGTGAAAGAGATTATGTCTGCCGTGTGATTAACTACGATGTCCATAATTACTTTTATGCCAAGTCGGTGAGCACAATCGGTGAAAGATTTGAATTGCTCATTGGTTCCCCAGTGTGGATCAATCCTGGTGAAATCGGTTATTGAATAGCCATGGTAGGAAGCGCTACCACCGTGAACGAAATCTTGAACAAATGGTGGACTAATCCAAATTGCGCTAAACCCCAGACGCTTTATTCTAGGTAGCCCGTCACCAGAACCATCGTTAGCACTGCAGCCATCCATTAGCCCAGCAAGATCTCCACCATGGGAGAAGGCGGGATTAGTGGTGTCATTGCCTGTAGAGCCTGGACCGCCAACTAGACCACCGGTGTCATTATTTGAATCACCGTTTTTATAGCGATCTGTCATGGCGAAGTAGATGCTGTCATTGGCAAAAGCTGATCTTGGGGTGGTTCCGACTAATGCAGTCGCCTCATCTTGGCTTGGCCCCTCGATGCTGCTTAGCTTCGCAACCGGAGCCGTGACGATAGTGGATCCGTTTTCATCAGCTTTGCCGGATTCAATCCAAACCTCACCACCACTTGAAGCTAGGTCAATAGCTTGAATGTTTGCATTTGGATCAACCGTGTTGGCTTTGTGCAGAATGTAGGGGAGAAGTCTTGAGCCTTCAGCTAGCGAAACAGTAAAGGTTATGCCCCAACTATCTGGCTTAGTGCTGTCTGAGTTTTGTGATGCTGACCAGGTGTTTGGCTTAAGAGCTCCACCATAGGTAGCGTCTTTTAGAGTATTTATGGTCCAACCAGCATATTTAGAGTCGGCTCTTCGATAGTGAATTACGGCTTGGTTTAGGAGTTGAGCTTTCGATATGGCAACGTAATCTACCGAATCAGAAACATAGAGGTCGCTGTTCGCAGAGATATCGATGTCCATGTCGAAGCTTGTTTGATTTAGTGTGCCCCCACTTTTACTAAACAATCCAAGAGTCACATCAGTCAGGTTGGTTGGTACGGTTAGCGTAGCATTCAGGTTCTTGTCGAAGTTAGCTGAATAAGTTTGGTTGTTTGCCTTAATCTGGACAGATCTATTTTTCCTGTCAGCACCAGTTGCCATCAAATGTACGCTCACCTTGCCGGTGGCTTGGAGTTTGGAAGTGTAGGGAGTTCCTGCACCGGATAGCCAAAGTTCAGGGTGGCCAATTGGATCAATGGCGGTTTGACTTGGAGTTAAACCAGTTGCTGAAACCAGAATGGCTCCTGCGTTAGCTGGAACCTGAACTACACCGAACCAACCAAAACTATCGGTTCCGATTGCTCGAGATGAACCAATACTTTGAGCACTATTATTTGAAAGCGCAACGCTAACCTTCGCTGATTTAGGTAAAGCTTTTGGCACGTGAACCACAAGATCGTAGGAAGGAATATCGGCTTGAGCAAAATTTATTTGGGAAAAACTTGCGAACAGGAATGTGATTCCAGCGATGGCTGCTAGTAAACGCTTTTGTCTCTGCATAATCCTTTAAGTCTATGCTCAGAGTGCAAAGTATCTAGTTTCTAGGTTCAGGAGCTAGAGCGTAACGCGGGATGTATCTAAACATGAGTCCTGCTCCAACTAACCCAAGACCACCGAAACATGCCATAGCTCCAACCAGCCCTAATGGGAGTATCAGTGCCGATAGCAGGTTAGGGGCAGCCGCATCACCAAAGTCCACTAGCAAGCGATATGAGGCTAAGAATTCATTACGTGCATCTTTGGGAGCCATGTCTGCCCCTAGAACCATGATTACTCCGGAGCCGAGTCCATTGGCAACAGACATTAGGAGAGCTATAAGCAAGAAAGTGTTTGAGTCAACAGCAATACCAACTAGGAAATGAGTTAGACCCAAGCCAACCAGAGTCGGCACAGCAGCAAAGCCTCGACCGAAGCGATCCATGACTTGGCCACTGAGATAAAACATTGCGAAATCGAGAGCACCGGCAAAAGCGATATACAAAGATGCCTGTTCCGCCGGCATCTTCAGAGCGATTGCTAAAAGCGGTAGTCCAACCATTCTTGTTCCTCGAAGTGCTGAAAGTATGGAGGAAGCAACTCCAAGGCTCGCAAGCTTTTTTCCTTCTCTTCTAGCAATCAAATATGTTGCTTTAAAAGATGAACCATTCTTGGTGACATCTTCAGCACCATTGGCTAGGAACAAAATTAGTGCCGCTACTGCACAAAGAA
Organism: uncultured Micrococcales bacterium; assembly: GCA_903922825.1. Classification (GTDB taxonomy): domain Bacteria; phylum Actinomycetota; class Actinomycetes; order Actinomycetales; family Microbacteriaceae; genus Rhodoluna. The sequence goes on along the minus strand of CAIXVE010000081.1, from coordinate 21,026 downwards.
TAAGTGGAAGGTAATACACCGCTTGCACGGAATAAAACTTGATAATGAGAGCACCTAATGCGGGACCAGCGAAAGAGCCAGCTCTAAACATGCCACCTAGCACCGAAAGTGATCTTGCTCTAACCGCAACTGGAACATGTTCCGTCATCCAGCCAAGTCTGGCCAAGCCAAATACAGCAGCTGATGCTCCAACAATGAAGACACCTGCGCCGAGCATAAAAAGATTTAAAGCAAAGAGGCTGGCCAGGATCCCAATTGCAGCAGCGAGGCTGGCGGCAATCATTGCTTTTCTCTCACCGAGAGTATCGACAAATTTAGCTGCGGGGATATCTGCAACTAGGCGACCAACCATCATCATCGCTGTGATCACACCGGCAGTTGCTAGGTTAGCTCCCAGAAGCTGTGCGGTTGCCGGAACGCTTGGGATAATTCCGAACTCAGCGGTTGAGAAGAGAAATGAAGGAATGAATACTGGGAAAACCAGATTTCTCTTTGCGAAGGCTTTGGGTTCAGACACCTCTCAATTATCGCTTATGGAATGGTTATCTGTTTTGCTCCAGAAACTGAAATAGCTCCTGAGGTACTTCGATAGATGGCCACTAAAGTCACTTTAGTTCCAGAACTAATCCCGGTACCAACATAAGGTTGATAATCCCAAGTCATACCAAAGCTCTGTGAATCGTCGGTACCGAGGATGTTCCAAGGCTGATCGCCCTGTTTGATAACCCAAGTCACAGAGCCAAGATCGGTGGTTGAAACGTTTGCGGTTAGTGTCACATTCTGGCTACCTGAATTGACGCTGGCACCCAGTGAAACAGGCACTGTCGCAGAGGCATCAGGCAGTTGGTTTGAAGCACGATAAATAATTGTGCCTCGAGCTGGAACTGTTATGGAGATTATGTTCGAAGCGTTACTGCTTACTGCCTTGGTCGCACCCAGTAGCGGAGTCCATGACGATGAAGGTGTTGATGTTGTGATACTCAAGTTTTGGGCTGTGTTACCTGAGTTGAATGCAACTAGGTATTCCCTGCGCTCTGCTTTATCTAGTCGACTGACCACCAACGTATTGTTCGTTGAATTTCTAACCGTTTCGGCCCCTGTTGCTAATGCTGGATACTTTTTGCGAAGCGAGTTAAGAAGTGTGATTCGAGTGGTGAGCGGGGTCACGAGGTTGTAAGAATCAGTTGTTGAATCGATTCCCGACCAGACTCTATCTTCGTATTGCCATTGAGAAACTTTGGTGGCGAACATGTCTTGACGCGCAGCTTTGTCACCACCGGAACCAACGAAACCAACTTCGTCACCGTAGTAGACACTTGGTATACCTCTGGTTAGAAACATGATGTCGTTAGCAAGAAGAAGAGAAGTTGCGCGATTAGGTCCACCTTGGTTTATGAGGTATGCAGAGCGACCCATGTCGTGATTGCCTAAGAAGGTCACAAGATCGTATGGACTCTTACCTTTAGTCACAAATAAGTTGTCTTGGTTTAGGAAGTCAGAGAAATTCGATGAACCTCCACCGGCTGCGTAACCTAAGACTTTAGATTGGAAAGCAAAATCCAGCGCTGAGGGCAGACCGTTTTTACGAACGTAGCTAGCTAAATTAGAACTGCTGGAATCATAAAATTCACCGAATGCAAAAAGGTTTGCACTTTTAGCATTCATGGTTGCGGCTGTTTGTTCTAAGACCTTGGGCCACCATTTGCCGAAGAATTGGTTATCAACGTGTTTAGCGGTATCAATACGGAAGCCATCTACTCCGTAGTTGTTTATCCAATTCGAATAGACGTCGGCAAAACCGTTGATCACCGCAGCGTTTTCGGTCTTGATGTCATCTAAGCCGAAGAAGTCACCGTTTTGGTATTGGGTTTGATTACCCCAGTCACCGACATTTCCTTGGTTGTGGTAGTTGTTGATGTCGTTCAGGAATGAAGGTGCTTTTATCGTTTCTTGACCGCTTGGAATATATGCTGTTGTGTTTGGCTGGCTATGGAAGTTATAGTTTCCATCGCGGTATTGAATTACATCGCCAGTGTGATTCATAACGATATCCATCACCACTTTGATGCCCAGACGGTGAGCGCATTCAACAAAGCTCTTGAATTGAGCGTTGGTGCCCCAGTGTGGATCTATCTGAGTGAAATCATCAATCCAGTAACCGTGATAGGCCGCTGATCCACCCTGAACAAAGTTTTGTTTAAACGGGGGAGTTATCCAGACGGCGGTGAATCCCAGGCGCTTGATTCTTGGTAAGCCATCACCCGAACCATCGTTCTTATTGCATCCATCGCTTAGACCAGATAGATCACCACCATGCGAATATGCTGGATCACTTGGGTCGAATCCAGTGGTAGATCTGCTGCTTGAGTTTGAACCACCCTTGTCGTTAGTGAGATCCCCATTCTTATAACGGTCAGTCATTACAAAGTAGATTGAATCACTCGCGAAAGATGATCTTGGTGAGTCAGCTGCGAGAGCCGAAGCGTCAGCAACCGAAAGTCCATCTACTTGCGGGCTAACCACCGGGGGATTGGAGGTGAGGTAGTTTCCGTCAGCGTCAATGTGTCCCGATTCGAGCCAAACTTCATAGCCTGATTTACCCAGGTCGAGGCTTTGGTCTACGCCAGCTGGGTCTTTGAGTTCACCTTTGTGAAGTATGAAAGGAAGTTTGTTAGCAAAGGTGGTTAGTGGCACCTTGAAGGTCACACCCCAGCTATCAGGTTTTGAAGAAATTGGGTTTTGCGGCGCAACCCAAAGTGTTGGTGATGCTGCACCGTTGTTTCCTGCAAACTGCCAGAGGTGAGCCCCCCAACCTTTATATGCATTGTCATCGCGGTGGTAGTGAATTAACGCGTAGTTATCTCTTTGGGCAACACTGGAATAAATTATTGTTCCACTGGTAACTAGGTATATTTCGGAAAGTTTAGAAGCATCACCTGAAACAGCTGGCCCATCGTCGACCAGTTTCTTTGATTTGGTGGATTGGGTTTTGATGCTGAAAGTACTCGTGCTTCCTGAAACGCTGAAGTCGGCGACAAAATCGGTTGTTCCAACTTTTACGAAAGGTTGGCTCACGCTCTGAGATCCGATGGTTAAAACGGCGGTTCTTCCGGTTTTGTTCGTTGTGCTTAGGTGAACTTTGATGTCTCTAGCAGCTTGGATTCTTGAAAGGTATGGCACTCCATTGCTGTCCAACCAAACCTGCTGGGTTGAAATCGGATCGATGCAGGTTGAACTAAGTGTTAATCCAGTTGCTGTGAAACAAATAGAACCACTATTTGCAGGCACCTGCACTACACCCCACCAGCCATAGTTATCGAGCGATTCAAGTCTGGTGGTTGCAATCGAGGTGCTAGGAGCGGTGCTCTTGGCAACACTGACCGCGGCGTTGGCTGGAAGAGTTGGCGATGGAACATGGACGACCAAGTCGTAGGCGGGTGTTGATAAGGCTGCTTGGCTGGATTGAATCGAAACCAATGAACCTAGCATCGGTATTGCAAGGACTATTAGGCTAAACGCCTTTGTTTTGTCGCGCACATTAGACATAAGCGAAGTCTATCTATCTAGTCTGGGGAAAACACTTGGGGGAAAGTAACGGTTAAACTAGGAGACATGTCTGAGCTTGATCTTTCCAATGAAATCAAGCAGTTACGCGCAACCTTAGAAACCATTACTCATGTTTCTGACCTGCCAAAACTTGAGCTTGAAATAGCTGAGTTAGAGAAATTAGCTCAAAGCCCCTCTCTGTGGGATGACACCGAGAATGCTCAACAAGTTACTTCTAGTCTTTCGCGCAAACAGGCACAAGTTAAACGGCTAAATGATTTGTTAGCAAGACTAAATGATCTTGAATTTATGGTTCAACTTGGTAATGAGGGTCAAGATGAGTCTCTCCAAAAAGAAGCCATAGCAGAAGTTGGCAAACTAACAAAAGAAATAGGTTTAGCTGAGGTCCAGACACTCTTAAACGGTGAGTACGACTCGAGGGCCGCAATCATGACTATTCGATCTGGAGCTGGTGGTGATGATGCAACAGATTTCGCTGAAATGCTTTTGCGAATGTATCTGAGATATTGCGAGAAACAGGGTTGGAAGACCTCTGTTCTGGATACCTCGTTTGCTGAAGGTGCTGGAATCAAATCTGCAACGGTGGAGATTGATGCTCCTTACGCATTCGGTGAACTCTCAGTTGAGGCTGGAACACATCGCTTAGTTCGAATGAGCCCTTTCAATGCAGCAGGCAAAAGACAAACCAGTTTTGCAGCTGTTGAAGTTGTTCCTTTGATTGAACAAACAGATGTAATTGAGGTGCCTGAGAACGATATACGTATCGATGTATTCAGGTCTTCAGGTCCAGGTGGTCAGTCAGTTAACACAACTGATTCTGCCGTTCGGATTACCCACATCCCCACCGGAATAGTCGTTTCTTGTCAGAATGAAAAATCGCAACTCCAAAACAAGGCAGCAGCGATGCGCGTTCTGCAGAGCCGATTATTGGAACTTAAGCGCAGCGAAGAAGATGCTAAGAAGAAACAGTTGGCTGGAGATGCAACTGCTTCCTGGGGGGATCAGATGCGCTCCTACGTGATGGCCCCCTATCAAATGGTGAAAGACCTACGAACCAACTTTGAAGTCAATAACCCAGACGCTGTATTCGATGGTGAACTGGCTGGCTTTATTGCAGCGGGTATTCGCTGGCGTAAAACTTCCTGAGAATCACTAGACACGGCCTAGCCTTAGGGCTGGAACTAACACATAGCAACTTAGGCTAAAAACCTAATGATTTCCATAAGCCAGGTGACTAAAAGCTATCGCGGAGCTCCGCGACCAGCCCTCGATGATGTCTCAATTGAGATAGATAAGGGCGAGTTTGTCTTTCTGGTTGGAGCGTCAGGATCCGGCAAGTCATCTTTAATGCGTCTGGTCCTCCGTGAAGACATTCCTTCATCAGGGAGTATTCATGTTCTAGGAGAGAACCTAGTTGGCATTCCTAACCGTCGCGTTCCTCGTTTTAGAAGAAATCTCGGTGTTGTTTTTCAAGATTTCAGATTGCTACCAAATAAGACGGCAGCCCAGAATGTTGCTTTCAGTTTGGAAGTAATAGGGAAGAGCAAAGGCTTTATTGCCGAAGCGGTCCCAGAGGTTCTCAGGCTTGTTGGCCTAGAGGAGAAAGCTAGTTCACTCCCGTCTGAACTTTCTGGTGGAGAACAACAAAGAGTTGCATTAGCCAGGGCAATTGTTAATAAGCCAGCTATCCTGCTATGTGATGAGCCAACAGGAAATCTAGATCCAAAAACTTCTGAAGGCATCATGGATTTGTTGAACAGAATTAACCTGACTGGGACAACAATTCTCATGGCTACTCACGATCGCGGAATCGTTGATAAGTATCGTAAGAGAGTTATCGAACTAAGCCAAGGAAAACTTGTTCGCGATGAACAAGGTAGTGGATACGGTAACAAATGAGAGCTAGTTTTGTTTTCACTGAGATGGGAATCGCAATTAGGCGGAACCTGTCGATGGTTATCTCAGTTATTTTAGTTACCTTTATATCTTTAACCTTTGTTGGTACAGCAGGATTGTTGCAACAGCAAATAGGCTCAATGAAAACATATTGGTACGACAAAGCTCAGGTGGCTATCTACCTCTGCACAGCCACCTCACCTAAAGATGTTTGCCCGCAGGGAGAAGCAAGTAATGATGTTCAGGCAACTGTGAACACAAGACTCAACTCAAATACTCTAAAGCCGTATATCGCTAAGGCTTTTTTCGAGAATCATGCACAGGCATATAAGACTTTCCAGAATGAGTTCAAGAACAATGCTGTTGCTAAATACGTAACCCCTGCTCAGTTGAACGAAACATTCTGGGTGAAGCTAAAAGATCCTAACCAAGCACCAATCGTCATTGAAAGTTTCAGTGGTCTGTCCGGTGTTGAGCAGGTAAAAGACCAGAGAACCTACCTGGATCAGATTTTCAGCATGTTGAACATAGCCAGTTTGGCGGCTATTTCAATTGCAGCTTTGATGTTGTTCTCAGCGGCACTTTTGATTTCAACCACTATTCGACTTTCTGCGGTTATGCGTAGGAGAGAGATCGGCATCATGCGGTTGGTTGGAGCAAGTAATTTCTATATCCAACTGCCTTTCATTTTGGAAGGTGTTGTTGCCGGTGTGATTGGTTCACTGTTAGCCGGAGGAGCGATCCTTGCTGTCGTGAACTACTTTGTTCAGGGTTATTTAGTTCAGCAATTACCGTTCACTAGCTTTGTTGGTTTGGGCGATGCTTTCACACTGTTACCGGCCTTAGTTGGTCTTGGCGGACTACTTGCAGGTATCGCTGCTGCTTCATCTATCAGGAGATATTTACGGGTCTAGCGGTTAGACTGGTCTGCTGACTTGATAAATCAGGTCTATTAGTTCAGGAGAATTACCGTGCCTAGAGAACGTGGCCAGAAAGTGGTTGCCACCAATCGTAAAGCCCGACACGACTATCACATTGAAGACGTGTTCGAGGCTGGCATTGTCCTATCCGGAACTGAAGTGAAATCCCTAAGAGCAGGCCGAGCCAGCTTGGTCGATGGCTATGCAGATATCGATAACGGTGAAGCTTGGCTTGAGAATGTTCACATCCCGGAATACCTTCAGGCGACATGGAATAACCACAGCACTAGACGTAAGCGTAAGTTACTGCTTCATAAAGATGAGATCTTGAAATTACAGGCAAAGGTCAAAGAATCAGGTTTCACACTTATACCTTTATCTCTCTACTTCAAAGATGGCAGAGCGAAAGTTGAGCTTGCTCTAGCTAAAGGTAAGAAAGAGTATGACAAGCGACAGGCTCTGAAAGAACGTCAAGATAAGCGTGAAGCGGATCGAGCTATGTCTACTAAAGGTAAAGACTGGTAATTCAGGGAATAAACCAGGCGTAGGCCTAGTTATTGTCAGTAGATAGCTTTATAGTTATCTAGCCTTTAGAAATAAAGGTTTTGGTAATTCAATATGGGGATGATCGGTTTCGACAAGGCTTTTTGAGTCGAAAAGAAGCGGGTCGAGAATGCAGAGTTATCTCGAAAACTCCCTCTGCAAAACATAGGTGCAAAAACTAACAGCACCGACTTTGCCCTAGCCGCTTAATAGCCGCTAGCCCGAAGTCCGTCAGTCCAACTTTGATTTCGTGTTGGGTCCTGGCGTCATTTAGAAATCTTGCTTTGTAGTTACGCCTTAGGGCTGCAAGGGACTTCAACTCAGGCTGGGTCAGTCAATTTAGTCGCTTCATGCAAAAATTGTGACCGAGTAAAACGTTTAGTGAAGCTACACCCGTAGAAGAGTTCGGTTCCGAGTCATGGACGGGGGTTCAATTCCCCCCATCTCCACCATCCCATATGTTCCAAATACAAAAACCTCCTAGAGCTAGGAGGTTTTTCTATTTAAGGGGGTCTCTAAATAGTTTTAGCTGGATTGCCAACCACAGTGGTTCCAGCAGCAACATTATGGATCACTACTGTTGCAGCTCCAACTCTTGCACCGTCGCCAACCGTGATGTTCCCAATGATTGTTGATTGAGCGCCGAGAACTACGTTGTTACCGATGGTTGGGTGACGCTTACCTCGAACCCCTGTTTTTGAGCCGAGTGTTACCCCATGATAAATCAACACATCGTCACCGATGATTGAGGTTTCACCTATGACCACACCCATGCCATGATCGATTACTAGTCGTCGACCAATTTTTGCTGCGGGATGAATCTCAACGCCTGTGATTGAACGTCCAGCGTAAGCCCACATCCTGGCTAAAGTTTTTAGACCGCAGTTCCAAAGAAAGTGTGCTTGACGATAGTTCCAAACCGCATGCAAGCCAGGAGTTGTGAGAACAACTTCGAATGCGTTGCGAGCCGCGGGGTCACGCTCAAGAATGGCCCTGATGTTTTCACCTAAACGAATGGTGTTCCTAGCTTTCAAGGAGATCCTTATAGAGAGGTGTTGAAAGATAGCGCTCGCCAAAGGATGCAAGCAGAACAACAATCTTTTTTCCGGCATTTTCAGGACGGTTCGCTAGTTGCGATGCACCCCAAGCTGCAGCGCCTGAAGAGATACCGCCAAGGATTCCTTCTTCAGCTGCTAGTCGACGAGCGTACGCAAAGGCTTCATCAGTAGGGGCATCGAGAACTTCATCATAAATATCTCTATCGAGAACTTCTGGAACAAAGTTTGCGCCAATACCTTGGATTGGGTGACCTGCTGGTGTTCCACCATTGAGAATCGGTGAAGCCAGAGGTTCAACAGCAATGATCTTGATGTTTGGGTTTAGCGCCTTTAGTGCTTGACCAACACCGGTGATAGTTCCTCCGGTTCCGATGCCTGCAACAAATATGTCAACTTCACCGTTGGTGTCTCTCCAAATTTCAGCACCGGTTGTTTCACGGTGGATCTTTGGTCCAGCTGGGTTCGCGAACTGGTGAACAGCAACCGCATGAGTTTCGCTTGCTATTTCATCTGCTTTAGCAACCGCTCCGCGCATACCTTCGGCAGCTGGGGTTAGAACCAACTCGGCTCCGTAGGCCTTGAGAAGCATTCTGCGTTCCATGCTCATGCTCTCTGGCATGGTCAAAATAACTTTGTATCCTCGAGCAGCACAAACCATGGCTAGAGCGATACCTGTGTTACCCGAGGTTGCTTCAACTAGCGTTCCACCAGGCTTTAGCTCACCAGATTCGACTGCAGCATCAACCATGGCAATAGCTAGACGATCTTTCACTGATGCGGAAGGGTTATAAAACTCCAGCTTTGCTAGTACCTCGGCAGGAGCTCCATCCATTACTCGTTGCAGTCTAACTAGGGGAGTGTTGCCAAATGCTTCTGTGATGTCGTTATAGATAGGCATAGTTCAAGGTTACCTTCGAATTAAGGATCGAACATTCAAGAGTTAGTCTGTATCCATTTGAATACAGGCTTTTTACCTTTATCTCCCATAGGCTCGAACTAATACCCAAAGAAAGGTTTGGATCATGGCTTCAAATAAGACAGAGAAGCTTGCCAATAAGGTGAGCGAAAAAGGTTTAACTAGATACAACTTCATTGCAGGTGTTCTGCACTTAGTTTCTGCAGTAGCTCTAACAGCAATTCTTCTTCAGGTTAAGGTTCAGGGTTATTTCCCGGTTACCGCTGACTGGATGCAGGGACCCCCAGGATTCAAGACTGGAGATAACGTAGGTGGATTTGTAATTCAGGCTCCAGAACACGTGGTTCTTTTCACACTAAACCTCGGTGGAGCAATCATTGCTTTCCTATTGCTTTCTGCTATCTTCCACTTCGCGATTATTTCTCCATTCTTCAAGAAGCGTTACTTTGATGGTCTAGCTAACACTCACAACTACTTCCGTTGGACTGAGTATTCACTATCTTCATCAATCATGATCACTTCAATCATGCTGTTGAACGGTTTCACCGACTTCGCTGGCTTGATTGCAGTGTTCGCTGTGAACGCGAGCATGATTTTGTTCGGTGCTTTGCAGGAGAAGTATGAGAAGCCAGGTAATCGTAAGGCTCTTCCATACATCATGGGTTGCATGACCGGAGTTGTTCCTTGGATCATTATCGGTATTTCAGCTTTCCGCCCAGGCTATTCAGGTCACAACGAGATTCCAGGTTTCGTTATCGGAATCATCGTTACCATCTTCATTGCATTCAACACTTTCGCTATCAACCAGGCACTTCAGTATCGCCAGGTTGGCAAGTGGAAGGACTACCTATTCGGTGAGCGTGTATACATCACACTTAGCTTCGCAGCTAAGTCACTGCTTGCTTGGCAGGTATTCTCAGGAGCTATCATTCCTGCACTTGCAAACAACTAATTAGTTATAAAGGAATTGGCAGTCGCTTTTGCGGCTGCCTTTTTCTTTAACCTAAATACAATATTTCTATGACTACTCTTCCGGACAGAACTCAATCTGCACTTCTTGTTATCGATGTTCAAAATGGTGTTGTTGAAGGTGCTTATAACCTTGAATCTGTTTTGGAGAACATCAACTTGGCTGTTAGTAAAGCCAGGGAGGCAGATGTTCCTGTGATCTGGGTTCAGCACTCTGATGAAGAAATGCCAATAGATTCTGAAGCATGGCAGATAGTTGATGAGCTTTCACCTTTGGAATCTGAGCAGAAGGTTCGTAAGGTTTTTCCAAGTTCCTTTGAAAGAACCAATCTGGAAGAGATTCTAGAAAGCCTGAATGTTGGTCATGTGTTTATTTCAGGTATGCAAACCAACAACTGCGTTAGACACACTTCTCATGCTGCTCAAGAGAAAGGCTACGACGTTACGGTTTTGGCCGATGCACACAGCACCACCGATTACTCATGGAATGGACACACAGTATTAGCCGATGTGATTGTCAATGAGTTCAATGACAACTTTGGTTATATGGATTTACCTGGTAGATCTTTGAGGGCTATCCCTACTTCAGAACTCAGCTTCGTTAAGTAGGAAAGTTTTGCGCTCTTGTAGAAAAGGTGCCATCTCAGTATTGTTACCTTAAGAAATGAGGGGACATGACTAAATCAACAAACACTTTTCTTTCGAGGGGAACCTCAATTAGCTTTGCGGCCTTCCTCCTTGCTGCTGTGATAAATCTCTACACAATGCCAACTCAGGTGGCACTATGCATGGCGGGGGATTACTGCGAAGCATTTAGAGTCGGAACTTATTACTGGAACCTTTATAGTTTTTATGCGTTGATTGTCTTTGGAATTAGTTTTGCTTTGTTTGCAATTTTCTATCTGCGAACGGGGCAACGTGTTCGTTATGTCGTTCCAGCAGTCATTACTCCAAGAGATGTCAGAGGCAAGATCATTATTTTGGTTTTCTTGCTTCTAGTTGGTGCTGGTTTTGTGTTTACCAGCAGCGAAACCGAATGCAAACCTGGGTTTCATAAAGCTTTCGGCATAGATTCACAGTTCTGCAAACCTAATAACTAGTTGATTAGTTGAGCCACCCGCTGAGGCGAGACGCCGAGCAATACTGCTATATCACGCATGGTTAGTCCTTCGTCACGCATTCTGCTGACGACATCTCTTATTTCTGAGGATGCTTCGTCTTGAAGCTTTTGGGCTTCCTGCATTTTGATCTTTGCTGCTTCTAGATCACAGATGATGCCTGGGAGCTCTGCTTCTACCTTGATAACAACTTCACAGACTTCAGCGTTGCCCTTTTGCTCTTCAAGAGTTTTGACTCTTTCGGCTACGAGGTCTTTGCACTGGTCGAGGCGGCGTGCGGTAACGGTGAAGCCTTCAGGACCGGCTACTTGAGCCTGCCAGCCTTCGCTGGTCCTTTCGGCATGAACCTTTACTTCCATGGTTACTCTTTCTTCGACACGCTCTAGTAAAGGGGTACTTGACTTTTTAGTCAAGTGGTGCTTTACTAATAGAAGTCTAGACCTGACTCAACTGAATAGAAAGAACAAATATGAACGTTTTATTGATTATTGTGACCCTGGGCTTTGCCGGATTCACCGCATATGCCTTTATCAAGGCTGGTTTGCATAAGTTGCAGACACCTGCCTATAAATTACTTGAAGCTGGCTGGGGTTGGGTTGCTAAGGCACCTAAAGGAACCACTAAATTCATTGGTTTAGCTGAAGTTTTGGGTGGTTTAGGGGTTATTTTGGCTCCGGTAGCTGTGACAGTATTCAATTTCGACTGGGCACTGATTTTGGGTGTTTTGGCTGGTGCAGGGCTTACCTTGGTCATGATTCTTGCCAATATCGTCCATATCGCTCGTAAAGAGATCAAATACAGCTATAAATCGGGAGTAATGCTGCTTGTGGTTTCGCTGATTACCACCATTTTGTTGGCTTTCTACCCAACTGCCTAGCCATGATTTGAACCAAAATTAGTCCCGAACATGCGCTCGGGACTTTTTTGATTTAGCCCAAAATTGACACGCACTCTAGATCGAAATGGCTTCCTAACACCCGCCAAAGTTCAGGTGACGTAAAGTGTAACAATTTGAACAAAATCGTTTCCTAAAACCTTTAATAAGGTGTAGGTTACCCTTACAGGTATAACTAGAGGGTTTACTCACTAGTTATACGAAACCTAACAAGGAGATGCAAATGAAATCTAGATCGCTATTGCGCGCATTCTCAGTAGCTGCTACAGCTGCTTTGGCCGCAACCGCGTTCGCTGCTGTTGGTGCTGCACCAGCTTCGGCTACGCAATCTACATTGACAATTCTGTCAACTGGTGACATCACATCGTTGAACTCGGGTACCTCTGCAGGTAACACCGCTTACAACGCACGTGCTGTTTACCCAACCGGTATGGGTTACACATACTACGACGACCAGACAAACCTAGTTATGAACACTAAGTTTGGAAAGATGTCAATTGCTAAGAACACACCAACATTGTTCTCAATCAAGTACACAGTTGTTAAGAACCAGAAGTGGTCTGACGGTACTCCTATTGACGCAGTTGACCTATTGCTTTCACACGTTATCGCTTCTGATGCTTACTCAAAGTCTGCAGGTCTAGGTGACCCAAGCTCTGAGACTCCAGCATTCGACAGCGTTGGCTATGGTGGTGCTTACGGTTCACACGTTATTGGTCTTCCAGTTCTAAGTGCTGACCACTACACATTGACCGTTAACTACGACCAGCCAATGGTTGACTGGCAGCTACTAGCTCCTGGTCCATCACCTGTTCACGCTCTAGAGCTTCTAGCTGCGAAGAACAATGGTAAGAGCTACACAGTAGACGACGCACTTGCTGCTAAGGCTGCATTCTTGAATGACTTCACAAGCAAGAACACTGCACAACTTCAGAAGATGGGTGACGTTTGGACTAACGACTACAACCTAGCTAACATCAACTCAAACACCAACCCTCTATACCTAATCAGCAATGGTGGTTACAAGGTTGTTTCAAAGGTTGATGGCGACAGCATGACTCTAGTAAAGAACTCTCTTTACAAGTCAGGTCCTACTTTCGTTGTTACCAAGGCTCCTGTAAGCACAATTGTTTTCAAGGTTATCCAGGACAACACTGCAGCTGTTCAGGCTTTGCAGAACCACAACATTGACATCTACACAAACACACTTCCTAAGGCTGCTGACAAGATTACTTTGTCCGGTCTAAGCGGTGTAACCGTGCAGACTAGCGTTGGTGGATCCTACTCAATCCTTGGTCTAAGAACTGGTGCACTTTCAGATGGTGACGTTCCTACCGGTCCGTTTGCAGGTAACAGCAAGAAGGCTAAAGACCTTCGTCACGCATTCTTGCTTGCTCTTCCTCGCGCACAGTTCGTTGCTAACCTAGTTGCTCCAGTCGATCCAAGTGCTTCAACTTTGGACACTGACTTCGCATTTAGAGGAACAACAAACTACAACTCAATCACCTCTGCATCAGGAACTGCTGAATACTCAGTTGGTAGCCAGGCTGACAGAACCGCTCGTGCTTTGGCATTGGTTCAGAAGTACTACCCAACTGCAGACGCAGACACCTCAAAGGTGACAGTCCACATGCTTCACGCAGGAACATCGTCATTGAGAAACTCAATGGCTGCTTTGATCGTTGCTGAAGAGAAGAAGGCTGGTTTCAACATTGTTAACTACGGAAGCGCTGACATGTTCAGCGACTCTGACGGTGGAAACGATGGTGTCCCTGACTTCTACGACCCACAGTATGACGTTTCATTCCACGGTTTCTCAATCACAGCTGTGACTCAGGGAACTGCAACCGCAGAGTACCAGAGCGACGGTGGAAACAACGAGTGGGGTTGGGCAAACAGCAAGGTAGACGTTTACTCTGACAAGCTTCAGTCAGACGTTCTAACCGATGCACAGATCCTTACCTACCGTACCGCTATCGCAAAGATCGCGCACGACAACTACTGGGGTCTACCTCTATACCAGAACCCAACGCTAACTGCTTACAACTCAGCAGTTGCAAACGTCAAGCCAGAACCAATTGGTTACGACGTTGTTTGGAACTTCTGGCAGTGGCACTTCTAAGACCTTAGAGTCTTAGCAGTAAGAGTTTCGGGGCATCCTTTATTGGATGCCCCGAAATGCTTTAATCAGGAGTTAATCTTGCAAGTGTTGTAGAATTCATAAGGTCGCATTTTTGAAATGTGTGCTTTACAAAGTTGAAAGGCATAAAAATTGTTTGCTTACATAACAAGACGCATCGGAATGATGTTGCTAATCATTGGTGGATCTAGCTTCCTCTCCTACAACTTGATGGCATACTCTTCGAACCCGCTATCTGTATTCGGTGAGAGCACCCAGAAGAATAAAGCATTCTTGATCAAGCAAATGATTCGTGAACTGCAGCTTGACGTGCCACCACCTGTTCGCTTCTTCCTGTGGTTGCGTGGAGCGGTTGCAGGTCTATGGGGTCATCTAGATCTTGGTAAAACTCGTTTGGGTTTCCCAGTGCTCGAAGTAATCGGGCGAGCAATTCCAATTACATTCAGATTGGTAATTGGTTCTACAATTCTTGCAATTGTTATTGGTATCACAATCGGTATGATCACTGCGATTCGTCAGTACACCAGGTTTGACTACTCAATGACCTTCATTTCATTCCTACTTTTCTCAATCCCAATTTTCTGGGTAGCCGTGCTGCTAAAACTTTATTTAGCAATCAGTTTCAACGACTTCCTTTTGAATCCAACGATTCCACCGCAGGTGTCCATTGGGTTTGGTTTGGTTGCTGGTTTCATAATTTCTGGAATCATCGGTGGCTCTAGAAAGATGTATTTTGCAATCTTTGCTGGGGCATCAGTTGTAGTAGCCGGTCTTCTGGAAATCGCGAACGTTACTAATTGGTTCTTACAGCCTGGCTTGGGAATCGTAGGTATTGGAGTTCTGGCTTTCGGTATCGCTGTTGTAATCGTTCAATTGTCAACCGGATTAGCCAACAAGAGATCACTTACAGCTGGTCTAGCCACCGCCGGTTTCGTAACTTTGGCTTACTATCCTTTCCAGCTAATTTTGGGTAAGAACGCTGGAATTTTGGCAGTCTTCTTAATCTTCTCTATCTCGATTTTTGCTGCTTGTGTTATCGGAAACTTTGTTGAGAAGATCGATAAGAAGGTGAACATTAGGACTGCCGTTTTGACAGCATTCTTAGCAACCTTGCCGATTCTGCTTGATAGATTCATGCAGGTCTTCCCTGAGTATTACAACTCTGACGGTGTTCACGGAAGAGTTGTTCCAACACTTGGTCAGGCAACAGACATTTTGACTGACGCACAAAGAAACAACTTCTGGTTCTCGGGACTTGACTTGTTAATGCACCTAATCTTGCCGACTTTGGCTCTTACATTAATCTCCTTCGCTGGATATGTTCGTTACTCTCGTGCGAGCCTTCTAGAGGTTTTAAACATGGATTACATCAGAACAGCTAGAGCTAAAGGTTTGAACGAAAGAACTGTGATCATGCGACACGCGTTGAGAAATGCTATGTTGCCTCTAACCACAATCCTCGTGAACGACTTTGCTGGTGTTATCGGTGGAGCTATTATCACTGAGAAGGTTTTTGGATGGAAGGGAATGGGTTCTGTATTCAATCAGGCACTTGGTAACTACGACCTGAACCTTTTCATGGGTGTGTTCATTCTCGGATCTGTATTAACTGTTTTAGCAAACTTAGTCGCCGACTTGTTATTCGGTGTCGTTGACCCTCGTATTCGAATCAGGAAGTAATCAAAATGTTCGGAAAGAAAAAAGTGAAGTCGCAAAGCGCCGAGACCACTGGAACACCTGCAACACGGGAGACAGAGGGACTTAGCCAAGGGCAGATTATTCGTCAGAAGTTCTTTAGACACAAGGTTGCTGTGTTCTCCTTGTTCTTCTTGATTTTCCTAACCCTTCTGGTTTTCTCATCTTCAGGTATTCACCTGGGAACCGACACACACCCAATAACCGTTCACGGTTGGTGGCCGCTATACATTCTTGACATCGATCCAGTTGGAGCTTTGGAGAGTACTTGTAACGGTGGTATGACTGGTTGCCCAACCATGGACCTAATACCTTCATTCATCGATGGAAGCCCTATGGGATTTGGTGCTCACCCTATCGGATCTGACGACATAGGTGTTGACTGGTGGGCCCTAGTAACTCGTGGAGCTGAGCAGTCGCTAACTGTAATGGTTATCGTTGGTGCACTAGGAATCTTCTTCGGAACCGTAATCGGTGCTGTAGCTGGATTCTTTGGTGGAATTATTGACGCGATTCTTATGAGAATCACCGACATGTTCCTTGTAACACCAACCTTGGTTCTTGGTGGTGTTATTGGTTCACGTTTCGGTAACCTCGGTGTTGTTCCACTGGCAATCATGCTTGGTCTTTTTGCCTGGATGGGTCTAGCCCGTTTCGTGAGAACTGAATTCTTGACCCTACGTGAACGTGAGTTCGTGGACGCAGCAAGAGTGGCAGGAGCTTCAAACCGAAGAATTATCTTCAAGCACATTTTGCCTAACGCCGTTGGTGTGATTATCGTGTCTGGAACCTTGCTGCTCTCAGGTGCAATTCTTACCGAGTCAGCGCTTAGCTACCTAGGCTTCGGTGTGAAGGCTCCAGACGTTTCACTTGGCTTGCTTATCAGCAACTACCAGGACTCGTTTATCGTGGCTCCTTGGTTGTTCTGGTGGCCAGGTGCCTTCATTATCGCTATCGCTTTGTCTATCAACTTCATTGGTGACGGTTTGCGAGATGCATTCGACCCACGCCAGATTAGAACAATCGGTAAAGCTGTCAAGGTGAAGTCACCTAAGAAAGCAAAAGCTTAATGACTTTTCTTCACACGATCGAGAATGAGAGAGGCAGCAATTCCGCTGTCGCTGTTAAGGCTTTGGCTGGCAGTCTGACTCTCTTTGGTTTCCTTGCTAGCAAGGGGGAGTCTGCTGTTGTATCCCCAGCCCAGGCGAGTGTTGGTAGCCCAGCGCTGCTTGCCGTTGGCTGGAGCAACCCAGACTCTGGTCTTTCCTTTGGAATGTTCAATGGACAGACCCCATTTGGTCGTGACGGAAACAACGTCTTTGTAATCGATGACGTGCTTTTTAATCGGGTTTGTGACAATAATGTGGTTTTCAGCAAGGGTCAGCTTTGGTCTAATCCAAAGGCTAAAGATGCCAAGACCACCGACAGCTCCAACAAACACGTCTACGATCGGGTTGCTAAGGCCTTCGTTATAGAAAACGGACTGAATCAAGTAAAGACCATCGAATGTGAGAGCAATCGAGCCCCAAATCAAGTTGCTTTTGGGTTTGAAAACGACTTCATTATTCATAAAGATATTCTCTCAGTAAATACCATCGCTAAAAAGGAAAACGCATAATGACACAGCCAGTACTTAAGGTTTCGAACTACAACGTTGATTTCTGGGTTGATGGTTTCTGGTATCCAGCCGCTATGGACATGAACTTTGAAATCCAGCCAGGTAAGACGCTTGCCATCGTTGGTGAGTCTGGTTCCGGTAAGTCTTCCAGCGCCATGGGTTTGATGGGACTTCTTGCAAAGAACGCTAGAACCAGTGGTTCAGTTGAGGTCAAGGGCGTTGACATGCTCAAGGCTTCTAGCTCAAAGTTGCAAAGTTTCAGAGGTAAAGAAGTTGCTTACATCTTCCAGGAGCCAATGACTGCTTTGAACCCGGTTTACACTATTGGGTTCCAGATTGTTGAAACACTTCGTTTGCACCTAGGCCTCGGTCCTAAGGCTGCTAAAGCTCGTGCCACAGAGCTTCTTGACTTGGTTGGTATCCCAAACCCAACAGTTTCTATTGATAAATACCCTCACCAACTTTCCGGTGGACAGAAACAGCGTGCGATGATTGCTGTTGCATTAGCTTGTGACCCTGCGTTGCTGATCGCTGATGAGCCAACTACCGCTCTTGACGTTACTGTTCAGGCTGAAATCTTGGACTTGATGAGAGATCTTCGTCACAAGTTGAACTCAGGCATCTTGCTGATCACTCACGACATGGGTGTCGTTGCAGACATGGCTGACGACATCTTGGTTATGAAGGATGGAAGAACTGTTGAGTATGACACTGCTGACAACATCTTCAACCGCCCTCAGCACTCATACACCCAAGAGCTTCTGGCAGCTGTTCCTAAGCTTGGCTCAGTTCCTATGCGTACCTTGGAAATCAAGCAAGAGGCCAAGCCTGTTCTTAGTCTGAAGAATGTTGTTATTGAGTATCCAAAGCGTGGACGTATCCCAGCATTCGTCGCGGCTCAGGATGTGTCCTTTGACATCTTCCCAGGTGAAATTCTTGGTTTAGTAGGTGAATCTGGTTCTGGTAAGACAACGATTGGACGTGCTGCTATCGGTTTGATTCCGGTCAAGTCTGGTTCAATCTCAGTTGTTGGGCAAGAAATCGCAGGTGCACCCCAAAAGAAACTAAGTTCAATTAGACGTCACACTGGAATCGTTTTCCAGGACCCAGCGTCTTCTCTAAACCCACGTCTACCTATCGGTGAAAGTATTGGTGAACCAATCTTCCTTGCAGGTATCGCTAAGGGTGCTGAGCTGAACACTATGGTTGAAGACCTTTTGGACAAGGTTGAATTGCCTCGCTCTTACAGAAACCGTTACCCACACGAGCTTTCAGGTGGTCAGCGTCAAAGAGTCGGTATTTCACGTGCCTTGGCCCTAAACCCAGACATTCTGATCGCGGATGAGCCAACTTCTGCTCTTGACGTTTCGATTCAGGCTAGATTCCTAGACCTGTTGCAGGAGCTTCAGGGCAAGTTGAACTTCGCTTGTTTGTTCATTAGCCACGACATCGCTGTGGTTGAGATTCTTTCTCACCGTATTGCAGTTATGCAGCACGGTAAATTGGTTGAAATTGGTCCTCGTGACCAGATATTGAACAACCCTCAGGAGCTATACACCAAGAACCTTTTGGCGGCTGTTCCAGTGCCTAACCCAGCTGAGCAGAAGAAGCGCCGTGAGGCGAGAGCTGCTTTGTTGGCTAGCGGAGGCAACTAAATCTATTTAGCTAACCGAGGTGGGTTTTATACCCACCTCGGTTAGACTTTAACCATCGGGTTCAAAGCCCAATCAATCCCCAGAGCGATTTCTAAAGTCGTTTAACTATGCCCAAAGGACCCCTAAATGGCCCAAGTCTCCAGAGACGATATTCGTAACGTAGCTATTGTTGCTCACGTTGACCACGGTAAGACCACTTTGGTTGATGCCATGCTTCGTCAAACCGGTTCCTTTGGTGATCACGCTAACCTCGGTGAGCGCATCATGGACTCAGGAGATCTTGAGCGTGAAAAGGGTATTACTATCCTGGCTAAGAACACCGCTATTTCCTATAAAGGTCCAAGTGCTGATGGCAAAGAGATCACTATCAACGTGATCGACACCCCAGGTCACGCTGATTTTGGTGGTGAAGTTGAACGTGGTTTGTCCATGGTTGACGGTGTTGTTCTTCTTGTTGACGCTTCTGAGGGTCCACTACCGCAGACCCGTTTCGTGCTTCGTAAGGCGCTAGAAGCGAACCTGACTGTTATTTTGCTAGTAAATAAGACTGACCGTCCAGATGCTCGTATTGATGAAGTTGTTGAAGAAACACATGACTTGCTTTTGGGTCTTGCCTCAGACATTCACGAAGATGTTCCGGATCTTGATGTTGATGCGATCCTAGACCTACCAGTTATTTATGCTTCTGGTCGTAACGGTCGTGCGAGCTTGAATAAGCCTGCTGATGGAACTCTTCCTGACAATGAAGATCTTGAGCCACTTTTCGCAGCTATCTTAAAGCACATCCCAGCTCCGGTTTACGACGATGAGGCTCCTTTGCAGGCGCACGTAACCAACCTTGACGCTTCACCGTTCCTGGGTCGTCTTGCTCTGCTTCGTATTTTCAACGGAACGATTCGCAAGGGTCAGCAGGTTGCTTGGGTTCGTCAAGATGGAACCACACAGAACGTGAAGATTACTGAACTTCTGAAAACCAAAGCTTTAGAGAGATTCCCAACCGATTCAGCAACCGCTGGTGACATTGTTGCTGTTGCAGGCATTGAAGAGATCACTATCGGTGAAACTCTTGCTGATCCAAATGACATTAGACCACTGCCACTAATCAAAGTTGATGACCCAGCTATCTCGATGACCATTGGTATTAATACTTCTCCTATGGCAGGTCGGGTTAAGGGAGCGAAGGTAACAGCTCGTTTGGTGAAGGATCGTCTGGATCGTGAACTTATCGGTAACGTGTCTATCAAAGTAATTCCTACTGAACGACCAGATGCTTGGGAAGTTCAGGGTCGTGGTGAACTAGCTCTAGCCATCTTGGTTGAACAAATGCGTCGTGAAGGCTATGAACTGACTGTTGGTAAGCCTCAGGTGGTTACCAAGAAGATCGATGGCAAGTTGCACGAGCCTGTTGAAGATCTAACCATCGATGTTCCTGAAGAGTTCTTGGGCTCTATGACCCAGCTGTTGGCTGCTCGTAAGGGTCGCATGAAGAACATGGTGAACCACTCAACCGGTTGGGTTCGTATGGAATTCCTTGTTCCTTCCCGTGGATTGATTGGCTTTAGAACTGAGTTCCTAACGTCAACTAAGGGAACTGGTATCGCTAACGCTATCTCAGCAGGTTATGAGCCTTGGGCTGGAGAAATTGTCACCAGAACTAACGGATCTTTGGTTGCTGACCGTGCCGGTGTTGCGACTCCGTTTGCGATGATTGCTTTGCAAGAACGTGGATCATTCTTTGTTGAGCCAACCAGTGAGGTTTATGCCGGAATGGTGGTTGGTGAGAACTCAAGAGCTGATGACATGGATGTGAACATCACTAAGGAAAAGAAGCTAACTAACATGCGTGCTTCTTCATCTGATGAATTCCAAGCGCTAACCCCACCAAAGAAGCTTTCTTTGGAAGAGTGTCTTGAGTTTGCTCGTGAAGATGAGTGTGTTGAGGTTACCCCTGAAGCCACTCGTATTCGTAAAGTTGAGTTGGATCCAAACCTTCGTGCTCGTCTTCTTTCTAACAAGAAGAGAGCTAACGAGAACGC